>JBHENM010000166.1:0-10365 GCA_046262035.1 Acidimicrobiales bacterium | reverse complement strand
GTCGGAGCCGCTCCGTGAGGACGGCGACGCCGAACTGGGTGACGTGGTCGAGGACCGTTCGGCCGAGTCCCCCTTCGAGGTGGCGGCCACCGCGCTGCTGCCCGAGGAGATCTCCAAGCTGCTCGGTCCGCTCGACGAGCGTGAGCGGGAGATCCTGCGTCTGCGCTTCGGCCTCGACCGGGGAGAGCCCCGCACCCTCGAGGAGGTCGGCGAGCACTTCAACCTGACCCGGGAGCGCATCCGCCAGATCGAAGCCCGAGCCATGTCCAAGCTCCGCCACCCCAGCAGCGACACCGGGGCCCGAGACCTTCTGGCCGTCTAGCGTTCCGCAGACTCGAAGGGGGGAGGGTCTCCCTCCCCCCTTCGACGTGGCGGAGGTGGACGGGAATCGAACCCCCCGGACGGGGATCACCCGTCCCACCCGCTTTGAAGGCGGGGGGGCCCACCAGGCGCCCGGACACCTCCGGGACCGACGCTACCCGACCCCGTACAGCAGCCGTGAAAGCGGTCTCGGCAGCCTGTCTGTTTCTCCGGCCGTGACCCGGCAGTAGGGTGAGGGCATGAAGAAACTCATCCTGATCGCCATCTTGGTCGCCTTGGGCGTCGTCGCCGCCAAGAAGGTCCGTTCCGCCAGCTAGGTCAGGTTTGTTCGTCCGGGGCTCGGTGCGGCGCCCGAGCCTCGACGAAATCGGCGGATCTCCACGCAAGCCGATTTTTCGGCGCGCTCCGATTTCGAGCCGGGGCGACACAAGGCGGGCCCAACCCCTTGCTCGCGGGCGCCGTTCCCGGTACTGTCATGGCGTTCTGAGTCATCTGGTTCCCTTCCCCTCCAAGGTCGTCACCCGGGGAGGAACCTGTGCTCATCGCCTGCTGGTCACCCAAAGGGGGCAGCGGCACCACAGTGGTGACCGCCCTCCTGTCGCTCGTCGTCGCCCGATCGTCAGCCTCCACGACGGTCCTGGCCGATCTCTCCGGCGACCTGCCCGCCGCCCTCGGCATTCCCGAGCCGTCGGGTCCCGGCCTGGGCGACTGGCTGGGGGCGTCACCTGACGTAGGGGTCGACGCCCTAGCGCGCCTCGAGGTCGAGGTCGGCCGCTCGCTGCGCCTTCTGCCACGGGGAGCGCTTCCCGGCGTGGCGTCGAGCGGAAGCCGGGCCGAGCTGTTGGCCAACTGGATGGCTGCGGACGGGCGGGTGGTCGTGGCCGACTGCGGAGCCGCCGACCGGACGCCCGCCCTCGAGCTGGCTGCGGGCGCCACGATCTCGCTCGTCGTCGTTCGACCCTGCTATCTCGCTCTCCGCCGGGTGCTGGCCGCACCCGTGCGAGCGACGGGGGTGGTTCTCGTCGACGAGCCCGAGCGCGCCCTCCGACGGCGCGACGTCGAGGACGTCCTCGGTCTCCCCGTGTGGGCCGAAGTGCCCCGGGACCCGGCAGTCGCCCGAGCGGTCGACGCCGGGCTCCTGGCCGGACGGGTGCCCCGGACGGCCGAGCGGTCGCTCGAACGGGCGGTGCTGGCGGTGGCCTCGTGAAGCCGGGGAGCGCCCCGGCCCGAATCCACGCTCGTCTCCTGGCCGACGGCGGGGACGCGCCGCTGGCCGAGCGGGTGTCGGCCATCGTGGGGGAGGAGGCCCCGCTGTTGGGGGCGCGTCAGCGGGAGCGAATGGTCGGCCAGGTGCTGGCTGCGGTCACCGGTCTCGGCCCGCTCGAGCCGCTGCTGGCGGACGGCGCCGTCACCGACCTGATGATCAACGGGCCCGGTCGCGTCTGGGTCGAGCGCATGGGCGTCCTCCGCCGCGTCCCCCTCGACCTCGACGCCGACGCCATCGAACACCTCATCGAGAAGGTGGTGGGGCCCCTTGGCCTTCGGGTCGATCGGGCCAGCCCTCTCGTGGACGCCCGCCTGCCCGACGGATCCCGGGTCAACGCCGTGGTCCCGCCGTTGGCCGTCGACGGTCCCTGCCTAACGATTCGCCGGTTCGGCGCCCGCGCCCTCCCCGTCGAGGCCTTCGCTCCTCCGCCGGTGGCCGCGCTCTTGCGATGGGCGGTGGTGGCTCGGATGAACGTCCTCGTCTCCGGTGGCACCGGCGCCGGCAAGACCACCCTTCTCAACGCCCTGGCCTCCTTCATCCCCACGGGTGAACGGGTCATCACCGTCGAGGATGCGGCCGAGCTGCGCCTCCCGGGGGAGCACGTGCTGCGGCTGGAGGCCCGTCCGCCCAACGCCGAGGGGGCAGGAGAGGTTCGGGTCCGCGACCTGGTCCGCAACGCCCTGCGCATGCGACCCGACCGGATCCTGGTGGGTGAGGTCCGCGGGCCGGAAGCGCTGGACATGCTCCAGGCCATGAACACGGGCCACGAGGGCTCGCTGTCCACGTGTCACGCCAACAGCCCGGCCGACGCCCTCGCGCGGGTGGAGACGATGGTCATGATGGGAGAGGTAAACCTGCCCCTCGCCGCGGTTCGCTCCCAGTTGGAGTCGGCCCTCGACCTGGTCGTCCAGGTGGCCAGGCGGCAGGACGGCTCTCGCCGTGTCGTGGCCGTGGCCGAGGTGAACCGGCGGGAGTCGTCTGACCAGGAGTCCGATACCAGCGCAGCCGACGTACGCGTGCGGTTGCTGGCAGGCCCCGACGGCGTCTTCGCCCTTCCCGAGCGGCCCTCGCGCGCCGCCTCCGCTCCCCCGCCCGACCCGGCATGGATCTCGTCTTGACCCTGCTCGTCGCCCTGCTGGTCGTGGCCGTCGCCGGCATGGGCCGGCTCGCGGTCGGCGCCAGCCGGCGCGCGGCGTTGCAGAGCCGGCTGGAAGGCGCCGCTCCTGGCGTCGAGGGCGAGGCCGGCGTATCCGTCCGGCTGCTCGACCCACCGGAAGCGGTAGTGCAGTGGCTGGACGAGGCCGGCGTGGACCTCCCCGCGCCGCTGGCGTGGACCGCCTGGCTCAGCGGCGCCTTCGTCCTGACTGTCGGGGCTGTCCTCTTCGTCGGTCCCGGAGCATCGGGATTGGCTCTGCTGATCTCGACCGCCGGCCCGTTGCTGGTGCTCCGCGCCCGACGGGGCCAGGGCCGCCAACGTCTGGAGCGTGGGCTTCCTCTCGCCCTGGAGGCCATGGCCCGGTCGCTGCGTTCGGGCGCCTCCCTCCGGCAGGCGGTCGCCGAGGCGGGGTCGGTCACTCCCGGGCGGCTGGGCCGGGAGCTGGCGCTGGTGGCGCGTCACGTCGAGGAGGGCGCCACCCTGGTGGCCGCCCTGGAGGCGCTTGCCGGTCGTCATCCGGCACCAGGAGTCCGTCTGGCCGTGACCGCGCTGTGCCTCAGCGTGGAGACCGGGGGCGGCCAGGCCCGGGCGGTCGACGGCGTCGCCGCGACCGTGCGGGATCGGCTGGCCGTTGCCGCCGAGGTGCGGGCCCTGGCGTCCCAGGCGAGAATTTCAGCCGTCGTCATAGGGCTGGCCCCGCTGGCCTTCGGCGCCTTCGCCATTGCCACCGACCCCCAGACGGGGCGCTTCCTCTTCCACACGCCGGCCGGTCTGGCCCTGCTGGCCGTCGGATGCGCCCTCGACGGGCTGGGATGGCTGTGGATGCAGCGGCTGGCGCGAGTGCCGGCATGATCTTGCTGCTGGGGGCGGCGTGGTCGGCCGCGGTGCTGGGTCTGGCGTGGTCGCGCCGCCCTCCGCCTCGGCGGCTTCGGGCCTTGGCCCGGCCCACCCCCCACTCGGACGGGCCTCGGCCGGGCCGGCTGGCGATCACCGAGCGGATCGGGGGTTGGGCCCTGGCGCGCGCCGGCCGCCCGGTGACTTCCGACGCTTCCCTGCGCCTCGGTCGGGCCCTCCTGGTGGCGGGTGGGTTCCTGCCCGTTCTGCCCGCGGCCGCCGTGCCTGCGGCCCTGGTGACATGGGCCCTTCCGGGGGCCGCCCTCCGGCGGGTCGAGCGACGTCGGCTGGCTGCTCTCGCGTCCGACCTACCCGACGTGGTGGACCTCCTGGTCCTGGCCGTCGGGGCCGGGCTCACCGTCCATCTGGCCGTCGTCCGGGTGACGGCCCGGGCGTCGGGACCCCTGGCCGAAGAGCTTCGCCTCACGCTCAGGGAAGTGGCTCTCGGCCGGCGACTGTCCGACGCTCTCGACGACCTTCCTCTCCGGACGGGTGAGGCCGTGCGCCCGCTGGTCGCCGCTCTCGTCGCGTCCGAGCGCTACGGCGCGCCCCTCATGGCCGGGCTCGAACGACTTTCGGATGAGGTCCGGAGGGACCGTCGTCGCCGGGCCGAGGAAGCGGCGCGGAAGGTCCCGGTGAAGCTCCTGTTCCCGCTCGTCACATGCACCCTGCCCGCATTCGGGCTGCTGACCGTGGCCCCCCTCGTCGCCAGCGCCGTTCGCTCGCTGCGCCTCTGACTCCCCCGAGCTTCACCCACCGATCCACAAGGAGTTCCGTTGTTCGACATGTCCGTGCATCTGGCCGTCCTCCTCTGGGGGTTCCTCGACTCGGCCCGTCGTCGCCTGGTACCCGACGAACGGGGCCAGGCTTCGGCCGAGTACGCCCTCGTCCTGTTGGGGGCGGCCGCCGTGGCCCTCCTCATCGTGGCCTGGGCCACCAAGACCGACCTGGTCGAGAAGCTGCTCGACAAAGTGCTGCAGTCCATTACCGGCAAAGTGACGTGAGGTTGCGTCCTTCCGGCTACGAGCGGACGGGGAGGCGGCGGCTCCGGCCCCGCCGCCCCGCCCGCGGCCAGGCGGCGGTGGAGCTGGCCCTCGTGCTCCCACTGGTGGCCGTCCTGCTCCTGGTGCTCGTCCAGGTGGGGTTGGTCGTGCGCGACCAGATACTGGTTGTCCACGCCGCTCGCGAAGGTGCGCGGGAAGCGGCCGTCGATCCTTCTCCCGACGCCGCCCGCTCCGCCGCGGCTGCGTCGTCGGGGCTCGATTCGGGGCGCCTCGAGGTCGATGTCGACGGCCGAGAGGGGCCCGGCAGCCGGGTGCGGGTGACGGCCCGGTACCAGGCGCCGACGGAAGTGCCGTTGGTGGGCGCCGCCCTCGGCGACCTGCGCCTCGAGGCATCGGCGACCATGCGCGTGGAGCGCTAATCGCTCAAACCCACAGAGGAATCGGTTCAATCGCCGGCGAAACCCTTGGATGCTTGCTTCCTGCCATCCGCGCCCGAACACCTCCGGTAGCCTGGGTTCTGTCATGACCGGTCCCGCCCGCTCCTTTTCGACGCGTTGCTAGAGCTTCTTCGAGCCAAGCCCTGGATCCGGCGGAGCCTGTCGGCCCTGTCCGTCCTGCTGCTCCTGGGGGGCATCGGGCTGGTGGGCTATCCGTTCGCGACGAACATCTGGCAGGACCGGCTCCAGGACAAGCTCGGCAATCAACTGGCCAGCCCCGAGCTCCAACAGGCGTACCGCGACCGCCAGGTAGAGACCGGCGACAGCCTGACCCGGGTCCGCATCCCGGCCATCGACGTTGACGTGGTCGTCGTGGAAGGGATCACGCCCAGCGCGCTCCGGGCCGGCGCGGGCCACTACCCTCAGACACCTCTCCCGTGTGAAGACGGAAACATGGCCATCGCCGGCCACCGCACCACGTACGGCAAGCCGTTCGGCAACCTCGACCGGCTGAAAGCCGGCGACACCATCGAGGTGACCACCCCCATCGGCGGCTGCGTCTACCAGCTCTCCAAGGACCCCTACGTGGTACCTCCGACCGACATCAGCGTGCTGGATGCCACTCCCGAGCGCGCCCTCACCCTCACAACCTGCCACCCGCGCGGGTCGGCGGCGCAGCGGTTGATCGTGCGGGCCACGTGGCTGAAGGACTTGGCGGCGGCTTGAGGAAGGCCCACCCGCTCCGGGCGATCGCGGTCCTGGCCGCCACCTGGGTCCTCCTCGGCGCGGCGCCGGTTTCGGCCCACGAGCCCGAGACCCCCCAACTCTTCGCCACTGGCGACCCGGTCACCATCAGCGGGGTCATCAGCCACGGCGGGGGGCTCAACGAGATCACAAGGATCGATGTGGCCGTGGTCAGCGCCGGACCGCAGGAGGAGCCTGACCATGCCGTCAACGGGTGCGACTACGTAATCGATGGCGGCTGTGCGGCCGGAGTGGGAACCGCGACGTTCGCGTGGACTCCGACCATCGCCCACAACGGCCCTTACACCGCCGTCGCCGTCGTTTCCCACCGCGACTGCCTGGTTCTGGTTTGCGGGGACGTCCTCATCAGCGGAGAGGGCTTGGCCTCCTTCACCGTCCTGGTGCCTCCGGCAGCCCCGACAGGCTTGAACGCGTCCTACGCCGACGGGAAGGTGACGCTCACCTGGGACGCAGTCGGTCCCTATCCCGACCTGATCGGCTACCTCGTTCACCGCAAGTCCGGGTCGGGCAACTTCACGCCCATCGCCGGCGCCGCCGGCGAATCATTCGTGGACAATTCGCCGCCGGCCGGCGCCACCGAGATCGAGTACGCGGTGCGGGCCTACCGCCCCGGGGCCGACGGATCCATGGCCATCGCCAGCGCACCTGTGTGGCTCGCCTCGCCATTCTCCGAGGCCGCTCGGGCCGTCGTACCCGAGGGAGCGTCGCCGACCACCGTTCCCGGTGGCGGTAGCGGCGGTGGCGGCGGGTCGCCGTCCGCGAACGCCGACCTGGGATCCTTCTTCGCCACGGGGTCAGGTGTCCGTCCCCCCTCACCTGCGACCGACGTGACTCTCCCGGATACCGGCTTCAACCCCAACCTGCCCTTTCCCGCTACCTCGAAGCTCGAAGGCCGCAACCCGGGCCGGCCGTCGTCGGCGGCGGGAAGCGGCGCCGTCGAACCGGGTGGCGACCTGACGGACTCGAACCGGCGAGCCCTGCTCATTCCCGTGGCCGCCGGGTCGGTCCTGTGCGTGACTGCTCTGCATCTCCGGTGGTTGAGCCGCCGCCTCGTGGTGTCCCCCGCGGGTTCCGCCCTGGGCGGCGGCGACCTCGAGCCCGCCCCCCTCGAGACGGACTTCTATGACGACGAGTTCGCCCCGGTCCCGGACGGCCCGAGCGGGGACACCCGCCCCGAGCCCGTCGGCGCGGCTGCCGGAGGTGGCCGCCCCGCGTCCTTCCGCTGACGGCCGCCACACGACGAGTAGCGTCCCCGGTGCCAGGAGAGAGGACGGCCATGGAGCTCCGGAGCGCGTTCCACCGCGACCTCGAGACGATCGATCAGCAGGTACGGCAGCTCTTCGCCCTGGTGAGCGAAGGGTTGGCAGGCGCCACCGACGCCCTCTTGGCCGGCGACCGCGAGGCGGCCCGTGACCTCGTGGCCAGAGACAAGATGCTGGACACCCTCTACGTGCACGTGGAGGACGTCGTGCAGCGCCAGTTCGCCCTACAGGCGCCCATGGCCAACGACCTGCGGTTCCTACTCTCCGTATTGAGGATCGTCCCCGAGCTGGAGCGCAGCGGGGACCTGGCCGAGCACATCGCCCAGCGGGCGGCCCGCGGGCTTACCGGCGAGCTCACCCCCCGGGTCCGAGGCCTCATCCACGAGATGGGCCGGGTCGGCGTGGAGCTGTGGCGGCAGACGGCTCACGCCTACACCACCCGGGAAGCGGGCGCCGGGGAGCGTCTGCGGGAGCTGGATGACGAGCTCGACGACCTCCACGTCAGCTTCATCTCCGAGTTGACCACGGGCCAGTTCAGTGTCCCCGTGGCCATCGAGCTGGCCCTGGTCGGGCGGTTCTACGAGCGCCTCGGAGACCACGCCGTCAACATCGCCGCTCGCGTGCACTACCTGGCCACCGGAGGCTTTTGAGCGGTGCGGTTCCGCCTCGTCCCCACCGATGACCGCTTCTTCGAGCTGTTCTCGGACTCCGCCACCAACGCCGCCAAGTGCGCCCGCGCCCTCCAGGAGCTCGTCGCCGACGTCGAGGGCGTCCCCGCTCACCTCGAGGAGGTGATGGCGCTGGAGCGCCACGGAGACGAGGTCACCCGCTCGATCCTGCGCCGGCTCAACTCCACGTTCGTCACCCCCTTCGACCGGGAGGACATTCATGCCCTGGCCGAGGAGCTGGACGATGTCGTCGACGACATCCTCGCCGTCTCCGCCCTCCTCAACCTGTTCAGGGTCACCGAGATCCTCCCCGAGCTGAAGGAGCAGGCGGACCTGCTCGTCCAGATGGCGGACGAGACCGTCCTGCTGCTCGGCCGGCTGGAGTCGATGAAGGGTGTCGAACCTCACCTGGAGGCGCTCGACCGCCTCGAGACCGAGGGCGACCACGTCTACCGGCGAGCCGTCGCCCGGCTGTTCAGCGGCGAGTTCCCGGCCCTCGAGGTCCTGAAGTGGAAGGACGTGGTCGAGGCCATGGAGGCCGCCCTCAACACGCTCGAAGACATCTCCAACATCGTCGAGTCGATCGTCCTCAAGTACGCGTAGCGCCAGGATCTCCACGCTTTGGAAGTCGGCGCTGTCCTCGTCATCCTCGTCGCCTTGGCGTTCGACTTCACCAACGGGTTCCACGACGCTGCCAACTCCATCGCCACGGTGGTCTCCACCCGCGTGCTCTCCCCTCGCTACGCGGTGGCGTGGGCTGCCTTCTTCAACTTCGCCGCCTTCCTCGTCTTCGGTACCGAGGTGGCGACGACCATCGCCAAGGACGTGGTCGACCCGAGCCTGAACGTGCTCACCGTCGGGGTCGTCTTCGCCGGCCTGATCGGGGCCATCGGTTGGAACCTGATCACGTTCTATCTGGGGCTGCCGACGAGTTCCTCCCACGCCCTGGTGGGCGGGATGGCGGGCGCGGCGGTGGCCAAGGCCGGCTTCGACGTACTTCAGGAGCCCGGACTCCGCAAGATCGGCGTGTTCATCGTGTTGTCGCCGCTCATCGGGCTGGCCCTGGGTCTGATCCTCAGCCTGATCATCCTGTGGACGTTCCGCCGGGCCCGCCGCATCGAGCTACTCAATCGCGGCTTCCGCAGGGGGCAGCTGGTGTCGGCTGCCGCATTCAGCCTCGGCCACGGAGCCAACGACGCCCAGAAGACGATGGGGATCATCCTGGCCGTGCTCATCGCCGGAGGACATCTTCAGCCGGACGCCGATGTTCCCCTCTGGGTCATCCTCGCCGCCCACACGGCCATCGGATTGGGGACCCTGAGCGGGGGGTGGCGGATCGTGAAGACCCTCGGTTCCCGCATCACCCGCCTCCAGCCGGTAGGGGGCTTCGCCGCCGAGTCGGCTGCTGCGGTCACTCTCTTCTGCACGTCGGCCGCCGGCATCCCCGTGTCGACGACCCAGACCATCACGGGCGCCATCGTCGGCGTGGGCGCCACCCGTCGCCTCTCGGCCGTACGGTGGGGAGTGGCCGGTCAGGTGGTATGGGCGTGGGTGCTCACCATCCCTGGCGCCTTCACCATCGCCTGGGTCAGCCAGCAGATCATGAAGGTCGCCACATGAGGGATCGGCGCCTGTGGTTCTTCCTGGCTGCGGCTGCGGCCTGCGTGCTCCTGGTGCCGGTGTCGCCGTCGGAGTTCCGCTGGGTTGCGGAGGCCACGGCCGGGACGTATCTGGTGCTGGCCATCCTGTTCGCACTCGACAACGTGAGCCGGACGCGGTATCGCGGGCGGCAGCCGCCCTCAGCCTGACAGAACCGTCCTGAGAAGAGCGGCGGCACCCGCCTTGTCCAGAGGCTCGTTCCAGTTCCCGCACTTGGGTGACTGCACGCAGGACGGGCAGCCGCTCTCGCACGGGCACGTGGCGATGACTTCGAGGGTGGCTTCGACGTGGGCCCGGCCCGCGGCGAAGCCCAGCTCGGCCACTCCCGCGCCGCCGGGGTACCCGTCGTAGATCACGATCGTGGCCTGGCCCGTCTGGGGGTGGACGTCGGTCGACACCCCTCCTACGTCCCACCGGTCGCAGATGGTGAACAGGGGCAGGATGCCGATGCCGGCGTGCTCGGCGGCGTGGACCGTGCCCGGTACCCGAGTGGGGGCTACGCCCGAGCGGTCCAGCAGATCGCCGTCGACCACATACCAGAAGGCCCGGGTGGAGAGGCGGGTGGGGGGGAGGTCGAGGCTCACCGTGCCGAGCACCTCGCGAGTGAAGAGCTTCCGTCGCTGGTAGGCGACGACGTGTTCCACCACTTCGACGCCGCCCAGGCACAGGCGAGCCCGCCCCACCTCGACCTGATCGTCGGTGCCCAGCAAGCGGACGGAGGTCTCGCTCCTGGGGTGCGTAGTCTCCGTCGCCTCTGCGGGCACGACGTGGGCCGCCCGATCGGCGAGGTCGAGGTGCTCGACCCGGTAGTGCCGGCCCTGATGGAGGTACAGGGCGCCGGGGTGGACGGTGGTGAAGGCCCGGCTCTCGTCCACCGTGCCGATGAGGCGAGCGGTGTCCGCCAGCACGATGCGGTACTCGTTCGAGGAGCC
>JBHENM010000165.1:0-2296 GCA_046262035.1 Acidimicrobiales bacterium | reverse complement strand
CCAACCGCACGCTCCGCCAGCAGATGACGGCTCTCTGGAGCCCCGGCTACAGCCAGGGGCAGGCCAGCTACGACCTTCGCCGACTTCGCCTCAAGGGGTTCATCGAACGCGTCGCCCACACCAACACCTACCGGGTCACCGCGCACGGACGGCGCATGGCCACCTTCTTGACCAAGCTGGCGACTCGCGTCGTCGTTCCCGGCCTCACCGAGTTGGCGGCACTCCTCCGGCCGCCAAAGGCAACACCCAGGCCGATCCGGGACGCGTGGCAGGCTTACGAACGCACCCTCGATGGGGTGCGGCTCTCCTCGAGTGACTACGCGGCGAGGGGAATGACGCCGTCTGTGTAGCGGGCCTCGTGGACTCGTCGTCGTTCCTGGGCGACATGCCACAGCCAGTACTTGTCGAAGTCGCCGTTGGAGCGGACGGCTCGTAGTTTGAGGACCGCCTCGGCGCCATCAACGCTCCAGCGTGCGCCCGTGATGTCCATGCGGTCGGCCACCAGATATCGACACGTGCCCTCGATCACGCCGGTGGCGATAGGCCAGCCGGCGGCCAAGGCCGTCGGGTAGTCGAGGTAGGCGGCCTTGTTGGTCAGGTACTTGGCGCATTCGTCGGCCTTCTTGCGCCTCGACGTGGGTAGCCCCGCGGTCGTGGCCCGTCGCCGGATGCCAGCGGCGACCTCACGGGCCTTTCCCCCGAGGACGGCCAGGGCTCTGTCCTTCACCCAGTCCTCGGCGGCGGGGTCGCCCTCGGCGAAGAAGCACCACACCGCTCCCCACAGGTACTCCAGCACGTGGATGAGATCGACCACGATGGCGACGCTCACCTTGCGCTGCTCGGCCTGGGCCTCGATGCAGTCGATCTGGTGGCGGTTGCCGTCCACCAGCGCCACCCATCGACGTTTGTGGTCCGGGTCCCGCCGCTCCGCCTCGTCGAAGACCCTGCACACGACCTCGGCCGCGTCCTTGGCCACGCTCGCCGTCACCCACTTGGCCGTGGCCCGTGGTGCTGGTGGTGGGTCATCGCCGTGGCCCGAGGCCAACACGTCGGCGGGGCTGCGGGGCACCGGCGCTATGTCGTAGACCGCGCCGACCTCGGCCAGGCGCTTGCGGTTGCGCTTCTCGCCCTTGGACAGGCGGGTCTCGAGCTTGGTGGTGGCCGCCGCCGCCGCCCGCTCGGTGGCGGGTCGCAGCGAGTCGGGCCGCATGACGATGCCCTTTCCGTCGACAGAGAGCGCCAGCACGTCGTCGCTGGCGCCTGGCTCGGGCGCGGAGGTGGCGTAGAAATCGTCGACGTCGGCCGCGCAGCGGGCCGTGAGCTCTTCCACCTGGCGCTTGGCCACCGCCACACCGGTGACTCGGCCGATCGCCTCGGCGGCGTCGTCGTAGGAGCCCCGGGTCGACTCGATGGCGGCCAGGCGGCGCAGACCGTGGGAGTGGCGCTCGGTGGGGAGGTTCAGCGCGCCATCCGCGGGGTGCAGGTTCGCCGCCCCCCGATGGCGATAGGCCAGACGCTCGACCACCACGGCGCCGAACACGGTGGCGAGCGCACGGGTGTGCCCGGCCTCGACGCTGCCGTGGTTGACGCCGTCGATGCCCACCACCTCGACTCGCTCCTCTCGCTGGGCGCGCAGGTCGAGGTGGTCCTGAAGCAGGCGGCGCAGCAGTTCCCGGCCCCGTCGGTCGAGATCGTCCTCCAGTTCGCCGTGCGACGACGAGCCGGCCTCGGTGCCCTCCAGCCAGCCGACGATGTCCTCGAAGCACGCCCGGGATCCGCCGAACGCCGAGGCGTCGGGGGAAGTGGCGCCATCGCCGGCGCTCGGCGACGGGGCCGCAGCGGTCCCGGTGGTGGTCATCGCGCTCGACGACGCCCGGCGAGGCGGGCTCGCAGAACGGCGACGCCGGCGTCGGCGCCGGCATCCAGCTCGGACCGGGCGGCGTTGTAGCGCTCCAGCGCGGCGCGCACCTCATCCACATCGGCAGCCGAGAGGGTCATCGTCTTGGTCCGGCCTCCCTCGGGGTAGGCCAGCGCCGGGCTCTCATGGCCCGCCGCGTTGGCGCAGCGGCAGCTCGGCTTGCCGCATCGGCGGCGCAGAGTGAACAGCGCCCCCCGCACCATGAACGGCTCGGGACGGGCTCGGCGGGTGGCCATGTCGGTCTCCTGTCTGTTGGCAATCTACCAACAGACAGCAGAGCACCAAGACGGGCTGAGGTGGTGGATGGGTGACTCCCCGGGACCCGTCAGGCGAGGGCGGCTACCGGCCCCCGAACGTCACTCCAGGAGAGCCGCACCC
>JBHENM010000164.1:0-9650 GCA_046262035.1 Acidimicrobiales bacterium | reverse complement strand
TCCGCAGGCAAACAGGCAACCCCCTCACGCTCGGCTTTCGGCCGGAGCACCTCCAACTCGCAGGAGCGGAGGTCGGCTCGGGCCAGGCGCGCATCGCGGCGGTGGTCGACGTCGTAGAGTACCTCGGCGACGAGCAGCTCGTCCATCTGCACTCGGGTGACGTCGGGCTGCTGGCGAAGCTGCCTGTCGACCGCGGTCGGGTCAGCGTCGGTCGCGAGGTCTCGCTGGCACTGCCGCTCAAGAAGCTGCACGTGTTCGACCGCGAGACCGAGGAAGCCGTCACGCCCGACCGCTCCTAGAGGGGTGCGCTCCCTCCGGGCGCTGCGGGCGCTCGTACTGGCGCTCGGCCTGCTTGCGGCCGGACCGGGCTGTGGAGGTGACGAGGAGGCGGCCGCGCCGCAGCCGTCGACCGCGTCCAACCGCTTCACGAACCCCGTCTACGAGGAGGACTTCCCCGACCCGTTCGTGCTCAGGGTCGATGGCACGTACTACGCCTACGGCACGAACGGGGACGGAATGAACGTCCGAACACTGCGCTCGCCGGATCTCGTGCGCTGGAAGGCCGGCAAGGATGCGCTGCCGGAGCTCGGGTCGTGGGCGTTCACCGGCCGGACCTGGGCGCCTGAAGTACTCCGCCGAGGGGACGGAAACTTCGTCCTCTACTACACCGCGCTGTCGTCTCGGCTTTCGGCCCAGTGCATCGGCGCGGCCCTAGCCTCCTCGCCCGGGGGGCCGTTCGTGGATCGCGCCAAGCACCCGCTCGTCTGCCAGAAGGGCGAGGGGGGCTCGATCGATGCGAGCCCCTTCCGCGACGGCGACGGCACCCCTTACCTGTTGTGGAAGAACGACGGCAACTGTTGCGGCCTCGACACGTTCATCTACGCGCAGAAGCTGTCGGCCAACGGGCTGAAGCTGCTCGGGCGGCGGACGCGCCTCGTGAAGCAGGACGCCAAGTGGGAGGGCCAGCTGGTCGAGGCGCCGACGCTCTGGAGGCGAGGCGGGCGCTACTACCTCTTCTTCTCAGCCAACGCGTTCGACAGCGCGCTCTACGCCGTCGGCTATGCCCGCTGCAAGGGGCCGCTGGGCCCGTGCACGGACGCGCCGGGCAACCCGATCCTGGACGCCGCATGTGAGGCAGCCGGCCCCGGCCACCAGACGATCGTTCGAGACGACGACGGCGAGACGTGGATGGTCTACCACGCTTGGCCCCCCCACGCGGTCGGCTCCGTCTTCCCGGGCCGCGTTCTCTGGATGGACCGCCTGGAATGGCGGAACGGAACCCCAGTGGTTCGCGGCCCTACGTGCCGACCTCAGCCGGTGCCGTGACGCTCGTCCGGCTTACGCCACGCGCCTGGCGCCGCCGGAGGGCGTGACGGGGAAGAGGTCCGGCTCCCCCAGGCCGGCAGCCTCGAACGCAGCACGCACCGCGTCCTCGACTCGAGGCGCCTGCCGTCGGGGCACGAGCGCGAGCGCACAGCCGCCGAAGCCGGCGCCGGTCATGCGCGCACCCGCGGCTCCGGCGGAGAGCGCGGCCGTCACGGCGGTGTCGAGCGCACGCGAGGAGACCTCGAAGTCGAAGCGAAGCGATCGGTGTGATCCATTCAGGAGCGGCCCCAGTCGCTCGAGCCGGCGCTCGCGCAACGCCGCGACCGCCTCCAGTACGCGCCCGTTCTCACTGACCACGTGGCGTGCCCGGCGGTAGCGGACGTCGCCCAGAGTCTCCGCCGCCGCCTCGACGTCTGCGGCCGACGCGTCGCGAAGCGCACGCACGCCGAGCGCTCGGGCGGCCGCCTCGCAGGCAGCGCGGCGCTCAGCATACGCCCCGTCGGCGAGCCGACGAGGCGCCCGGGTGTCGATCACGATCAGCACGAGATCCGCCTCGTCGAGGTCGAGCGGGATCTGCTCGATCTTCAGCGAGCGGGTGTCGAGGAAGAGCGCGTGGCCCGCGCGACCGAGCATCGCCGCCATCTGATCCATCGCGCCCGACGGGACGCCGACCACCTCGGTCTCCGCCCGCTGCGCCGCGAGCGCGAGCGCGGCCGGCTCCAGCGCGCCGCCGAAGAGCTCGCTCAGCGCCAGCGCGACGGCGCACTCCAGCGCGGCGCTCGAGGAGAGGCCCGACCCCTGCGGAAGCGTCGTGTCGACCACGACGTCCGCACCGCCCAGCTCGACGCCCTCGTCACGCAGGACCCAGGCGACGCCCTGCGGGTACGCCGCCCAGCCGTCGGTCCCGCTCGGGCCGAGCTCGTCCAGGCTTACGTCCTCCGCCGCGCCCTCCTGCAGCGACCAGCAGCGCAGGCGGTCGTCCTTTCGCCTGGCGACGGCCGCAAACGTCGCTCGTCCGATCGCGATCGGCAGCACGAAGCCGTCGTTGTAGTCGGTGTGCTCGCCGATCAGGTTCACGCGTCCCGGCGCTGCCCAGACGCCCTCCGCGCTTCGCCCGGCACGCTCCTCGAACGCAGCCGCGATCCTCGAGGTCAACCCCGGCTCGACGGTCACCATCCCCGACCCCGGCCTCCGGCCTCCTCCACGATCGCGTCCATGCGTGCGGCGATCGCGTCCCACGCGTGTCGACGCAGCAGGGGCGCGACCCGCGCGTCCCAGTCGGCGCGGTCGCGCCTGAGCGCCCGAAGGCACGCGGCGGCGAAGGACTCGCCGTCGTCCGCGAACTCGACGATGCCCGCGTAGTCGGCGACGACGTCAGGCACGCGCGTCGACACCACCGGGAGCCCCGCGGCGAGGTACTCGAGCGTCTTCGTCGGGCTGATCGAGCGCGTCGCCTCGTTGAGCGCGAACGGCATGAGCGCGACGTCGAACTCGCCCAGGATCTCTGGCAGCCGCTCGTACGGCTGCTGGCCCGTGTACAGGATGTTCGGCGCCGAGGGCGCGTTCGCCCGACCGAGCTTCTCGCTGATCGGGCCGACCATCCGGATCTCCCATTCCGGCAGAGCGGCCGCGAGCCCGCGCATCAGACTGACGTCCAGCCGCTCGTCGATGACGCCGACGTAGCCGGCGACGGGCCGGGGCCCGGGGCTGCGCAAGGAGGCGGCCGGTGCGTAGTGGGCGGGGTCGACGCCGCTCGGGAAGCAGTGCGTCTCCTTCGGGCGGCGCTGGACGATCGCCCTCTGAAGGGACCGGCCGCCGGTGAAGACGACATCCACACGCTTGAGCGCCTGTCGCTGGCGGAGCGTGAGCTGCGCCGGCGCTCCCTTGAACGAGGCCAGGTCGTCCATCACGTCGTAAACGAGCACGGTGGGATCCAGGGCCTCAGCGATAGGCAGGGCCATCGGCGTGTACAGCCACGCCCCCCGTTCGGCGGCGTCTCCCAGCAGATCCCGCAGCATGCCTGCGTATCCGTCGGCGCGCGGGTCGGAAAAGCAGACGTGGCCCTCGGTTCCGGCAACCTCCAACCACACCCGACGCACTTCTCCGGCACGCTCGGTTCGTAGGCGGGGTTCCTCCAGGCCCTCTACGGCCACGGGCTCCTCCACGAACCAGGTATCCCGCCCCTGGCCGAGGCGCGAGATCAGTTGCCGGGGCCGGTTGCCAGACGAACGTCCAGCGCAGGTGCGACAGCACGACGAGCTGCTCGGGGAGCCCGAGCGCGTTCGATTCGAGCGTCTGAGACCGTGTACCTGCGGAATCCACCGCTTAGCTCCCTGTGTTGTGATCAACGGCGCAAGCGCCTCAGGCTCAGCCGTTATCGTTCACGCTGCGGCTGGAGTCTCAACCGCGCCGCCCTCCTACCCGCTCGGTTGAAGATCCATTCCCGCGAGCCCGGGTACCGCCACTGACGTCAGGCCGGTCGGGCCCGAACCATGGAGCGCCGGCGGTGGCGCTGGGATGCTTCCAGCACGAGCTTGCGGAGACGGATGGAGCGAGGGGTGACCTCGACGCACTCGTCGTCGGAGATGAACTCCAGAGCCTGCTCCAGTGAGAGCGGGCGGGGAGGCGAAAGGCGTACCAGCTCGTCGGCGGTCGAGGACCGCATGTTGGTGAGCTTCTTCTCCTTGGCCGGGTTGACGTCCAGGTCGTCGCCCCGGGAGCTCTCGCCCACAATCATGCCCTCGTAGACCTCCAACCCCGGAGCCACCAGCATTTCGCCCCGCTCCTGCAGGTTCATCAGGGCGAAGTTCGTGGTCGGGCCTCGGCGGTCGGCCACCATGCTGCCGCTCGACCTCGTCCGCAGCTCGCCGTGCCAGGGCTCGTAGGTCTCGAACACGTGGTGGAGGATCCCGGTGCCCCGTGTCTCGGTCATGAACTCGGTGCGGAAGCCGATCAGGCCCCGCGCCGGGACGAGGTACTCCATGCGCACCCAGCCCGTGCCGTGGTTGACCATGGCCTGGAGCCGGCCTTTGCGGGTGGACAGCAGCCGGGTGACGACACCCAGGTAGTCCTCGGGCACGTGCACCGCCAGCCGCTCCATCGGCTCGCACACCTTGCCGTCAATCTCCTTGGTGACGACCTGGGGCTTGCCCACCGTCAACTCGAAGCCCTCCCGCCGCATGGTCTCCACGAGGACGGCCAGCTGCAGCTCGCCGCGTCCCAGCACCTCCCACGTGTCGGGCCGGCCAGTGGGCAGGATGCGAAGGGAGACGTTGCCGACGAGCTCGGTGTCCAGACGGCTCTTGATCTGACGGGCCGTGAGCTTGGTTCCCTCCTGCCCGGAGAGAGGCGAAGTGTTGACCCCGATGGTCATCGAGAGGCTGGGGTCGTCGATGTGGATCACCGGGAGGGGGCGGGGGTCGTTGGCGTCGGCCAGGGTCTCGCCGATGGTGACGTCGGCCAGCCCGGCCACAGCGATGATCTCCCCGGGACCGGCCTCGGTGGCGGGAACCCGCTCCAGCCCCTCGGTGACGAACATCTCGCCCACCTTCACCTGCTCGATGCTGCCGTCGGCCCGGCACCAGGCCACGGGCCCGCGCCGGATGGTGCCCTGGCGCACGCGGCAGAGCGCCAGACGGCCGAGGTAGGGCGAACGATCGAGGTTGGTGACGAGCGCCTGGAGCGGGTGGTCGTCTTCGTACTCGGGCGCCGGGATGCGCTCGACCAGGAGCTCGAACAGGGGCTTGAGGCTGGTGCCCGGCTCCTCGGGTGTCAACGAGGCCCAACCGGCCCGGCCGTTGCAGTAGACGATGGGGAACTCGATCTGGTCGTGATCCGCGTCCAGGTCCAGGAACAGCTCGTAGACCTCGTCGATGACCTCCGCCACCCGGGCATCCGGGCGATCGACCTTGTTCACCACGAGGATGACGGGAAGACGAGCCTCGAGCGTCTTGCGCAGCACGAACCGGGTCTGCGGTTGGGGACCCTCGGCCGCGTCCACCAGCAGCAGGACCCCGTCGACCATGGCCAGCGCCCGCTCCACCTCTCCCCCGAAGTCGGCATGACCGGGCGTGTCGACGATGTTCAGCTTCACTTCGCCGTAGCGCACGGCCGTGTTCTTGGCCAGAATGGTGATGCCCTTCTCCCGCTCCAGGTCGGTCGAGTCCATGACCCGCTCGCCTACGTCCTGGTTGACGCGAAACACGCCGGACTGCCACAGCATGGCGTCGACGAGCGTGGTCTTGCCGTGATCGACGTGGGCGACGATGGCGACGTTGCGGAGATCGTGCCGCGCGGGCATGCATGCAGCCTTTCGGGGTTCGGGCCTGGAGGCCGCGGCGCGCGCGGCCACCCGGGATATCCATTCTACCCGGCTTGGGCCCTCAGGAATCGATGCGACCCTCGAAGTGGGCGTCGGCGCCCGGCCGGACCAGCTCGTAGAGCGCGTACCGCTGCCCACCAGCGACCCGGAAGCTGGCACACGGACCGTGCGGGATCTCCAGCTCCTCGATGTCGGCAACGCCTCTCTCCCGAAGGGTGGCGACCGCCGTCGCATAGTCCGCCACCCGATAGATCAGGATCGGCGTCTCCCCCTCCAATTGTCCCGACAGGAGGATGGCAGGGCCCTCGTCGCTGATCCGGAGGCAGGCCACGACCGTCCCCATCCCGCGAACCTTCCAGTGGAGGCGCCCTCCCAGAACGTCCACGTAGTGATCGGCCGTGCCATCTACGTCTGCGGTGGGCACGTAGACGAAGTCAAGGCTGAGGAACATGGCACAGCTTGGCGCGTGCCTCCTCAGCTTGTTCCCGGGAATGGTTCCAGGCGGCCCAGCCCCGGAACTGACTCGGATCCTGCCTGACGCTGGGAGAGCCGCACACCAGGTCGCGGACGGTGGCTTGGGCCTCGGCCGGCAACTGGGAAAGAGACGACACGAGGGCGGGGACGGCGTCGTCTGAGAGCCCGGCCAGATAGCCCGGGTCGAAGCGTCCCGTCCGGGTGGCGTGGTCGACGTTGTGGCGGACCACGAGGGCCTCGGGGTTGGCCACGTTCAGGACGAGGAGGGCAACCAGGCCGGCGACAACCGCCGCAGCCGGGAACCACGCCCGTCCCCGTCCCACACCGGCCACGGCCAGGCCCAGAGCGACGAACACAACCGCCACCCAGACGGCGAAGACCTGGCTGTAGAGGCGCAGCATGGTCAAGCCGAAGGCCTCCTCGTACAGCCCGAGGCGGCGCAGGGCGACGAGGACCACGACCAGGGTGAGCACCACCGCGGCCTCGGCCAGTATCACTATCCGTCGCCGCACGACGACATCGTCGAGCTGGGTCGCGGCCTGGACGGCCAGCAGGACGAGGAGAGTGATGGCGGCCACGGCGAGGAGTTGGAAGAACCCCGAACGGGCGTACTGCGCGTACGTCAGGCCGGACGTCTCGATCACGTGCCGGCCGCCGGCCGAGAGGGCCAGGAGCTGGGCAACGGCGAAGGCCGTGAACAGGGTCACCAGGGAGCCGAGGACGACCGTCGCCTCTACGGGCCCGAGAGGCCTCCGCACGTTGGGGGTGGCAGGAACGGGGTGAGCCGAGGCCAGGCGCAGCAGGCCGGCCATGCCCCACGCGCCGACGGTCAGGAGGGCGGCGTGAAGGATGATCGTCTCGGGGTTCGACCACCGAAAGAAGCCCGCGAAGACGGGATCGGCCGAGCCCAGGAGCAGGCCCAGAATGACGAGCACGGGCACGGCGACAGCGAGACCCCGCAACAGCGCGGGGGTCAACGCTCCCGAGCGATCGCCCTCCCCCGTCCTGATGACGAAGGCAGGGGCAGCCAGGCCGTGACCTAGGGCGTGCACTGCGCGGGACAGCGCCTGCGGCAGGGAGAGGTCGAAGGCGCTCCCCCTCGACGCAAGGGATGCCCCCGCGATCAGCAGCATTCCGGCGGCCAGGATGTCGAGGGGGAGCAGCGCGGGACTCATCCTCACGGTCAGGAAGGCGCCGAAGACCGCGGAAGCGGCCACCAGCACCTGCGCTTGCCGGTTCGGGAGGCGACCGGACGCCAGGGCGGAAGCGGCGACCACGACCACCAGCAGGCTGCCGGCCACGCCGGCGACTCCCGACCGGACGGCCAGGTCGGTCATGACCGCCGCTACCGACAGCGCAGCCAGCACCCGGCCGTCGGACCTCCGCTCGACGCCCAGGTCGAGCTGCCATTGCGACGTGGGTAAGACGTCCTGGCTCATGACTTGGCCGCCGGAAGGGTCACGACCATGCGGCAGCCGTGGGGCTGCCGTCGTTCGGCTCGGATCTCGCCGCCGTGCAGGTCGACGATCCATCGGGCGATGGCCAGCCCCAGGCCGGCACCCCCGTCCCTCGAAGATCGGGCCGCATCGGCCCGGTAGAAGCGTTCGAACACTCTGGTCGACTCCTCCTCGCTGATTCCCGGTCCTTCGTCGCAGACTTCGATGGTCACCCCCGCCCGGGCTCGTCGCCCCCTCAACTCAACCGTGCCCCCAGGCGGCGAATAACGGATGGCGTTGTCCAGCAGGTTGGCCACGACCTGCTGCACCCGTTCGGGGTCACCTTCGGCCACGGCCTCCGGAGGCTCGACGACCACGGCGACGCCGACCTCGGGCCGGTGCCACCGCGAGTCGCTCGCTGCGTCCTCCAGCAGGGGCTTCAGATCGAACGATCGGCGCTGGAGGGGAACCGCGCCGGATTCCAGCCGGGAAAGGTCGAGGAGCTGGGCGACCAACGCTCCCAGGCGCTCGACCTGGCGGAGCATCGAGCGGAGCGTTTCGGGATCGGCCTGCTCCACGCCGTCCACCAGGTTCTCGAGCACGGCCTGGAGGGCGCTGATCGGCGTCCGTAGCTCGTGCGACACGTTGGCCACCAAGTCCCGCCGGAGGCGGTCCACCTCGCCCAGCTCCGTGGCCATGACCTTGAACGCCCGGGCCAGCTCACCGACCTCGTCACGAGATGTAGCCGTGACCCGCAGGCCGTACTCACCGCGGGCCATGGCCCGGGCGGCGGCGGCCATCTCCCGCAAGGGGGACGTCATCCCGTGAGCAAGGACCTGGACCAGTCCCAGCGAGAGGGCCCCGGCAACCAGGGCGCTGACCACGGGTGAGACGCCGGCTCCCGTGCTCAGGGAGACGACCACCACGGTCACCGTCACTGCCGCGCAGATCACCGCGCCCAGCTTCATTTTGATCGACGAGAGCGGGTCGAGGGGCCTCATGGTGCCTCCTCGCGGAGGGCGTAGCCCACGCCGTGCACCGTACGGACGATCTCGGGCCCGAGCTTGCGGCGGAGGGCGCGGATGTGGGAGTCGACGGTGCGGGCCCCGGACCCGTCCCGGTATCCCCAGACCTGAACCAGAAGTTGTTCCCGCGTGAAGACCATCCCTGGATGGCTGGCGAGCCAGGCGATCAGGTCGAACTCCGTCGGGGTCAGGTGAACCGGCTGTCCGTGCCGGCGCACGATGCGCCTGGCCGCGTCGATCTCGACGTTTCCCACGGTCGTCGGAGGAGCAGGAGATGCCGCCGGACGCTCCAGACGGCGGAGGATGGCATGCACCCGGGCGACCAGCTCCCGGGGGCTGAACGGCTTGGTCAGGTAGTCGTCGGCGCCGACGGCCAGCCCCACGAGGACGTCAGCCTCGGAGTCCCGTGCCGTGAGCATCAGAACGGGCAAGGGCCTGTCCTTTTGGATGCGCCGGCAGACCTCCAACCCGTCCAGTCCCGGCAGCATGAGGTCGAGGACGACCAGGTCGGGCTTCAACCGCTCACACAGCTCGACTCCAGCGGGCCCGTCCGACGCCACTTCCACCTCGAAGCCCTCGCTACGGAGGCGGGCAGCCACCGCCGCAGCGATGGACACCTCGTCTTCCACGATCGCGATCGTCCGGGCCATGACCCTCACCCTACGAAGGGGATGTGGAGGAGTCCCGCCCCCACGATGGAGATTCGGTGCAGATGCGGACGCGGGAGGTCAGCTAGGGGTGGTGCGACGCCTGCGCGCGTTGGCGGCCGCCTTCTTGGCCGCTCCCGCTCGTTTGGCCGGGCTGGCGGCCCGGGCCCGGGCCCTGGCGGGCAGAGCGGCCCGCACCGCGGCGGCGATCGTCTCGATCTGACTCGGCGTGAGGCGGGCGGTGGGCGACCGTGCCGGCTTGCGGTTGAGCCGCTCGACCTCGGCCCGAAGTTGCATGACGGCGTCGCCCATCGCCGCCACCTCTCCCTGGAGCTCCTGGACGTCGCGCCGGAGGGGCTCCATGAGCGCTTCCAGCTCGGGGGCGTCCACCGCCACCGAGATCACGGTCTGGGGGGCAGGG
>JBHENM010000163.1:0-5731 GCA_046262035.1 Acidimicrobiales bacterium | reverse complement strand
CCCGCTGATCGGGTGCGCCGCCCCGGTGGTGGTCGCAAGCGCAACATCGACAAGGACCCGGACCTTCTCCTGGAGCTGGACGACCTGGTGTCTCCCGAGTCCCGGGGCGATCCCATGTCGCCACTGCGGTGGACGCTGAAGTCGACCTACGCCCTGGCGGGGGCGCTGCGGGCCAAGGGATTCGAGATCGGCGCCACCCTCGTCGGGGAGCTGTTGCACCAGATGGGCTATAGCCTCCAGGCCACGGCCAAGCAGAAAGAGGGCACTCAGCACGCGGACCGCGACGCCCAGTTCCGCTACATCAACGACACCGCCGTTTCCTTCTTGGCCGACGACCAGCCCGTCATCAGCGTCGACGCCAAGAAGAAGGAGCTGATCGGGCCCTATGCCAACGCCGGCACCGAATGGCAGCCCAAGGGCAAGCCGGCCCGGGTCAAGGTGCATGACTTCATCGACCCTGAGATGGGAAAGGCCATCCCGTACGGCGTGTACGACCTGGGCGGCGACGAGGGATGGGTTTCGGTCGGCGACGACGCCGACACCGCCGGGTTCGCGGTGGCCACCATCGGGCGCTGGTGGGCCCAGATGGGACGGGCCCGCTACCCCGGCGCCACCCGGCTGCTGGTCTGCGCGGACGCCGGCGGGTCCAACGGCTACCGGGTGCGGGCCTGGAAGGTCGAGCTGGCCAAACTGGCGGCGGAGACGGGCCTGGAGATCACGGTGTTGCACTACCCGCCGGGGACGTCGAAGTGGAACCGCATCGAGCATCGCCTGTTCAGCTTCATCACCATGAACTGGCGAGGGCGGCCCCTCACCAGCTACCGGGTCATGGTCGAGCTCATCGCCAACACCACCACCCGCAAGGGCCTCAAGGTCCAAGCCGACCTTGACCAGGGCCACTATCCGACTGGGGTCAAGGTAACGAACAAGCAGCTTGCTGCTGTGCCCCTCACGCCGCACGACTGGCACGGGGAATGGAACTACACCGTGCACTCAACGTCCGAGTAGTTCCCGAGCGGGCCCTAACCGGTGATACCGGATGGGTACGGTGACTCCACAGTCCATCCGGAAGCGGCACTTTGCGTGCCTCTATCACCGTGGGGGCGCGCGCCAATAGCGAAGCGATTTCTCCCCCACGGCTTCGCGTTCGGATGGGATCCGGCTCGGGACCGAGCCTCATCGTCGTCGGTTCTTTTCACATCAGGTCAGGCGTTGCTCTATTTCTCGCTGGGATCGTATCCCAGCAGCTCAACCACCTTCTGATGTTGCTTCACGAGGTCGACTCTGTATTCGATCAGGCGTTCACGGGTAACTTCTATAGACAGGACCAAGCTCGCAATCATGGTTCTCATCCCGTCGGGGAATTGGTAACTGTTCGGGGATCTCCGGCCGAAGGCGCTAAGCCGAGCCTTAGCGCTTAACGAATTCAGAAGTTCAAGCTCGGCAGCCGCATCGGGCTCCCAATCCAACCTATGCGCGAGCCGATTGCGAAGGACGTTCAACTTTACTCGTGGTGCCATCCCAACTCGCAGTCGCCGACGTGATCGAACATGAACTCGATGAAGTCCATGACGATCACCGTCTCTGGCGCCTCGTTGTCTGCGAGGCGCGCAGGCAGCTCTGGTATCCATGCGCGGGCTGCTTGCCAGAAGTCCCCTTCGTCGGTGCCAATAACCTCCGTAGACTTGTCCCGGTCTGCGCACCTGGTGTTGAACGACAGGCTCGCGTAGGACGGTAGGGCACGCCGGCGACACCGGAGCCGAGGATGGTCTGCGCCGGGCTCGTGCTTGCCGTGTCGGCGTGACGGCGACAGCGTGAGGACGTCCTGTTCGCGCAAGGACCCTCTCGCTGTTCTCTTGGCCGAGGCACGAGGGGGTCCTCCCGGTGATGCCGGAGGGCATCGTGCTCATAGTAGAGAACGACCCGGAGCGGGTCGAGGCTGACTTGGCGGCGGCGTCGGTGTCCTGCCCGGCGTGCGGTGGGATCGTGGCGCGTTGGGGCTTCGCCCGGCGTCGGTTCCTGCGGGGTGAGGCGGGGCCGGTGGTAGTCCGTCCGCGACGCGGCCGGTGCCGGACGTGCCGGTCAACGCATGTGCTGTTGGCCGACGTGGCGTTGGCCAGGCGGGTCGATGTCGTCGCGGTGATCGGGCGGGCCGTCACCATGGTGGCCGGTGGAACCGGCCACCGGGCCATCGCCGACACGCTGCGACGACCGGCGTCGACGGTGCGGGGCTGGCTGCGCCGCTTCCGCTCGGCGGCGGCACGGGTTGCCGCGCACTTCGCCGCGTGGGCTCACCGGTTGGACCCCAACGCGGGGCCAATTGCCCCGACGGGATCGGCACTGGGCGATGCGGTGGAGGCGATCGGGGTGGCCGCCCGGGCGGCGTCGCTGCGGTTCGGGCCTCGCCCGCCGTGGTCGTGGGCATCGGCACTGACGGTCGGGGCGCTCGCCAACACGAACTCACCCTGGTTAGCGCCCTGAGGGCGAAGCACCCTTCGAGTCGCCACCGCCCGCACACGGGCGGCACAGATGACAAAGGGGTCGAGCCCATGACCGATCGAGCCACCGAGGTGGCGCTGTTCCGCTACGCGCTGATCCGAGAGGCCGCCGATCCGGCCCTCAGCACCCGTCAACGGGGCCGGCTGGTCCGCCAGCTGGCCGAGGGCAGCCACGTCGGGCCCAACGGCGCCGAGATCCGCGTCGGGCGTTCCACCGCCGATCAGTGGATCCGGGCGTGGCGGGCCGGCGGCTTCGAAGCGCTCAAGCCCAAGCCCCGGGCATTGTCGCTGAAGGTCCCCGCCCACGTCCTGGACATGGCCGAGGCGCTCAAGCGAGAGGGACCGCAGCGCACCGCCGCGCAGATCGGCCACATCCTGGTCGAGGCGTGCGGGTGGGCACCCAACGAGCGCACCATCCAACGCCACTTCCGACGGATCGGCCTGACCCGAGCGGCCCTCAGCGCCGACAAGGTGGCCTTCGGGCGCTTCGAGGCGTCACGGCCCAACGAGCTGTGGGTGGGCGACGCCCTGCACGGCCCGATCATCGCCCGCCACAAGGCGATCCTGTTCGCCTTTCTCGACGACCACGCCCGCCTCGCCACCGGCTATCGCTGGGTCACCGCCGAGGACACGCTGCGCGCCGAAGCGGCACTGCGGGCGGGGCTCACCAGCCGTGGAGTTCCCGACGCCGTGTACCTGGACAACGGCAGCCCGTTCGTGTCCGCCCAGCTGCTGCGGGCCTGCGCAGTGCTCGGGATCCGACTGATCCACTCCCGGCCCGGCCGCCCCGAAGGCCGGGGCAAGATCGAACGGTTCTTTCGCACCGTGCGCGACCAGTTCCTCGTCGAGGTCGCCCACGCCAGCATCGAAGACGTCGCCCACTTGAACCAGCTCTTCGCCGCCTGGGTGGAGACCGTCTACCACCGCAGCGTCCACTCCGGGACGAACACGACGCCACTGGAGCGCTTCGACACCGCCCGCCTGCGCTACCCGAGCGCCGAGACGCTCCACGAGGCGTTCTTGTGGTCCGAGACCCGCACGGTGACCAAGACCGCCACCGTGTCGCTGTTCTCCAACACCTACGAGGTCGACGCCGCCCTGGTGGGACGGCGTGTCGAGCTGGTCTTCGACCCGTTCGACCTGACCGACATCGAGGTCCGTTGGTCGGCCCGCCCGATGGGCCGCGCCGTCCCGATGGTGATCGGGCGCCACGTCCATCCCGCCGCCCGGCCCGAACCCGGCACCGAAGCCCCGCCCCCAGCCACGGGCATCGACTACCTCGCCCTCATCGAGGCTCGTGCCGATGCCGAGCTCGAGGCCCGCACCTCCTATGCCGGCATGCCCCAGCCCGACCCCGAGCGCACCGGCCGCATCGACGGACCGGAGGTGACCCGGTGAGCATCCAACGCCTCCGCTCCCACTGGGGCTTCACCCGCATGCCGTTCACCAAAGACCTCGCTCCGTCGATGCTGCACCGCTACTCCGGCCACGCCGAGGCCGTCGCCCGCATCTCGTGGTGCGTCGACGAGGCCGCCATCGGCGTCGTCACCGGTGAGGTGGGTGCCGGCAAGACGGTCGCAGTTCGTGCCGCCATCGCCGAGCTCGACACGTCCCGGCACACCCTCATCTACCTCGGCAACCCGGCGGTGGGCGCCCGGGGCATCTACACCAGCATCGTCGCCCGCCTGGGCGGGGTTCCCCGCTTCCACCGCTACGCCCTCATCCCCCAGGCCCAAGACGCCATCGCCGCCGAGGTGGCCGAGCGAGGACGCCGGGTGGTGGTCGTGGTCGACGAGGGCCACCTCCTCGGCGCCGACCAGCTCGAGGAGCTGCGCCTGCTCACCAGCGCCGACATGGACTCGACCAGTCCCTTCGCCCTCGTGCTGGTCGGCCAGCCGACGCTTCGCCAGCGGCTGCGCTTGGGCGCCTTCGCCGCCCTCGATCAACGCATCGGGCTGCGCTACGCCATCCCGCCGATGAGCCAGGCCGACACCGGCGAGTACCTCGCCCATCACCTGAAGCTGGCCGGGCGCTCGGACACGCTGTTCTCCGACGACGCCGTCGCCCGCATCCACAAGGCGTCCCGGGGGCTGCCTCGGGCGGTCAACAACCTCGCCGTCCAAGCCCTCATCGCCGCCTACGCGGCCGGCGCCTCAATCGTTGACGACAAGGCCGCCCGCGCCGCCGTCACCGAGGTCACCGCGGAGTGATCGACGACGACGAGATCCCGACGTTGAACCTCACGATCACCTTCGAGCTTCCCGGAGGACCCGGCATCACCACCATCGCCATCGGGGCCGTCCTGAACGTGCTGAACCACTTCGAGCTCGAAGGGCTCTGGCCCTACCGCACCGTCATCGACATCGCCGAAGCACCGACAACCTGAGGAACATCAACGACGACCCGAGGACCGGCGGCGACACCATGAGCGTCAACCGTCCTGAACCAATGTGTCGCTGCCGTCCTCACCCTGGTTGTCGGCCAACAGAGGGGTGTCGCGGATAACCGTTCGAATTTGGCCCGGGACGGTTGAGACAGGATACGCCGGGATGACTGGCTCGAAGTAGTATTCCCATACCGTGTCGCGACCGTGGTAGCGATTCGGCGTCCAGTAGGCTGTCCTGTCCGTGAAGTAGACGATCGGGACGCGGGATTCGGATTCCGCCCAGGTAACATTGGAAACGACTTGCTGTATGAGTGAGAAGAGCCCAACGTCGCGCTCGCAAATGATGTGAAGGTTCACTGTGCTATCCCTAGGGCGTGAGTCGGGTTCTGAGAGGATCGGCGGCACCAAGACGATCCTTGCCATCAAGCGTCGGAAACTAGCAGATGCTGCTCTGAAAACCCCGCATCATGGCGTGCACGGGCCCTGAGCCAGGGCGGTACCACAAGTTTCAACCGCAGGTGCCCGTGGCAGCACAAACAGTCGACGATTAGCGACGGTTAGGATCTGCAGGCTCGCGGACTCGACTGCCCGTTGCTCGCCTTGGCGGGGGCCGCCGCCGTCGCGCCACGACCGAGCACCTGATTTCGGCGCGAGCCGAGCGCCCGATAATGCCCTACCACCCAGCGGCGGCGACCCCTCGAGGGGATTCCGGAAATGCCGGAATTGGGTGCGGTAGGGGCCACGGACTGCCGTCCGGAAACGCGGGGTGGCCGCGTTACCGCGGCTCCGGCTGCAGCCGGTCGCGCTCGCGGCGCCGCTCGGGGTGTTGCTCCCAGGGAGACCGCCA
>JBHENM010000162.1:0-4730 GCA_046262035.1 Acidimicrobiales bacterium | reverse complement strand
GCGACCATGTCCCAGAACCGGGAACGGGTCCGGCGCCAGAGGTAGAGCACGCTGGCGAAGGTGGTGACCCCGAAGGACACGTACATGGCCAGCCACGCCGTCGGGACGTGCAGGTAGAGGAGCCGCACGGCGTCCTTCTGGTTGACGTCGGGCGGGGTGACGACCAGGCCCAGGAACGCGGTCAGGGCCAGAGTGGCCAGCGTCAGCCAGCCCAGCACGCGGGACCCGCGAGATCCTGTGCTGACTGGCTCGCTCGCCTGCGGCTCGCTCACGATTCCTCCAGAAGGGGCCCGAAGGCGAGGACGCCGAAGGCCAGGTAGATCGCGGTGAATACGGCCAGGAGTCTGACCCATGGCCAGCCGTCGGCCGACGTCGCCCCCAGGGCCGCCTCCGACGCCCGTGCGGCGGCCAGCAGTACCGGCGCCAGCACGGGCAGGACCAGTAGGGGGAGCAGGGTGTCCCGCACCCGGAGTCCGGCAGCCACCGCTCCGTAGAGGGTGCCGGCGGCCGAGATGCCGGCCGTGGCCAGGAGGCAGGTGAGCAGCAGGAGACCGGCGCCGTGCAGGCTCACGTTGTAGAAGACGATCACGCCCACGGTCAGGACCGCCTCAAGGGCCAGCAACTGCACGGCCACCGCGCCCGCCTTGCCCAGGAAGATGCCGGCGCCGTCCAGGCCGGACAGGCGAAGGGCGTCCCTGGCGTCGTCACCCGCCTCCAGGGCGAACGACCGCTGGACGGCGAGGAGCCCGGAGAACAGCACGGTGACCCAGAACAGGCCGGCGGCCAGGCTGGAGAGCAGGCCCCGATCCGCATCCAGGGCGAAGGCGAACAGGAGCAGGACGAGGAGGGCGAAGGGGAGGATCTGGTTGGTCGCCACCCGCGACCGAGCTTCGATCCGCAGGTCCTTGCCCGCGACCAGGACCGCGTCACGGAACATGTAGGGCCTCCCGCTCGGTGCCGGTCGTGTTCGTCGCCGGGGGCTCCTTGACGAGCACCCCGCCGACCACCCGCCCGCCGGCGACCGTCACCTGCCTGGTGGCGAGAGCCGAGGCCCGGTCGATCTCGTGCGAGGCGAGTATGACGGTGGCACCCTGATCGACGGCTTCCCTTATGATCTCGTCGACCAGGTCACGGCCGGCGGCATCCAGGCCGGCGTGGGGCTCGTCGAGCAGCCACAGCTCGGGACTGCGCCCGACCACCACGGCCAGGGCCACCCGTCGCCGCTGCCCGGCGGACAGCTTGGCCACCGCCACGTGGCGGAGCCGTCCGTCCAGGCCCAGCCGGGTCATCGCCTCCTCGGCCGCCTCGGGCTGCCCCCCCGCCGCTCGGATGGCGAACCTGAGGTTGTCGGCCACGGTGAGGTCGTCGTAGAGAAACGTGGCGTGGCCCAGGAGGCCGACCCGCCGGCGGATGGCCCGCCGGTCCTCCCGGAGGTCGCAGCCCAGCACCTCGGCCTCACCCGAGGCCAGGCCCACCAGGCCGGCGCAAGCCCGTAGGAGCGTGGTCTTGCCCGCGCCGTTCGGCCCCTGTAGCAGCAGGATCTCGCCGGCGGCCACATCGAGGTCGACCCCGGCCAGGGCAGGAAACCGGCCGATGAGGGAGACCGCAGCACGGAAGTGGACGACGTCGGGCATCGCGGACCGACACCACGCTACCGGTGCGGACGGAACATGGTCCAAGCGCGCCCCTTGGCCGCTACCCGGATCTCGTACCCTGTTGCGCCGTGGATGTGCGCCATGCGATCCGAGCCGTGGGGAAGACCCTTATCGCCTTCGGCATCCTCCTGTTCCTCTTCGTGGCCTACCAGCTGTGGGGAACGGGCATCACCGAGCGCCGCGAGCAGAAGGCCCTCGGCGCTGCGTTCCAGCAACGCCTCCTCACCACGCCGCCCACGCTTCCCACCCCGGGCGACCCCGTCAACGCCCAACCCCCGCCCCCGCCACCGGAGCTGGGTGAGGCCGCGGCCATGATCGAGATCCCCAAGATCGACCTCAAGAAGTTCGTGGTGGAGGGCGTGGGGGTGGAGGATCTCAAGGCCGGGCCCGGCCACTATCCCGAGACCCCCATGCCGGGCGAGAAGGGCAACGCCGCCATCGCCGGGCACCGAACGACGTACGGCGCGCCCTTCTACGACCTCGACTCGCTCGAGGCCGGGGACCCGATCTTCGTCAGCACTTCCGCCGGCCGCTTCCGCTACGACGTCACCGACACGCTGATCGTCGACCCCAGTGAGTCGTCGGTGCTGGACGCCACCGAGGACGACCGCCTCACCCTCACCACCTGCAATCCCCGCTTCAGCGCCGCCGAAAGGATGATCGTGGTGGCCAAGCTCATGTCTCCTGCGGTGGAGGGCCGGCCCAAGCCTCCTCCCGACGAGGCCGGGGCCGAGCCGGAGCCGCGAGCCGACCTGGCCGGGCTGTCGGGCGACAAGGCCAACAGGCGCCCGGCCGTCATGTGGGGAGCCCTGGCCGCCGGCATCTGGCTCGCAGGCTGGCTGCTCGGACGCGTGTGGCGCCGCTGGCCGGCCTACGCGTTGACCGTCGCACCTTTCCTGGTCGTCCTGTTCGTGTTCTACGAGAACGTGGCCAGGCTGCTGCCCGCGAACGTGTGAGCGGGCAATGTTGTAGTAGACTACACGTGTGTTGACAGTCCCTGAGGCTGCTCGCCGAGTCGGTCGCAATCCAGAAACCATCCGTCGTTGGATCCGAGAGGGTCGACTGCGCTCGGAGCGGGTCGGAACCCAGCATTTGGTCGACGAGGATGCGCTGGACGCGCTCGTCGTCACCGCGGAGGCGATCCCGTCCAGGCTGGATGACCGCACGACGACCGGCGAGCCAATGCCGAACTTCCTCGCCGCCCTGCGACGCTCACGTTCAGCCCACTGATGCTCGTCATTGACGCGAGCGCCGCTCTCTATCTGCTCGCGTCGGCTGACGGAATAGAGCCGCTGGCTTCCCTGGAACTGGCAGCGCCGGCCCTCCTGTGGTCGGAAGTGACGTCGGTTCTCAACGAGATGCGCTGGAGAGGCGAGGTCAGCGAGCCTCTCGCTGAAACGGCCTTCGAGCGCCTGCTGGCGGCTCCGATCGCCCGGCAGGCCGATCCCGCCCTCTACAGCCAGGCGCGCGAGGTCGCCCAGGCGCTCGAGTGGGCGAAGACGTACGACGCTGAGTACGTGTCGCTGGCCCGCACGCTCGATACGGCCCTCGTGTCGAGGGACGAACGCCTACGACGCGGCGCCGCGCGGCTGGTGACTGTCGTCGGGCCGGACGAGATCCTCCCACCGAAGCATCCGCCAGAGCTCGAATAAATGGAGTGCATCTGATGCGCGGGCTAGTACATCAGGTGCGTGCCCAGGACGACAGTCGACATCGACGCTTCGGTGCTGCGCGAACTGAAGAGGCGCCAAGAGCGTGAGCGGAAGACGCTGGGACAGCTCATCTCCGAGCTGCTTGCCAAAGCCATGGAGTCGGAGAACGCGACGACGATGGCCGCGCCACCGTTCGGCTGGGTGGCCAAGGATCTACAGCCTCGAGTCGACCTCGAGAACAAGGACTCGCTCTGGTCTGGTCGGTTCTCGACGAGCAATGAGCGAGCCCGAGGCGAGCGAATCAATGAACGCAGCGCTTCGCTCAGCGGAGCAGCCGCCGAAGGCGGCCACCCGGTGAGCCAGACCGTCGACACGAACATCCTCGTCTACGCCACGCACACGGGCAGCCCCTTCCCTCGACCGCGCGCGTGCCCTCGTGGAGCATCTCGTCGCCGGACCCAGCCTCGCCTACATCCTCTGGCCGGTCATCCTCGGATACCTGCGCATCGTGACGCATCCGAACGTCCTCGGAAGCCCGCTGTCCGCCGATGAGGCCATGTCGAACATAGAGGCGCTGATCGCGCCCTCGCACCTCCGCGTCGCAGGCGAGAGCGACGGGTTCTGGGCGTCCTTTCGGACGGTCGCAGCCGACGTGAAGCCCCGAGGCAACTCCGTTCCGGACGCGCACCTCGTCGCGCTATGCGCGAGCACGGCGTGTCGACGATCTGGAGACACGACCGCGACTTCCGCAAGTTGCGAGGCATCACGGTCAGAGACCCGTTCTCGGAGGAACATTCGAGGGGGTTCGAAATAACTGACTCCCGGTCGGGGCCCGGAATTGGGCCCACTTCTCGGCCGAAAATCGGCCGCCCGCCCTTGCCCTGACCGAACATATGTTCTAGAATGGGCAGGCTTCCCCAGAGCGATTTCAGAGAAATGCGACGGAAATGGCGACGGGGATGACGATGCGGACATTCACGGAATGCTCCACAGGCGAGCTGGCGGAGACGGTCGGCCAGCTGCACGCCCTGATGTGCGCCGCCCAGCGGGAGATGCTGGCCGTGGTGTCGGAGATGGAGCGGCGGGAGGCGTGGCAGGAGGACGGGGCCACGTCCATGGCCGCCTGGTTGAGCTACAGCCTGGCCGTGTCCCATCCCACGGCCCGGGACTGGTCCCGGGTGGGCGTGGCCCTGGAGGCCCTCCCCGCCCTGGGGGAGGCGTTCGGGGACGGCCGGCTGTCCTACGACCAGGTCGCCCCCCTCACCCGGGCCACCAAGGCCGAGACCGACGCCGCCATCGCCGCCGAGGCACCGGGGTGGACGGCGGCCCAGTGCGCGGCCTTCGCCCGCCGGGCCCGCCCCGTCACCGCAGCCGAGGCCGCCGACGCCCAGGCGCGCCGGTCCGTGCGCTGGCACTGGGACCT
>JBHENM010000161.1:0-3378 GCA_046262035.1 Acidimicrobiales bacterium | reverse complement strand
ACGTAGACGGCCTCGAGCGGCGCTGCGGCCCGCAAGGCCTCACCCACGAGCTTGGCTCCTTCCAGCACGAACGCCCGCTCGGCCCGCCGGTAGCTGGCTTGCGACAGCAGGCGGCGGACCCGCTGCACCCGCTGATGCCGGAGCCCCAGCGGGTTCCCGCCGCCCGCCGGGCGGGTCCTCACTGGGTGGTGGTCGGGCCCTGCTCCCCGCTCTGGGGGCCGCTCGGGCCCTGGTCCCCGCTCTGGGGGCCGCTCGGGCCCTGGTCCCCGCTCTGGGGGCCGCTCGGGCCCTGGGCCAGCTTGACCAGGGCGGCGAAGGCGGGCGGGTCGGTGACGGCCAGGTCGGCCAGGACCTTGCGGTCCACTTCCACCCCGGCCTCCCGCAGGCCGGCGACGAACCGGCTGTAGCTCAGCCCGTTGAGCCGGGCCCCAGCGTTGATCCGCTGGATCCACAGTTGGCGCATGTCGCCCTTGCGGGCCCGGCGGTCCCGGAAGGCGTACTGCCCCGAGTGCATGAGCTGCTCGTTGGCGGCCTTGAAGGACCGGCTCTTGTTGCCGTAGTAGCCGCGCGCCTGCTCGAGGACGGCACGGTGGTGCTTGCGTCCGTGCACCGCGCGCTTGACTCTGGCCATCGGGCTGGTTCCTTTCCTGTCGCCGACTTCCGCCGCTACGACTCGTACTTCGCCACTGCTCGGGAGCTGAGCTGTCTACAGCCCCAGCAGTTGCTTCACGTGGGCGCGATCGCCCCCGGTGAGCTCGGACTCTCGCGCCAACCGCCGGGTGCGCTTGCTGGGCTTCTTCTCGAGGAGGTGGGCCCGGTACGCCTTGCGCCGCACGATCTTCCCGGTGCCGGTGACCTGGAACCGCTTGGCTGCTCCTCGGTGTGTCTTCATCTTGGGCATCAGGTAGTCGCTTTCTCCTTCGGCCGAGCCCGCTTGTCGGGCGCCAGCACCATGATCATGTTCCGGCCGTCCAGCCGGGGTGCTGCCTCCACCTTGGCCGGAGGGGCCAGCTGCTCGGCGATACGGTCGAGGATCCGCTTTCCCAGCTCGGGCCTGGCCATCTCCCGCCCCTTGAACATGATGGTGATCTTCACCTTGTGACCCTCGTCCAAGAAGCTCGACACCTTGCGGGTCTTGGTGTCGAAGTCGGCCTCCCCGATCTTGATCCGGTACTTCATCTCCTTGATCGGGGCGTTGCCGCTCTTCTTGCGGGACTCCTTGTCGCGTTGAGCGGCCTCGTACTTCCACTTGCCGTAGTCGAGGATCCGGCAGACGGGGGGTTCGGCCAAAGGGGCCACCTCCACCAGGTCCATATCGAGCTCACGAGCCATGAAGAGGGCCTCCGGGAGGGGCCGAATGCCAAGTTGGCGGCCCTCCGGATCGACCAGGCGCACCTCGCGCGCCCGGATGCGCTCGTTGATCCTGACATCGGTCCCGTCTGGTCCGGCGATGCGGCATCCCTCCTCCCCCGCAGCTTCCGCGGCGGGGCCTCGTGATTTCTTTCTGGTTACGCGAAAGAAGCGGACGTCGGGAAGCAACGTCCGCCTCTGGCGGTCGACCGACCCGACGCACACTCCGCCGACCCGGTGCCTGCTTCGGCACCATCCTTGGCTGTGGACGGGTGGGGGCCCGAAGACCCCGCTTCCCTATTCAATTGTGGCCCTAGGGTAGCAGCATGAGCACGATCTGGACACCGTCGGGCGAGCAGCCCATCCGCCGCGAGCCCGAAGGACAGCCGTCCCGCGCGGCCGCACCCGAGCCCGATGAGCTCTCCGAAGAGGAGCTCCAGGCCCACCTGGCCCAGGTCCAGCGTCAGTTGGTGGAGACCCCGGCCGAGGTGGTCGTGGCCAACCACTGCATCGGTCTGTTCCAACTGGCCGTCCTCCACCTCGAGCAGTCTCCCCCGCATCTCCCCGAGGCCCAACTGGCGATCGACGCCCTGGGCGCCATCGTGGAGGGCCTCGGACCGCGCCTGGGCGAGGAGGAGGCCCCCCTGCGGGAAGCGTTGACCCAGCTCCGGATGGCCTTCGTCCAGCGTCGGGGGACGAGCGGACCACCCCCGGCGGGCGAATGAGGCGCTGGCCCAACCGCGCCGCCGCCGCCATGGCCGTGCTCCTCCTGGTCGGTCTGGCGACCGCCTGCGGCGACGACGACGAGGAGAGCACCACCACCGGTCCCACCTCGAGCATCTCCAACACGGTCCAGACCTTCCCTCTACCCACCGCCCGCCACGTCCAGGGCAAGGTCAACTATCCCCAGACCCCGCCCGTCGGCGGCGACCACAACGCCGTCTGGCAGAACTGCGGCTTCTACTCGGGCCCGATCGAGTCCGAGCGCGCGGTGCACTCCATGGAGCACGGCGCCGTGTGGGTGACCTACCGGCCCGACCTGCCCAGGGCCCAGGTTGACGTCCTCCGCCAACTGGCCCGCAGCCGAGCTTACGTTCTCGTCTCGCCCTGGAAGGACTCGTCCCTCCCCGCCCCGGTGGTGGCCTCGGCCTGGGCCGCGCAGCTCAAGCTGTCCTCCGCCACCGCGCCCGCCCTCGCCGACTTCATCGCCGCCAACGCCGGTGGCGGGCGGGCGCCCGAGCCCGGCGCGCCCTGTACCGCTGCCTTCGGCAATCCCGAATGACGGCCGGCGACCAGCCCCCGGCTCCGGATCCGGAAGTCGACGACTCCCCTCCCGCCGCCGGCGCGAAGCCACGGCGGGTCCGCCGGTGGGTCGTGGCCTGCGCCGCGGCGGCCGCAGTTCTCGCCGTCGCCGGGCTCACCTTCGGGCAGGGATCGGATGACGCCGGGCCCAAGGGCAGGCCCGGGCGGGGGCAGGCCCCGGCCATCGATCTCCCCGACCTGGACGGGGAGGGCACGGTCTCCCTGGCTTCGTACGGAGGGCGGCCGGTGGTGGTGAACCTGTTCGCCTCGTGGTGCGTCCCGTGCCGAAAGGAGCTCCCTGCGTTCCAGGCCGTGTCCGACGAGCTGAAGGAGCGCGTGGTCTTCCTGGGCGTGAACCACCAGGACAACCGCCAGGGCGGGCGGGAGATGCTGTCCGAGGCCGGGGTGCGCTACCCGGCCGGCTACGACCCCGACGGCACGGTGGCCAGCAGCTACGGCCTGTTCGGGATGCCCAGCACGCTGTTCGTCGCGCCCGACGGGCGCCTCCTCGAAACCCATACGGGAGAGCTCAGCCGCCAGCAGCTCGAGCAGACCATCGAGCGCCTGTTCAGGATCTGATCGGTGGTCCTCGCCAGAGCAGGCGCCATCACAGTGCTCCTCTGACGGCACCACGCGAGCACGCCGAGGACAACGGGCTCATCTGGCAGGGCGCCAACTACGCAGGCCGCCGCCGGCGATCTCGATGCGCTCACGAAGTACATGAGC
>JBHENM010000160.1:0-4969 GCA_046262035.1 Acidimicrobiales bacterium | reverse complement strand
CCGCCACCAGCAGGACCAGCGCCCCGCCGATGAGGATCAGCTCGGGAGCGAGCTGGCTCCACTCGACTGCGGGCAGGGTGAGCTCCACGGCCTACTCGTCCCGGAAGCCGGCGGCCACGACGGGCTCCGGCTGCTCATAGTCGGAGTGCGCCTCCACGTGGTCGATGAGGCGGTCGACCGAGGGACCGATGCGGTCTAGGACGGGCCCCGGGAACACACCGAGCAGGACGATGAGCACCACCAGCGGGGCCATGATCCCCCGCTCCTTCCACGTCATCTCCGCGAAGGCGGCGTTGGCGCCCTCGGGCTTGCCGTGGAACACCCGCTGGTAGGCCCACAGGAGGTAGATGGCAGCCAGGATGACTCCGGCGGTGGCGGCTACCGCCCACCAGCGGCGGGAGAGGAACGTGCCGATCAGGACCAGGAACTCCCCCACGAACCCGTTCAGGCCGGGCAGTCCGATGGACGACAGCATCACCACGGTGAAGACAGCGGCGAACAGGGGCGCCACCTTCTGGATCCCGCCCAGCTCGGCGATCTGGCGGGTATGCCGCCGCTCGTAGATCATCCCCACGAGAAGGAACAGGGCACCGGTCGAGATCCCGTGGTTGACCATCTGCAGCACGCCGCCCTGGAGCCCTTGAGTGGTGAGCCCGAAGGTTCCCAGCACGATGAAGCCCAGGTGCGCCACCGACGAGTAGGCCACCAGCCTTTTCAAGTCCTTCTGCATGGTGGCGACGATGGCGCCGTAGAGGATGCCGATCACGCCCAGCGTCAGGAACACGGGCGCCAGGTCGACCACGGCCTGGGGGAAGAGGTAGAGCCCGAACCGGAGAAACCCGTACGTGCCCAGCTTCAGCAGGATCGCGGCCAGGATCACCGACCCGCCGGTGGGCGCCTCGGTGTGGGCGTCGGGCAGCCACGTGTGGACCGGGAAGATCGGCACCTTTATGGCGAACGAGGCAGCGAAGGCAAGGAACAGCCAGCGGGCGGTGTTCTCCACCACCGACTGGCTCTCGGCCAGCTCGACCAGGTCGAACGTCAGCCGCCCCGTCGCCCGGCGGTGGAGGAAGACCAGGGTCAGGATCCCTACCAGCATCAGGGCCGATCCGACCATCGTGTACAGGAAGAACTTGAGGGCGGCGTAGACCCGCTTCTCGTAGCCCCACCCGCCGATGAGGAAGTACATGGGGACGAGCACGATCTCCCAGAACACGAAGAAGAGGAACAGGTCGAGGGAGAGGAAGACGCCCAGGCAGCCCGCCTCGAGGAGCAGCATCCAGGCCGCGTAGCCCTTGAAGTCGTGATGGACGGTGGGCCCGAAGATGGCGATCGGGAACATGATCCCGGTGAGCACCACGAGGAAGAGGGCGATCCCGTCGACCCCGAGCTTCCAGGAGATGCCGAAGGCCGATATCCAGCTGTGGTCGGTGACGAACTGGAACCCGGGGTCATCGCGATCGAAGACGCCCAGCAGATAGAGGCTCAGGAGGCCCGTGGCCCCCGAAGCCAGGAGGGCGATGACCCGGACGATGTCGTCGTCGTCCCGGGGGGTGAGGGCGATGGCGGCCGCTCCGACAGCGGGGATCAGAACCAGGATGGTGAGCAGCGGGAAGCCCAGGTCGTTCATCAGGCGCGGGCCACCACGAAGCCCAGGATGCCGACGGCGCCGATGGCCACGGCCAGGGCGTAGCTCCGCACGTAGCCCGATTGCACGATCCGCAGGCGGCCGCCTCCGGCCCGCACCAGGGCAGCCACTCCGTTCACGGCGCCGTCGATCACCCGCCGATCGAACACGTCGGCACTCCAGGCCGCCAACCGGCGAACAGGCCCGCCGACCACGGCGGAGTAGAAGTCGTCGACACCCCAAGCCCGCCGCAGGACCGCGGGCTCGGGCCGGCGCATCCGGCCCCGGAGGTAGATGAGGGCGGCAATGGCGATGCCGATCAGGGCACCACCCGACGTCACCGCGGCCAGGACGACTTTGGTGGAGCTGGTGAGGTCCAGGTGGTGAAGCCGTTCCCCGAAGACGGGCTCGAGGAAGTGCTCCATGGCGTAGCCGGCGAAGGGCAGGTTGAGCCCGCCGCCGACGAGGGCCAGCACGGCCAGGACCACAAGCGGCAGCGCCATGGTGACGGGCGACTCGTGGGGCTTGAAGTCGCCGTGGGCGCCGTGCTTGGCCACCGCCGGCTCGTCGTCGGGCTCGTGCTCGACCTCCGCCGGAGTGTGGTCGTCCGCCGCCTCCTTCCACCGCTCCTTGCCGAAGAAGACCATGAACACCTGGCGGCTCATGTAATAGGCGGTCAGGAGGGCGGTGATCAGGCCGACGGCCCACAGGATGGGCGAGCGCTCCCAGGCGTTGGCCAGGATGTCGTCCTTGGACCAGAAGCCCGAGAACGGGAACACCCCGGCGATGGCCAGCCAGCCGACGATGAAGGTAGCCGACGTTATGGGCATCCACTTCCTGAGGCCGCCCATGCGGGTCATGTCCTGCTCGTCGTGGAGGCCGTGAATCACCGACCCCGCGCCCAGGAAGAGGAGGGCCTTGAAGAAGGCGTGGGTGACCATGTGGAAGATGGCGGCCACGTACGCGCCCGTGCCCACCGCGAGGAACATGTAGCCCAGCTGGGAGATGGTCGAGTAGGCCAGCACCCGCTTGATGTCGTTCTGGGCGCAGGCGATGGTCGCCGCGAAGAAGGCTGTGGCGACTCCGACGATGGCGATGAAGGTGGTGGCCCCGTCGGCCAGGTCGAGGATCGGGTTGGCTCGGGCCATGAGGAACACGCCCGCCGTCACCATCGTGGCGGCGTGGATGAGGGCGGACACCGGAGTGGGCCCCTCCATGGCGTCGGGCAGCCAGACGTAGAGCGGGAGCTGGGCCGACTTGCCCGCAGCGCCGAGGAACAGGAGGAGGGTGATGGCCGTGGCCGTCGTCCGGGTCAGGAGCTCGGCCTCCTCGAGGACCGCGTACTGCAGCGATCCCAGGCTGGCGAAGATCAGGAACATGGCGATCATGAAGCCGAAGTCGCCGATGCGGTTGGTGACGAAGGCCTTCTTGCCGGCCGTTGCCGCCGTGTCCCGTTCGAACCAGAACGAGATGAGGAGGTAGGAGCAGGCGCCCACCCCCTCCCAGCCGAGGAAGGTGAGCAGGAAGTTGTTGGCCAGGACCAGGACCAGCATGGAGAAGGCGAACAGGTTCAGGTAGACGAAGAACTTCGGGAACCGGTCGTCGCCGTGCATGTAGCCGATGGCGTAGAGGTGGATGAGAGAGCCCACGCCGGTGACGAAGAGAGCCATCGTGATCGACAGCGGATCGACCAGGAACCCCACGTCTACGTTGAGGGCGCCGGCCGGAACCCACGTGAACAGCGACTGGGTGAAGCTGCGGTGGTGCTCGTCCTGACCGAGCAGGTCGAAGAACACGAGGGCCGTCACCAGGAACGAGGCGACCATCATCGCCGTCGCCAGCCAGCCCGCCTTGGGGTCGCCCAGCTTGCGTCCCGCCACCAGCAAAACGAGGAAGCCGGTCAGGGGAAGGGCAGGGATCACCCAGACGGCGTCAAGCATGTCGGCCGTAGTCTTTCCTGACAGCCCCGGCTGAACAACTCTTTCCCTCTAAGGTGGCTCGGTGAGTTCGTACGCGTCGGCTGGAGTCGACGAGCAGCGGGAGCAATCGGCCTTCGCGGCGGTCATGCGACCATGGCTGGAGAAGACCCGGATCGCCAACCCTGGCGTGCGGGTGACCAGCGGGATCGGGTCCGGCCACTTCGCCAGCGTCCTGGAGCTGGGCGGTATCGGAGGCCCTTCGATCGCGGTGACCACCGATGGCGTCGGCACCAAGATCCTGCTGGCCCGTCAGGCCGGCCGCTACGAGTCGGTGGGGATCGACTGCGTGGCCAACAACGTCAACGACCTCATCTGCGTAGGCGCCGACCCGGTCGCCCTCGTGGACTACATCGCCCTCGATGCAGTCGACGAGGCCGTGCTCGGCGAACTGGCCCGGGGCCTGTTCATGGGTGCCGACCTGGCCGGAGTGGCCATCGTGGGCGGCGAGATCGCCCAGGTCGCCTCGCTGCTGGCGGCGCGGGCCGGGCCCGACGAGGGACCGGTGTTCGACCTCGTGGGAACCGCCGTGGGAGTCATGCCCGCTGGGTCGGTCGTGCTCGACGGGTCGGCCGTGGCGCCGGGTGACGTGGTCGTGGGCCTGCGCAGCTCGGGCCTCCACAGCAACGGGTACTCCCTGGCCCGCCGGGCCCTCTTCGACGTGGCGGGGTTGCCGCTCGACCAGGGGTTGGCCGACGCCCTGCTCGAGCCCACTCGGGTGTACGTCGCGGCGGCTCGGGCACTGTGGGCGGCGAACGTCCCTCTGCATGGGATGGTCCACATCTCCGGTGGCGGCCTGTTGAACGTGTTGCGGCTGGCCGCGCCGGTCGGATACCGGCTCGACTCGCTGCCGGAGCCTCCGGCTGTGTTCGAGCTGATCCGGTCGTCAGGCGACGTGCCTCTGGCCGAGCTGTACTCCACCTTCAACATGGGCATCGGGCTGTGCGTCGTGGTGCCCGAGGAGGCGGCGGACGCCGCCCTGGCGGCGGTGACGGGAGCAGGTGAGCAGGCCTCGGTGATCGGACGGGTGGTCGAGGGACCCGACCGGCGGGTGGAACTGCCCGCGTTGGGGCTGGTCGGTCGAGGCGACGCCTTCAAGTAACCCATTGCCCGGAGCGAAAGCACATGATATGCACTAGATGGTGCGGGTGCTTCCGGCGCGAATCCTGGTTGCGGTTGCGGTCCTGAGCCTCGTCGCCTGCTCTGACGACCCCACTGTGGACCCGCCCTCGGCCACGGTCGGCACCGAGGCTCCGTCCACGACGTCCGCCGACCCCTACGCCGTCCCCGCGGTGATCGACGAGGCCTACGTCAACCGTGTCCTGGCCGGTCTGGACGCCGCCGTCGGGGAGGTCGTGAGGCTGGT
>JBHENM010000159.1:0-2441 GCA_046262035.1 Acidimicrobiales bacterium | reverse complement strand
CCACGCTTGTCCGCATGGTGGTCGTCCCGGCCACCATGGAGCTGCTCGGCGACCGCAATTGGTGGCTCCCGGGGTGGCTCGACCGCCTCCTTCCCCACTTCGAGATCGAGCGTTCCCGGCGCCCTGTGGAGCCGATCGGCGGGGAGCCGGCGTCGGACATGGCTGTTCGGTGAACGTCAGCCCGTCTCAAGGCCTTCGCCCGCCTCGCCTACGGACCACCCGAGGACGTCGTGCCGCTGCGGGATAGCGACGAGGGACATCAACCGTCCTGGTTCGGCGCCGGCCACCGCTTGGACAGCGGCGAGGGGAACCTGGGCAAAACCTGCGTGCCGGCCAACCATCGGGTCAGGCTCGCCGCCTCTCCCTGCGGGTTTCGGGCTTATCTTGGCCTTACCTGAACAAGCTCAGCACACTTCTCCAGAAGCCGTCCGAGGAGGATGATCACGAGGACAACCAATTGGTCTTCGAGCCGGTTGCGTATGGCTACTTGTCGGTTGGTGCCAGCTTCCTTAACGGCACCCCTAGTCGCAGCCGAGGAGCCGCGTCAGCAGTAGCGCGACAACGTCGGATAGGGGTTGATGTTGCCGCTCCCACCCGGATGGATCTCGAAGTGGAGGTGCGGCGGACCACCGGCCGCGTCCCCCGTAGTTCCGACCGTACCGATGACGGTTCCGGCCGTGACGCGGCCACTGGCGCCGTAGGAGTCGAGGTGGGCGCCGTAGTAGCTGTCCCCGTCGTCCCCGTTGAGGAAGTAGGACAGACCGCCGAGCGTGTTCCTCCGCTGCACGACCACGCCGTCCACGTTGGCCACGACGGGGGTTCCCCTCGGCGCCAGGATGTCGTTGCCCTGATGGCTGAAGCCGCCTCCGCGGGGAGCGCCGTAGTCATCGCTGAAGGCGTGCGGCCCTTGCACGGGGCAGACCCAGTCGGCCGAGGACTCGACCGGCGGAGGTGGAGGCGGAGGCGGAGGTGGATCCGGATCCGCGGACGGCGCCGGAAGTCCGGCCAGTTCCTGGGCTGGGCGGAGCGGCGAGGTGATCAGTGGCCCGGACGTCGTTTGAGACGCGGCGGGACCAGGTGCGGGGGCCTGGGCCCGTTGCCGTGCGTCCTCGGCGGCCCGAGCTCTCTGCCGCTCCGCCTCCGCCCTGGCCAGACGGTCGAGCTCCTCGATGGCCTCCGCTCGACGGAGGCGCAGGTCCTCGAGCGCCTCGGCGCGGGATTCCTGCTTTCCTTCGAGGAGGGTGAGCTCCCGCTCCAGGTCCTCGCGGTCGGCCCGGTACTGCTGAAGAGCGTCGTTCGAGCTGCCGGCCATGACCCGGGTGTACTGCTGGACGCGGACCATCTGGTTGGCGTCGGCCATCCGCAGCATCCGGGTGAGCCGTGACGGGCCCTCCATGTACAGGCGGATGGCCAGTTGACGGACCTGGTCACGGGTGCGAGAGACCCGCGCTTCGATTCCCGCCACGCGCGTCTCCATGTGGGCGACGGCGTCCTCGGCCAGAGCCTTCTCTTCCTCTGCTCGGGAGAGTTCCTCGGCAGCCTGGTTGGCGCGCTGCTGGGCCGCGCTCAGGTCCTCTTGGGCGGAAGCGACGGGCGGAAACCCGAGCGACAGCAGTATGAGGATCGCGAGAGCTCGCGCCGCATTCAACGTCAGGCGGGGGCGCGACATGACCCCTCGACTGTAGGCGTGGAGTTACACGCGAAGCCCGCGCTCCCGGATGGCGGCCTCAGTGAGCGGGAGTGGGAGCCCGGTCGGGCGCGGGCGTCTGAGCCGGGTTCCGGCCCGCTTCAGCTCGCCTCTTGGCGCGCGCCTTCGCCTTCCGGGTCCGATCGTTGCGCCAACGAACCTTGGCGAGAGAGCCTCGTGCCATCGGGCCGAGTGTACCGCGCCGAACGTGACCCTCCGGGGAGCGACAGGCCCCGCGAGTCGGGTGGCGACCCTGAGGTCGCCACCCGTTCCCCCAAAGCGGGTCCCTCGATCAGAAGGCGTCGCAGCCCGGAGGAGCTCCCGACACTGCGCCGAGCAGCGTGTTGAGCAAGCCACCGACGGCGCCTAACAGACCGGCGCTGGGGCTGGTCAGAGCGCAGTTGATCGAGTTGACGTGGCTGTGGATGGTGTTGTTCGGCTGGTGGGCACCGGTTCCGCCGAAGCCCACGTTCTCGTTCAGCACCCGACCGAGGTCGTCGCTGATGCCGGCGACGATGGGCTTGGCGATATCGGCCCGCTGGTCGATGGCCGAGACCCCGCCCGTGACGGGATCGAGGCTGCCGTCACCGTTGATCGTCTGCACCACCGGCATGAGCGCGGCCACCGTCGAGTTGATGCTCTTGACGGTGACGTTGATCTCGTTGGCGTTGCCGTTGATCCCCGACACGGTGTTGTCGATGCTCCTGGCCGTGTCGATGATGACCTGAGCCTGCCCCGAGAGGGGCTTGGCCGC
>JBHENM010000158.1:0-24188 GCA_046262035.1 Acidimicrobiales bacterium | reverse complement strand
ATGCCTTTGGCGGTGGAAGCAGAGCAGCTGGTCAAGCGGTTCACCGGTCGCAGCGGGGAGGTCGACGCTGTGCGCGGTGTCGACCTGCATGTGGCCGAGGGAGAGGTGTTCGGGTTCCTGGGGCCTAACGGCGCCGGGAAGTCGACCACCGTGCGCATGCTGACCACGCTGACGACCATCACCTCAGGCTCGGCTCGTGTTGCCGGGATTGACGTGACCGCTGATCCTGATGCCGCCCGGCGCGAGATCGGCGTCGCCCTCCAGGAGGCGGGCCTCGACGCCCGCCAGACCGGACGGGAGCTCCTCATCCTCCAGGCGCGGCTGTTCGGCAGCTCGCCGGCGGAGGCCGCCGACCGGGCCCAGGAGCTGCTCGAACTCGTCGACCTCGTCGAGGCCGCCGACCGGCGGATCAAGGGCTACTCGGGGGGCATGAAGCGCCGGCTCGACCTGGCCTCGGCCCTCGTCCACCGTCCCCAGGTCCTCTTCCTGGACGAGCCCACGACCGGCCTCGACCCCGCCAGCCGGCTCACCGTGTGGGACGAGATGCGACGCATCAACGCCCGGGGGACGACGGTGTTCCTGACGACCCAGTACCTCGAGGAGGCCGACCAGCTTTGCAGCCGGCTTGCCATCATCGATGGTGGGCTCATCGTCCGGGAAGGGACACCCGACGAGCTGAAGGCTGAGCTCCGGAGGCGGCTGTCCCTGAATCATGAGCCGACCTTGGACGAGGTCTTCCTTGACGCCACCGGCCGCACCCGCGAGCGCGTCGCCGGCCAAGTGCAGGAGGTGCAGGCTTGAGGTCGGTACCAGCTAACACAGGGGCACGCGGGTGACCCAGTTCTGGGCGCTCAGCCGTCGCGCCGTCCGAGAGACGCTGCGCACACCCGAGGCGTTGCTGCCGACGGTGTTCATCCCCCTCTTCTTCCTCGTCGTGAACGTGGGCCAGGCCGCCGAGATCTTCCCCGCCGGGGCGACCCCCTTCCTTGAAGGGCAGAACTACGCCGCGTTCCAGGTGCCCAGCGCGCTACTTCTCGCCTCGTCCTTCGGGAGCGCAGCGCTCTACCTGGTCGAGGACATCGAGGGTGGGTACTTCGACAAGCTCCGGGCCGCGCCCGTGTCTCGGACTGCCATCGTGCTGGGCAGCCTGGCGGCCGAGGCGGCCAAGACCTGCGCCATCTCCGCCCTGATCGTGCTGGTGGCTCTGCCCTTCGGCATCTCGGTGGCGAGCGGCCCGATCGGCTTTCTCCTGCTCCTACTTCTGGTCTCTGCGTGGGCGGTCGTGTTCTCCGGCTTCATGCAGCTGATTGCCCTGAAGTCCCGCAGCGCCGCGGCCACACAGTCAGGTTCGCTGGTGTTCTTCCCGTTGTTGTTCCTGACGCCGAACTTCGTCCCGCGGGACCTGCTCACCCGGCCGATGGAGATCGCCGCGACCTACAACCCGGTGACCTACATCATGGAGGCACTGCGTTCGCTCATCCTCGAGTCATCGGACTGGGCCGCGGTCGGCCGAGGATTCGCGGTGGTGGCTGTCGCTGGCGTGCTGATGGTGACGCTCAACGTCCGCACCATCCGCGCCTACGACTGAGCTGATCCGCCGGGCTAGGGTTTCCGCATCGGCGGCGATCCATTGCTGAGGTTTCCGTCGGGTCCCGACGGCTTCCAACCAGAGACGCCGTGGCGCGAGGCCTCATTGTGGCGGTTCTGCCTGGGCGTCGACGGGGAGGGCCGGCGGTGCTCGTTGAGGTGGGTCGACCGGCCTCACACCGACGTCCAGCGCCACTCGCTCGACGCCCTGTGGGAGGGGCTCTCGGTGGCTCCTCCGAATGCGCATGCCGAGCGGTCGTGTCCTCCACCCTCGCCGTCGCTGCCGCGCTGGCTACGACGCTCCTCGTGGGGGGTGGCGGAGGAGGCGGAATGACCGCGGACCGTCCGCAGGTGGCCGAGGTCCTCACCGAGGAACCGACCCTCTGTCTGGCCGGCGGGACCGCGAGCACACGGGTGACAGCCACCGTGACCGAGTCCGAAACGGTCAGCCTGGTGGTGCTCGAGATCCTTGCCCCCGGAGCCGACAGCTCCACAAGGTCTGTGATGGAGCCCACGACGGGTGACCAACGTGCCGGGGGTGACCGAGAGTTCTTCGGGATCCTTGGGCCCTTCGCCACCGCCGGGCCTGTCGCGTTCGCGGTGGAGCTCACAGGCCGAGGCGGGCACACCGACCGCAGTCTCGACCAGACCATCATGGTCCTGGCCCAATGCTGAAAGCCTGCGCCTTGCCTGAGGCCCAGGGGTGACGCGGCACCTAAGACATGTCGTCGGAGCGCCCGATGGCCTTGGCCAGCGCCGCATTGCCCACCAGGCTGTAACTGGGGCGGCCGTGGTCGCTGATGGCAATCAGCATGAGCGCGAACAGGACCACCCAACCCAGAGCCCGACGCTCCAAGTTCGGATCGATGCCGCCGTAGCTTTCGGCGAACGTCGACATGGCTGCGGCCGGAAGCAGCATCCACGCGCCGGCCAGGTCCGTCGCGGGGTCACCGGCGCAGATGTCGCCGAAATCGATCACGGCGGTGAGCGTCCCGTGGTCGACGATGACGTTGGCGGGATGAAGGTCGCCATGGAGCCACACGGGTGGGGAGGTCCACTGGCCGGCGCTTATCGCCCGGTCCCAGACCCGCTTCGTGGCCACCTGGTCGATGCTCGACCCGAGCCCGACACGCCTCGTTTCGAGAGCGGGGGAGCGGTGGACCAGGGGCATGCCGCGGTAGGGGTTGGCGGGGGCATCCACGGGAGCAGGTTGGTGCAGCGATCGAAGGAAACGGCCCAGGCGCTGAGCCGATTCACGAGGATCGGCGAGCTCGGCGCGATCACCCGGATGTCCATGGAACCAAGGGACGACTGACCACGGCCAGGGGAAGTCCTCAGACGGTCGCCCGACCCGAACGGGAACCGGGACAGGAAGCGGTAGCCGTCCTGCGACCTGCGGCAGCCACCGCTGCTCGTTGACCGCTAGCGGCGCCGCGACCTGCCGTCGGGGTAGGCGGACGAGGAGATCGTCGCCCAGACGCCACAGGGTGTTGTCCCATCCGGCGTCGACCTGGGCCAGCGGAAGGGCCACCAGGTCGGGGTGCTGTTCGGCGAGGAGGGCCCGAACCAGGCCCTCGTCTACATCGACCTCCGCCATGGGCGCGGCCACGACCGAAGCATACGGAGAGCACGATCGCGGCCTGCGCGGCTGCCGCTAGCTCTCTTGCTCGATGCGTTGAGCGAGCAGTTGCTTGCCCATGCCCGCGGCCCGGCCGTAGCCCTGCTGAACCTGCTGGAAGTACTTCCTCAGCTCGTCGTCGGTGCCGCCGTCGTCGAGGTACTTCTGGATGGTCTCCGCCCCTTGGAGGGCGTGGTACACGACGCTGATGATGTTGTAGGTCGGGTCGCTGGTTCCGGTCGCCTGTTGATCGCTCATTCGGCCTTCCTTTCCAGGAAGGCCGTCATCCACACCTTCCGGTCCGCTTCGTCGGCTCAAGCCTCCACGGGGATTGATCAGGCGACTCGGCCCAGTCCGTCGTGGCTTCCCGGTTGACCGAACCCGAGCTGGGTTCCGATGGTCAGTGGGGCAGAGCCGGTGTTCGACGGCTTGTTCACGCCAACCACGGGGTAGCCGTCGGCGTCCCAGTCGAGGGGCGCCCAGCGGATCTCACGGTCGGCCCAACCCGGGTCGCCGCCCAGCTTCCGGTGGTACACGAGGCGGGCGCCCGCAGGGGTGTCCACCACGCAGCCGTGGCCGCCGCCGGTGAAGAACGGGCGGGGCAGCTTCTGCCAGGACGATGGATCGGCGACGTCCCCTCCGGTCCACTCCAGCAGGCCCATCTTGTAGGCCTGGGTCCAGCTGGCGTCGGCCGAGTAGAGGAGGAAGGGCCGGCCGGTGCGGGGGTGACGGATCACCTCGGGCCCTTCGTTGATCGGGGCGACGGTCATCTCCCAGCCATGCTCCGGCCGCGACAGACACCGGCGCTCGCCGCTGATCGTGCACGGGTTCGACATGGGAGCGATGTAGAGGTTCTGGGGGAACCCGTCGTCGGCCCCCTCCCAACCGGACCACACCGCGTACATCTGGCCGGCGTGGCTGAAGACCGTGAGGTCGATGGCCCACACGTCGTGGTTGGGGTCGCGCACCGGTCCCAGCGCTTCGTACGGGCCGAGCGGGTCGTCGGCGACGAGGGCGAACGTGCGATGGTTCGGCGAGCGCCCGGTGCTGGCGGCGAAGTAGACGTACCAACGGCCGTCGATGTTGTGCAGCTCAGGGGCCCATACGTGGTGGTGGGCACCGGCTCCCTTCGGAGCCCAGATCACGGTCTCGACGTTGCGATCCATGCGCTCGAGGTCGCGGAAGCGCTTGACGACGATTCGGCGGTTGCCCCCGGCCGACTGCACGAGCAGCAGCGACCCATCGTGGGCGACGACCCAGGGGTCCTGCCCGGGGAACGGTCGACGTTCGCGGAAGGTGTCGAGAAGGCTCATCGGTGCTCGCTCATGTCCAACCTCCCAGAGGAGTGGCGACCCGGTCGGCCAGGAGGCCGAGGAGCCAGCCGGTGGTGAGCAGGACCCACACCGTCACCGTGGCGGCGATCAGGGCGACGCTGTCGTCGTCGCTGAGGTACTGGGCGATGGGCCCGGGCCACAGCAGGCTGCGAATCAGCCGACGCCCAGGCTTGTTGGCCAGATCGGCGGACAGGGCGTCGACGCAGTAGACGACGAATCCCATGGTCGCCTCGGCGAGGACGAGGAAGACCGGGGTAGCGGTCCGGTCGTACTCGAGAGTGAGCAACCAGCCCATCGTCACCAAGAACCACACAACTGCGCCAAAACGTCCCAATTTCGCCACATTTCGGTGAGTGAACCACCTGGTCAGCGTCACCATCCACAGGAGAGCCCGGGCGAGGCGTTCCATGGGTCGGCGTTCCTCCTCGCCCACGGAGTCGGCGCAGAACACGACGAACGCCAACGTCATCTCGGTGAGAATCCAGGCGATCACCGCGGCCCCCCCAGCGCTGGCGATCGGTCGCTCGGCCGCAGTGGCCTGCAGTAGCGACGGACCCTGTGAGGGCGGGCCATGTCCATAGAATCGGCGTCCGGAGCTCACAACTTGATCCCGCCCGGCGAGGGGGAGCCGACGCCGAAAAGCGAGGAGAACCATGCGCATCGTAATCAGCGATTTCATGAGCCTTGACGGCGTCGTCCAGGCGCCCGGAGGGACCCGAGAGGACACCGACGGCGGTTTCGAGCACGGCGGCTGGTCGATGCCCTACTTCGACCCCGAGGCCATGGGACCCGCCATGGATGAGGTGATGCAGGGGACTGACGCCTTGCTGTTCGGTCGTCGGACCTGGCAGACCATGGCTGCGGCATGGCCGCGGCGTGCCGGTGACCCGTTCGCCGACCGTATGAACGAGATCCCGAAGTACGTCGCCTCCCGGACATTGACTCAGGAGGACCTCGACTGGAACAACTCGAAGTTGCTTCCCGCCGACGACGTCCTGGGCGCGGTTGAGCGACTACGGGCCGAAGATGGGCGCGACATTCAGGTCATGGGGAGTTCAAGCCTCGCCCGGGCGCTGATCAGCGGCGGCCTGGTTGACGAGTACCGCCTGATGATCGAACCGGTCCTGCTCGGTGGCGGCAAGCGTCTGTTTCCCGATGACGGCCAGTCCCGGCCCCTCGAGCTGGTGTCGGCGACGACGAGCAGCACGGGTGTGCACATCTGCGCCTACCGGCCCGCGGCCTCCTAGATCGCGGTCCTATCGAGATCTCCTCCGCGTCACTGGATCGGGCCGGTTCGGAGGTTGACCGACACCGTGGTGCCCGAGGCGACCTCAGATCCACCCTCGGGAGCCTGGCTGTACACCCAGGCTCCGCGCCTCCCGACCGCACCGGTGGACCTCGGTACGAGGCCGGCGGAACGGATCACCGCGTGGGCGCCCGCTTCATTCATCTCCAGGACGTAGGGCACGGTGGTGCTCGGCGGCAACACCCTGAGCGTGCCGGCTCGACTTACCCCGAGTGCAGCCGCCGACACGGTTACGGTCGTTTCGGCCGGGACGGTGTTGGTCGGCAGCGAGAAGTTGAGGCTGGACGTTCCGGCGGTGACGGCGACGCTGGACGGGACGGCTACGACCGACGGGTTGCTCGAGGACATAGCGACCTGGAACCCGCCGGCGGGGGCCGCGGTCGTCAGGAGCAGCGTGGAGGTGACCGGAGTGCCGCCGCGTACCGAGTCAGGGTTGAGGAACAGCGCAAGCGGGCGGGGTGCGGCCAGGGACAGAACCGCCGTGCGGGTGATGCCCTGAAGGCTGGCGGAGATCGTCACCGCAACGTCCGCGCTCACGGGGTTGGTGCTGAGAAAGAAGATGGCGCTCGCAGACTCCGCACGCACTACGACCGACGCCGGCACGGAGGCCGCCTGTGGGTGACTGCTGGAGAGGGCCACGCCTACGTCGGACGGCGCGGGCCCGCTGAGGACGACCGACGGTGGTGTCAACGTCAAGGACGTCAACTTCGGCGGGGGCGGTGGTGGAGAGGTGAGAGCTTTGACGATCTCGAACGTGGCATCGCGCTGGGACGCAGAGTCCCAGGCCCCCTCGAGATACAGGGAAAAATCACGGTGGCGGAGATAGCGAGTGCGATCGTTGAATGACTGGAACGACACCTTCGAGCCATCGGCTAGGCCGCGCACCAAGGAGAACGTCGCAGCACGTCGGAACGCGAGGTCTTCGGACCTTGGCTGGAGCTTGATCTGGTCTCCCTCATGACGCAGGTAGTACCCGGGGAAGTTGGTCGACTCGAACGAGACGGCGCTGGAACTGGCCAGGCCAGGAACTACCGCAAAGCTGGCGTCTGCCTTGTCGAGGGCATTCGTCACTTGGGTCAGCTCGCCCAGATAGTTCCTGTGCCGGACATAGTGGGTCGGGAAGTTGATCGCCCGGAAAGACACAGGTGCGGCGGGGCTGGCCACGACAAAGGTCGCGTCCTGCCGGAACGTCCCGCCGGTGTCCGCTTCGAGCGCGAGCTGGAAGTCTCGCTGGCGAACGTAGAGGTTTGGATAGTTGTACGACCGTAGGGACAGGCCCGGCCCGCCGGCCAGCGCGGAAACGGCGGAAAACGTCGCGTCGGCTCGAAACCCTGGACTTTCCTCGAAGGGGGCCAACGTGAGGCGGAAATTCTGATGTCGCAGGTAGTGGCGGGGAAACTCCACCGACTCGAAGGAAAGAGCGTTCGGATCAGCCAGTCCCCGGACCCGGATGAAGGTTGCTCCCAGCCGATCCTCGGCCGTGACCAGCGGGAAGATCTCGGCGCGAAAAGACTTGTGGCCGACGAATCGGGTCGGATGATTGGAAGACCGCAACGAGAACAGCTTGGGAATCCGGAGGAAGGTCGGCCACGCCACCTCCTCAGGGACGCTGACATGGCCGACCGCGTCCTCGAGCCAGATGCTGGTGGCGTACTGCGCGGCGCCCGCCCGGGTGCAGTAGCGCTCTAGCGCCGCCCACTCGGATTCGGAGGGAGCCCAGCGGCATTCGTACCAAGCATCAGGGGCGGGCCGGAACTCGCCGTCGAACTGCAGATCGAGCAAGGAGACGACACTCGGCTGGCCGTCAGGGCCGGAAGGCATCGGGTCGAGTGCCGCCATGCGAACCCGCCAGAGGTGGATGGGATAGCAGGCAAGCCTGAGTAGCAGCTCGGACTCGCCGGTCGGCACCAACACGGCTCGGTGAACACGCGGGGGTTGCTCGACTCGGATACAGGCCTGCAACCGCACCCGGGCGCGCAGCCCGCTGTTGGTCAGCACGACCTCCTTGGGAAGGTCGGTGAGGGGCGCGAGGTCGTCGTCCCTCTTGTCCCAGTGCATCGCGATCCAGCTGGACCCGCGCCGGACGATTCGGAAACCCGTCCGAGGCTCGAACATCGAGATTGGACGGCGGTTCTCGAAGCGCGGCCACCACGGGTCCAACTTGTGGAGGAGGTCCTCGCCGACCCGCAAGGGCGCAGCCCACCAGAACCTCCACTGGTGGATGTACAAGGCCTGCTCGGTGTCGACCCATGGGCCAGAGGACTGCTTCGGGTTGGCGAGCGCTTCGAAGTCGGCGGTGCCGACGGGCTCCAACATGTAGTACTGCGTTCGCGCGTCCACGGTGTCGTAGACGCCGAAGTGACTGAACCAGTCGGCGGCTGCGAACGCCCGCTCCTCAAGGAAATTCCACGTGTGCGAGTAGCCCTTCCGGGGGCGTTCTCCGGCTGTGAGCTCTTCTCCCGAGGCAGGCACCAGCTCGTGCGACGCGGGGAGGTACCGCTGGTGCCACCGGCCGACCACGCCGTTGTGGGCACCCTTCACGTGGATCGTCATGTCCTCGCGCAGGCGCACCGTCTGGGGGAAGGCAGAGTTCGCCGGGCTGGTCGGGATCTGTTCGGCGAGGGCGGCCGCATCCGTCGCGAAGGTCTGTGCTGGGGCGGGCAGGGGCCGCCAGCGCCACGTCCGGTCCATCGTGCCCCAACTGAAGTTGATGCTGTAGACGGCTGGTTCGCCGGTGGCGGGGTCCTGTCCCGTGACAAGGATCACCTGCCGGGCCACCGCCATCCGGCTCTTCGGCCCGATGTGCCCGGCCTCGAAGGGACACCAGAACTTCGTCGGGTCCCAGTCGTACTCGGCCAAGTTGGCGGTGACGGCAAACATGAGGCCACCGCTGTCCTTGTGATGGACCAGGCGCCAACGTTGGGAGAAGTAGGTCTGCTCGTCGATGTAGAGGATGCCGTAACCGTTCTTGGCGTCTCTCGCGAGCATTTCGTCGTCCTTGAGCTGGACGAGGATGTAGTAGTTGCACGTGCCGTCGTTGTAGCCGTCGGCATCGATCATGGGCCCGTTGACGAACCGGTACAGGGCCCTCCAGATATCGGCCCGAATGCTCGTGCGCATGGCGAAAAACTCGCCACCGGTCAAGCCTTCGTACTGGTCGTGGAGGTGAAGTGCACCAACCCCGAGGTCGAGGACCTTGTGGTACTTGATGGAGTGGAGTTCGACGGTTCTCGGCCCGTCCGTGTACCTCACGTGCGGGTACCTCGGCAGCCCGGTTGGCGGATCCCCGGCGGGTGGATCGCGCTTCTCAGGAAGTTTATGCACCGGGTTATCGGACACCTCCTGGAGCTCAGCCTCGAACCGCGCCAGCGCATCCAATACGGGCGCCGGCAGCTCCTCCCTTAGCGAACCCAGATGATCCCGTGCGAACAGGACGGCAAGCAGCTCAAATGGCAACGTCCCGATGGGTGGACGGGCGTCCAGCAGGTGCCACAGGCGACGCTCCACACGGACCGTCATGACGTCGGTCGGCTGGTGCTGGAGGATCTGGCGGTAGACGGGGAACCGTTCGGCGGCGGGATGGTCGGCGAAGCACCCGTCGACGGACGGGATGAGGTCTTTGGTCCGGGCGCCTGGCTGGCCACGCTCGGGGTCCAACTTGAAGAAGACACTCGGCACCGGGAACTCGATGCCATCTTCGCCGGCATGGATGAACAGCTCGTCCATGGTCGTGATGTAGAAGCGGTTGAGACCCCTCGCCTTGGCGAACACTCGCTCACCACTCGCAGCGATCAGGTCCATCGGCGGTGCAGCAGAGCCCTCGCCGAGACGCTTGGTGTTGTACGACACCGCCCGCTCGAGCGGCGTCGAACTCCCATCAGGAGCGATGGCGTATACCACTCCTTCTCGAATCTCGAATCTGTAGCGCTTCCCGGAGTCGCGGTAGAGAAAGCGGGAACCTGGTTCCCCACTGTGGAACGCGTCGGATGGGTTCCCCGCCATGGTGAAGGAAACGGCCGTGTGCTTCGGGACAGAGGGAACGTTCGCAAGCGGATCAGGCGGTTGGACGGCGGACGGGTAGAACTGGCCCAGGACCTGGAGAGGGGTCAGCAGGTGTCCCATGACTTCGAGGTCGAATCCTTCGAGCTCAAAGCCACGATCGTGAACGACCAAGCTTCGCCAGCCCTCGGCCAACGGGATGCCGTAGGCGCGGGCTCCTGGGTCGTGCCAGCGGCCGTCGCTCGAGAAACGAACGAAGTCACCGTCCTCATGCGCCGCCTGCCAGATCCAGTACCTGGTCCAGCCGTCGACTTGAACCTCCAGGCGCTTACCTCTGTCTCCGAAGTCCCACTGGCTCGAGGCCCAGGGCACGGCCATGTCGACAATTCCACTGGCGTGTTCCCCGACGGGATCGCTGGTGGTGCCTGTCTCATGGTTGACAACCGCAACGGTCGCGGTCGTGTGATTGACGATCCTCGTGATCCGGGTTTCGGCCATCTCCGCCTTTCTAGGTACCGACGAGCGTCGGTGGTGTCGCGAGCGCCTCCCAGTCCCCTTGGCGGAGGCGCTCCATGTGGTCCCTGACGTCAGCCTGGCGCTTCACGGCCGCGATCAGGTGTGGCGCGTCCTGAGGCCGGCCGAGGATGATCCCGCCTACCAGTTTCCCGTCGGAGACGATGAGCTTCCCGTAGGCGTAGTTCTGCCCGTCGTCGACGACGATGACCTCGTCCTCCGGGCCGGGCTGGAACCGGCCGACCGACGTGAGGTCGATGCCCACCCCTTTGAGGATGGCGACAAGCTGGGCTCGCGCCAAGACCTCCTGGCCGCCGAGGGCGTTGGCGGCCGCGACCTCCGCCTGGGCCACGCTGACCGGCCACAGGCCGAGCACCTGGCCTTCGAGCTCGGCGACGTCGCCGGCGGCGAAAACCCCCGGGTGGCTGGTCCGCATGCCGGTGTCGACCAACACCCCCGCCCTCACCTCGATGCCCGCCTCCTTCGCCAGTTGAGCGTTCGGACGGATGCCGGCGCAGACGAGGAAGAGGTCGCAGTTCGTCGCGTCGCCGTCCGAGAGAAGGGCTCGCCGTACGCGGTCGTCGCCCGAAACCTCGCTGACCTCCACCCGCGTGACGAGCTCGATCCCCAGGCCATCGAGGTAGCTGGCGAGCAGTTGTGAGCAGCGCTCGTCGACCTGCTTCCGCAGCAGGCGCTCACTGCGTTCGAGGACGGTGACGGCCAGCCCCAGCTGGCGCAGGGCGTAGGCGGATTCGAGCCCGAGCAAGCCTCCGCCGGCGACCACGGCACGGGAAGCACCGTGGTGCTGGGCGAAGGACCGGATGGCGATGGCGTCGCTTGCTTCGCGCAGCACGAACGATCCTGGCAATCCGAAGCCGGGAATGGGCGGAACCGAACTGCTGCTGCCCATGGCCAGGATCAGCCTGGAGAAGGCCAGCGACTCTCCGGTTCCGAGGATCACGTGCTGGGCCTCGAGGTCGATGCGCCGGGCCTGGGTGTTGAGCCAGCACGTGATCCCGTGGTCTTCGTACCAGCTGTCCGGCAGCAGGTAGAGCCCCTGCATGGCCGATCGTCCGTAGATGAGCCTCGAAATGCCCATCCGGTTGTAGAGGGGGTGCGGCTCCTGCCCGATCACGTGGATCTCGCAGTCGGGATGGCCGCGGCGGACGAAGTCGGCGGCAGTGATGCCGGCGATTCCGTTGCCGATGACGACCACGCTGCGCAGCGAAGTATCGAAGGCGACCGGCGCGGTTGCGCGGGCATCCCCCTTCTCGGGAACCAGAGAGATGCGAACATCGCCCGTGACGCGGGCGCAGCACGCCATGCGAGTGGTGGAGCCGAGCCCGAGTCGCCGCAGGGTGTTGCACTCCTCCTCCGCCACTGGTGTCACGTGCTCTGCGCCCTCCAGCACGGCGATGGGATCGGACCCGCACATTCCCATGCGGCACCCGGCCTCGATGGGAAGGCCGGCACTTTCGAGCACTTCGAGCAGGCTGTTGCCCTCGGCGGCGATGACTCGCAGGTTCTCGGGGACGACATGCACTTCCGGTCCGTCGCTTCCGCGACCTTCGCCGCTGAGAGCCTGCACCTGCGAAGGGGCCAGCCGGACGGGCTGGCTCACCGACGCGGCCACGAACTTTCGCTCGGCTCGTAGCGTTCTCAGCAACCACCACGCGCTGAGGCTGAGCACCAGGGCGCGCAGCGGCCAGACGATCCCGTCCCCGTCGGTGCCGAACATCTCGCCGAAGGATCGAGCGAGCGTCCGGGAGCTGTGCCAGTAGAAGGTGTTGATCGACGCCGTGGCGAAAACCGCGGCCAGCTTGCTGGTGGAGATGCGAAGGACCGAGTCCAGGGCGAAGAACGCCCCGGCGCTGACCAGCACGTAGGCGGCAAAGCGTACGTACAACTCCGGTCGGGAGATGGCGGGAGGCGTCGGCAGGGTGAAGAAGGCGACGATCAGTCCGAGAAAGGCGCCGGCGAAGAGCTTCCGGGGCGCGCTCCAGGTCTGGTCGGCGTCGTACATGTCGGCCTGGTAGGCCACGCCCGGGTTGAAGTCGTAGCAGTTCTTGGTGCAGCCGACGCAGGGCTGGCAGTGACCGTTGGGAACGGTCACGAAGGGAGTCTGACCGTACAGACGCTGCACGGGAAGCAAGGGGCAGATCGTGCTGCACCACCCGCTCTTGCCCTTCAGGAAGACCCCGCCCACGAACGCGGCGACGATGGTCCCCATCAGAAGAAGGGCTACAGCCGGCCCGTTGGTATCGAACACGACCTTCCTGGTCGTCACCACGGCGATGAAGAGTGAGATGGCGAGGAGGTAACCGCGTTCCCTCATCCATTTCGGGGCTGTGCGCCCTTGGGTGAACCCCAGCAGCCGAGGTGTCTGGTTGGCGGCAGCCAGCGGGCAGATGTTCCGCCACAGCCCGGGAGCCACCAGGAAGAGCAGGGGGAGGGACGGAATCAAGACGCCCCACAAGACGAAGAGGCCGCCGGCGGGCCGGACGACCAGCGTGACGCACAGGACGAGGAACGCGGCCACGCTGCCGACCCGAAGGACGTGCCACGCCGCGATCGGCATGCGGCGCCTCATCTGCATGTAGTTGGGGAACACCGGCGCAGCTGTCGTCGCCGGCTCCTGATCGCCGGAGACGGGGGTCATTCGATCACTGCACCGTGCCCTGTCTCGAACCTCTGCAGGGCGCGGATGCGGTCGGCGAGGATGCGACCCAGGTCGAGCAGGATCGATCGGGCCAAGGCCGGGTCCTTGGCCGCCAGAACCTCGAACGAGTCGAAGCTCAGGCGCATCAGGTGGGCTTCGCTCACGGCCTGCACCAGGGCCGAGCGCGGCTTCCCGTCCAGGAAGGCCATCTCACCGATCACGGACCCGGGGTGGATGGTTCGCGCCACCTCCGTCGTCCGACCACGGAATCCACTCGATCGCACCACCTGCAAAGTTCCGTCGACGACTATGTAGAGAGCGCGGTCCGATTCTCCGGCGCTGATCACCACATCGCCCGGGAGGAACCGCCGGGTCTCGCTGTGCCTGCGGATGAGGGCCCAGTCTTCGTCCGAGGAGCCGGCCAGAAACCGCACCTCCTCCGATTGCTCGCCCGTATCCCCGCCCGGGTAGTCGAAGAACGCCGTGGGTCCATCCTGGCGCGGTCCGGACGAATGTCGCAACAGATCGCGGCCGGTCCTCCATTGACCCGCTCCTGCCGGCAATGGAGAATTGCTGCGGAGGTGCGGCGGATGCGGGCGTGCCTGTACAGCGGGCGGAGCTGTAGCGAGGGGAAACGGTGGTGGACCCCAAAGGGCCCAGTCGGCCGTCGGGTCCTTGCCGGCGCCTTGATCGTCACCGTCCTGGGCGTGGCGCCAACCGATGGATGGGCTGACCATTGCACCGACGCCAGCCTTCGGGCTTCGCTCATCGACGAGCGGGATCTGCCGGCTGGCTATGTCGAGGACCCTGAGCTGAGTGGAAGGGTCGATCCTGAGAACGCCCTGGGCCGCACGCTCACCGAGGAGGAGGCAGCGGAGGCCGAGGCGCTTCATTGTTCCTATGGTCGGACGTGGCTGAACGACGAGTCGGGCACCCTTGTCAGCGCGATCGTCTTCGAGCTTCGCTCAGCGAAGGCGGCGGCGGAGCTCCTGCGGGGCACGGCGGACCGCGTCGCCGAGCAAGACCACGTCGAATTCGAGGTTCCCCAGGTGGCCGACGCTCGGGGGCTGGTCGTGGGATTCGAAGCACCCGAGACCGGCGAGCTGGTGGCCGAGAGAGCCATGGTCATTTTTCGGCGGGGCCGTTTCCACTTCACCGTCAACGTCATCTCCGAGGTCGCCGACCTCGCCACGGCGCGTGACCTGGCGTCGAGGCAGGAGGCGAAGGCGCCTTCAGGCGAAAGTGCGCCCGCGGAGCCGTTCGACGCGTCGACGTTCGTAGGGCAGATGAGCGGAACCTTGCTGTTCCTCGTCGCGCTCTACCTCCTCGCGGTGGCCGTGGTGGCCCGTGCGCGCGACCCCAGCGGGTCGCCGACCACCTGGGGTGTCGCGGCCGAACCGTCGGGTTCGCCCGGCGAAGGGGTTCTGGACGTCTCCGGTCCTGCCCGGAACACACGCATGCGCGCCCGAGCGCGCTTCGCGGCACAGATCTTCGGGTTGAGTCTTCTCCTACCGGGGGTCGTTCCCGCCTTCTGGCCGGGGAGCCTGGTCCCGGCCGGAGTCGGGCTCGCCTTGCTGTGCGGCCCACCCTGGTGGCTGCGCCGGCGCGAGCGCAACCGCCTAGGCGGCGACGGGCCACCCTCCCACCAGCTCTTCACCGGCCGCCGCACCGGCCGCGTCACCCTCATGTTCGGCGCCGGGCTCGTGCTGTTCATCGCCGGAGCCATGATCGCCGCCCTCTCGGGAGTGACGATCGCCAGGGGCGAGTCCGTCCTGGTCCCGTCGGAGTCGGGCGGGGACGACCTGGAGATCGACCCGATGGTGGTGGCCGCACCCGGAGTACTGGTGGCCGTCATTCTTGCCGCCGGAGGAGTTGGTTTCTACCGGCGGGCCCGGAGACTGGCGGCACTGGATGCGAGGGAGCTGATGGATCGGGATGACCGCCCGATCGTTCTCTACCTGCGCTCCTTCACGGACGACCAGATCAAAATCCGCAGTGCAGTCACGGGGCGTCGCTCGCTGATCGAACAGCTGAGCCCACGGCGTTTCGACCGCTTCGAGGAAGTACTGGCGTGGGAGCTCAACCGCACCGGGCCCGTGGTGGCCTTGAACCCGCCCGGGACCGAGCTAGCTCCGGTGGGGACAGCCCGGGCGACACTGCCGAACGAGGAGTGGCAGCCGATCATCGCCCAATGGATGAGCGAGGCCGCCCTGATCGTGGTGAACGCTCCTCCCGGCGAGACCACCGAAGGGTTGCGGTGGGAGCTGCAGAAGATCGATGCCGGTGATCTGTGGTCCAAGACGCTGTTCGTGTGTCCTCCGGTCCGCGCTGACGAGCTGAGGCGCCGGTGGACGACATTCCAGCCGCTGCTGGTCGAGCTCGGAGTCGGTCGAGAGAGACTTCCGGCCGACCCGGCCAGGGTGTTGGCCGCATCCACCACGCCGGCGGGTGACTGGTCGGTCGCCGTTGCCAGCGAGCGGACGGAGTGGACCTACGGCGCCGCTCTGCGTGAGCTGGTGGGCAGGGGCGGCCGTTTCCGAACCGTTACGTCGCTGTGAACCGGTTGCGACGGGTGTCGCTCAGGATCAGGACAGTCCAACACCTCAAAGGAGATGACTGTCATGACCAGAACGGCAAGGAGAATTCTCCCGGCGGTTGCCGTATTCGCAGCGCTCGGCACGGGCCTGGGTTCGGCGGCAATGTTCGGCGGAAATGATTCAGCAAGCAAAGGGTCCACCGCGGCCCGTTCCATCAGCCACGGGGCACCGGCCACGACGGCGGCCCCCACCACCACGACGGTGGCACCCGCCACGACAGCGGCACCCACCGGCCCTCGCCCCAGTAGCGCGACGTCTGCCCGTGTGGCCGAGGCTCCCCCTGGTCCCCTTCCCGGGTCCGATCGGGTCCCCGACGAGCACGTGGTCCGCCCCTGCGGGTCCAGCGACGGCGAGTACCGTCCGGCCACCGAGGGCGAGTTCCGGGCGGCGATGACCGGGGCATGGCTGCTGTGCCAGAGCCCTTCCTTCTTCGGGACGGACGAAGCGGGGATGGAACTGCGGGCCGACGGCCGTTGGTCGAAGCTCTACTGGCTGGACGATGGTTCGCTGGTGCGGGCCGAGGGACCGGGCACCGAGGGTGCCTGGATCGTCACCGATGTCAGTGCCATGAACGGAAGGCCCACGTTCCAGGTGGACTTCCAGGCCGACGGGACTGACGCGGTGAGCATGGCCCTACCCGCCTTCGGCGAGGGAGCGAGCGTCTCGACGGTCTCGACCGTCCGCCTGAACAACATGGGCCTCTTCATCGCCGACTACGTCCCCGTGCCCCCGGGCACGACGATCCACCCGTCGCCGTCAAGTCCACCCTCGACGCCCGACCGGTGTGACAAGCCCGGCAAGCACGCGTACTCGCCGTCCACTGAGGCCGAGTTCCGGGAGACCATGACCCGGGCGTGGCTGCTCTGCGGAGCACCCTCGTTCTTCGGGACCGACGAGGCCGGCATGGAGATCCGGGCCGACGGCCGGTGGTCCAAGCTCTTCGCGACATCTTGGGGATCGCTCGTACGGGGCACCGGCCCGGGCAACGAGGGGACTTGGGAGAGCGTCGACGCCAGCGGCATGAACGGGACGCCGACCTTCCAGATCGACTTCCACATCGATGGTGGTGGCTCGATCGGGACCGTCCCGGCCTTCGCCAAGCACGGCTCCAAGATCTCGAACGCCCGCCTCGACAACATGGGCTTCTTCGTGGCCGACTACGTTCCTGCCCCCCGGGGAACGCCGATCAGCGGTTCCTGACCGCCAGCTCGCTCGGCCGGACGTCACTTCGGTGACGTCCGGCCGTTGGGCGTGTACACGACTTCGATGGCGTCCCGGTAGGCCCGCGACGGCACGTCAGTAGTCTCGCCTGCGTGTCGAAGCATCGCCTGGAGGCGTTCAGCGACGGGGTTATCGCCATCCTGATCACGATCATGGTGCTGGAGCTCCGTATCCCCCACGGCTCCGACGCGGCGGCGGTACGGCCCCTCGTACCGATCTTCCTGACCTACGTCCTCAGCTTCGTCAACCTCGGCATCTACTGGAACAACCACCACCACATGCTGCAGGCCACGGATCGGATCAACGGGCGGGTGCTGTGGGCCAACCTCCACCTGCTCTTCTGGCTGTCCCTGTTCCCGTTCTTCACGGGGTGGATGGGGGAGAACCACTTCGCTGAGCTGCCGACGGCCGCCTATGGCGGGGTGCTCCTGCTGGCCGCCCTCGCCTACTTCGTGCTGCAGCGGACGATCGTGGCCGAGCAGGGCCCGGACTCGCCGCTGGCGGCGGCCCTCGGGCGCGACGCCAAGGGGAGGATCTCACCGGTCATCTACGCCGTCGCCATTCCCGTTGCGTTCCTCAACCGGTACATTGCCCTTGCGCTGTACGTCCTGGTTTCCCTGATCTGGCTGGTGCCTGATCGACGCCTCGAGTCGGGGCTTTCAGCCTCCTGAGGTGAAACCGATCCCGACGCCCCCCACACGACGCTTCTCGAAGCTCGCGCAGTCGCGGGGACACCCGCCGGCCACGGCTGCGCCCACCGCGCAACGCGTGAGGACGGGGCCGTCGGCCATGGTCCTCGTCGACGCGTGCTCGCAGTCGGTTCGCACGGTGATGTCCTCGAGCAGCTGGGCCAGGTCGGCGTCGTCGATGGTCGGAGCCGGCTGATCCGCGTCCGCCCGAGCCTGGCGGTTGGCGCGCTTCCGCTGCCGCTTGGCACTGCTCACCGGGTCTCCGCCTCTATCTCCGCTTCGGCCTCGATCTCCACCTTCCACCGAGGATCGACCAGGGCCGACACGACGACGATCGTCGACGCCGGCCTCACCTCGGCGAAAACAGCTCGGTGGGCGTCGCTGATGGCGGCGGCGTCACGGGCGTCGATGACGTACATGCGAGTGCGCACGACGTCGGTGACCGCGGCACCCGCTTCCGCCAGGGCGGTGCCGATGATGTCCAGGCAGCGGCGGGCCTGGGCGTGGGGATCGGGGTCACAAGACCCGTCCGGCCAGATCGGGGCCGTGCCGGAGACGAGGACCCGGGTGCCGACCCGCACGGCCCGGCTGAAGCCGATGGTGCCCTCGTAGGGCGACCCCGAGGAGACCCTCCTACGGGCCGTCATCCTCCGGCGTCGGTCTCGGGATGGCGAGGAACGCCGAATATGAGGTTGAGGCATGCGGCGATGGCCAGCCCCAGGCCGGCACCGCAGATGACGTCGAGGGGGTTGTGGGCCCCTACGTAAACGCGGGTCACCATGACCAGGGCGACGATCGTCCATGGGACAGCCTTCCACCGCCCGGGGAGGTACGGAGAGATCACGCCGGCGAGGGCGGTCACGAGAACGGCGTGCCCGGAGACGAAGCTCTCGCCGCCTCGACTGACATCCCCGCGAAGGTGAACGTCGGGCCCGATGGATGTGCCGGGGCGCGATCGGCTGACGGTGGCCTTGACCGCCCGTTCGAGGGCGAGCTTGGCCACGGTGGCCAGGAGCAGCATGATCGCCAGACGGAACCGCCGGAGGGCGGCGGCCCCGATGGTCACGACCGGGCCCACGAGGAGGGCGCCGAGCTGCTGGAAGGGCCAGAGAACCGGGTACAGCGCGCCGGGCAGGTCGTTGACGGCGTGGAAGGCGTCCTCCTCCAGGCCGGACACGGAGCTGTCCCGCACGGCGATCATGCCGAGGACGAGCACGGTGAGGCCGGCGGCGGCGGCGAGGGCGTCGCTTCGCCGGTGCTCCCATGGTCTGGTCGTAGAGATGGGTCCGCTCTCCACAAGCAACTCCTCGCCGGCAGCAGTGTCGGCACGATCCTATTTTCTGCGGCGCGGCCACCCTCCGAATCGCTGTCACCGTGAGAGACTTCGGACGGGTGCTGCGGCGCTCGGAGGGAGGGGCGCATGAGCAGCCATAGACGGATGGCTACCGGCATCGCCGCGTCCTTCATGGTCCTACTGGCCGCCTGCACCTCTGAGCCGTCGGAGCCGAGGTCGGCCAGACCCGTCACCGACGACACCGTCACCGTGGGATCGTTCGACTTCGCCGAGAGCGAGATGCTGGCTGAGCTGTACAGCCAGGCCCTGGAGGCCGGCGGGTACGACGTGCGGCGGGCGTTCAACCTCGGGCCCCGTGAGTTCGTCGCCCCCGCTCTGGTTCGGGGCCTGATCGACATGGTGCCCGAGTACGCCGGCACCGCCGTGCAGTTCCTGAGCCTCGGGTCCGTCCGCCCCGGCGCCGACGTGGGGGACACCCATGCCGCCCTGGTGCGGGCCCTTGAGCAGAGAGGGGTCACCGCCCTGGCGCCGGCTCCCGCCCAGGACGCCAACACGTTCGTCGTCACCCGTCGGGTCGCAGAGCGTCACGCCCTGAGCAAACTGAGCGACGTGGACGCGGTCGGGTCCCAGCTCACGTTCGCCGGCCCGCCCGAGTGCTCCGCCCGCCCTCTGTGCCTGGTGGGGCTCGAGCAGGTGTACGGAATTCGCTTCCGGGAAGTGGTCTCCCTCGACGCCGGTGGGCCGCTCACGCGGCAGGCGTTGCGGGACGGGGTGGTCGACATGGCCCTCCTCTTCACGACCGATCCGGCCGTGGGAAGCGAGGGCCTGGTCGAGTTGACCGACGACCGAGGCCTGCAGCCGGCGGAGAACGTCACCCCCCTCGTACGCACCGACGCCCTTGACCGGAGCGGACCGCGCCTGGCGGAGCTAATCGATGCCGTGTCGCGCCGCCTGGCGACGGACGACCTGCGGAACTTGAACGCGCTGGTGACGGGGGGCGCCGACGTGACGGCCGTGGCCGCTGACTGGTTGAAATCGGAGGCCCTCCGGTGAGCGCCCACACCCACGGCCGGAGCACGCCGGGTGTGCCCATGCCCGTCCCCGATGAAGCCCTCCTGCCGGCCACGGTCGATCGCAGGCGACGTCGCCGCCGTCCCTCGGGAGCCCCCCCGCCGCTTCCCAGGAGCATCGGCACCACGGGCAAGGTCCTGCTCGCCGCCTCGGTCGGCCTCCTGGTCTGGGTGGTCGTCGCAGCCGAGACTGAGTGGGGGCGTCGGGTCACGGATCAGGCCGACTCCGCCGTCCTACGCCAGATCGCCGGGCTCCGCACGGACTGGTGGACCGACCGGCTGACGGCCGTGCACCTCGTCGGGTCCGGCTGGACCGTCACCCTGGTGGCCGCCGGGCTGCTCCTCCTGATGATCGGCTTCCGGCGGTGGCGCCACCTGTTCACCTTCCTCGGCAGCGTCTCCGTGCTCGAGATGTTCGGCGGGATGATGTACGAGGGGTTCTCGCGACCGCGGCCCTTCGACGTGACCATCATCGGCCGGTGGGCGGGCTTCTCCATGCCGGCGCCGCCGGTGGCCGTGCTCACCATCATCGGTGTCGGGATCGTTTATTCGCTCGCCGTGGCCGGGCGGCCTCGCCAGATCGCCAAGGCCGTGGTCGCGGTGGTGGTGGCGATCTTCGCCGGAGCGGAGCTCTACCTCGGCGTCTACCACCCCTCGGACATCCTCGTCGGCGTGGTCCTGGCCGTGGCCATACCGGTGAACGCCTTCCGGTTCTTCACGCCGAACGAGGCCTTTCCCGTCACCTACCGGCGAGGGAAAGCCGCCCATCTCGACGTTGGCGGTCGCCGCGGGGAGGCACTACGCCGGGCTGTGCAGGATCAGCTGGGCCTGACCGTGGTCGACGTAAGGCCCGTGGGGCTGGCCGGGTCGGGAGGCTCGACCCCGTTGCGCCTGCGCGTCGCCGGAGACCCCGACACCTACCTGTTCGGAAAGCTCTACGCCATGAGCCACGTCCGGGCCGACCGGTGGTACAAGCTCGGACGGACGATCCTGTACGGGCGATTGGAGGACGAGGCCCCCTTCCAGTCCGTGCGCCGGCTGGTGGAGTACGAGGACTACGCCGCCCGGCTCCTGCGCGACATCGGCATTCCTACGGCGGCGCCACTCGGCATCGTCGAGATGACGCCCGAGCGGGAGTACCTCCTGGTGACAGAGTTCTTCGACGGCGCCAAGGAGATCAGCGACGCCGACGTCGACGAGAGCACCATCGACCAGGGCTTGTCGCTGATCCGGCGGCTGTGGGACGCGGGGCTGGCCCACCGAGACATCAAGCCCGCCAACATCCTCGTCCTGAACGGCCAGGTCCTGCTCATCGATGTGTTCTTCGTACAGGTCCGCCCGTCGCCGTGGCGCCAGGCGGTCGACCTGGCCAACATGATGCTCGTCCTGGCCGTTAAGACCGACGCAGAGACGGTCTACCGGAGAGCCCTGCTTCTCTTCACGCCCGACGAGATCGCCGAGGCCTTCGCCGCCGCCCGCGGCGTGGCCAGTCCGACTCAGCTGCGCGCCGTGATGAAGCGGGACGGGCGCGACCTGCTGGCCCAGTTCCGCGCCCTCGCGCCGGAGCGTCGCCCGATAGGGCTTCAGCGTTGGAGCTTCAGGCGGGTCGCCCTTGCCCTGGCCGTTGTGGTTGCCGCCGGCTTCGCCCTGGGACAAACCACGTCGATGCTGCGACCCGCTTACGACCTGGGCGTCTCGGGCACGCCCAGCTGCGACACCGGGGACGTGATGATCCTGATGGCCCAGGCCGTTCCGTCGGCCACGGCGTTGCCCTGCGTCGACTCCCTCCCCGCCGGGTGGTCCCTGGGAGGGGTTCAGATCCGTCGCCACCGGGCGACCTTCTGGCTGGACTCGGACCGCGGAGGCGACCGCGCCGTCGAGGCCACCCTGCGCCGTCCCGGGGACTGCCGGGCCACGGGTGCGACCGAGGTGCCCAGTGACGAAGTCGGGATGCGCCGGTTCGAACAGCCCGAGCAGCTCCCCCCGAATCTTCGTAGCACCCGCTTCTACCTGTTCCCGGGGGGGTGCATCACTTACCAGTTCGCGTTCGACGATCCCGCCACCGCGGCCCTGATGTTCGACACCGACCGGGCTCTGGCGTCGCAACCCCGGGACGACCTCGTCGCCGAGGCCCGGGACCGCAACGGCCTGCGCCTGTGCGGGGCGGGCATCGTGTGTCCCGGGTCATCGTGACAGACGGCGTTCGATGATCGGGAGCGACCTGGTGGCGGTGGCGTCCGTTTTCGAGGCCCTTCAGCGCCTAGTCATCGCCGGAGCCATCGCCGTCGTGACGACGGCGGTCTCACTCCGCCTTCTGGGGACCCGCCGCGGGTGGGGGACGTCACTGGCGTCGGGCGTCCTCGGGTGGGGGATCGGCGGCCTGCTGGCCCTGAGCCTCTCCCGCTGGGACTGGGGCGCTGACAGCCTCATCCTCCACACCCTGGCCATCGCCGTGCCTGCCAGCATGGCCGTGGCCGTGGCCCTCGACCTCCTGGCCCGGCCCGGGTCGCTGGCCATGGGGGAGCTGGCGGGCTTTGTCGTAACGCCTCGGCTTTTTCGAACCGTCCGGACGCGAATCGCCGTGTTTCGGCGTTACCGGCAGCTCCTCCAGCTCGCCCAGCGCCACGGCTTCGGGCCCGTCCTCTCCTCCGGAAGCCGGGCCGGGCGTTCGGCCGAGAGCGTCGGAGTCCGCCCTCCGGCGGGTGCTGGAGGAGGCGGGAGGGGTCTACATCAAGCTCGGCCAGATCGCCGCCACCCGCGTCGACCTCCTGCCCCCGGATGTCTGTGCCGAGCTGGCCCCCCTCCAGAACCGGGTTGCCGCCGAGCCCATGGACCAGATCAAGCCGGTCCTCGAGGCAGAGCTGGGCGCGGCGGTGGACGACGTGTTCGCCGAGTTCGACTGGGAGCCGCTGGCGGCTGCGTCCATCGGCCAGACCTACCGCGCCCGTCTGCACTCGGGCGAGGCGGTGGTGGTGAAGGTCCAGCGGCCCGGAGTTCCCGAGGTCATCGAGCGCGACCTGGCCGCCCTCGCCCTCGTGGCGCGGGTGGCCCAGCGCAGGACGCAGCTCGGTCATGGGATCCGGTCGGGCGACGTCCTGGATCAGTTCGCCGCCAGCCTGCGGGCCGAGCTCGACTTCGCTCGCGAGGCCGAGGCCATGGTCGAGATGGAGGCCTTGCTGGGCGGGCGCGGCGGCGTTCGCATCCCCAAGGTCTACAAGAGCCTCACCACGCGGCGGCTCCTCGTGCAGGAGCGCTTCGAAGGCTCCAGGTGGCCGATACGACTGCGCTGGCCGCCCTGGGGATCGACCGTACGGCCCTCGGCGAGCAGCTCCTGCGCTCGACTCTCGATCAGGTCCTAAGGGTCGGGCTGTTCCATGCCGACCCCCACCCCGGGAACGTCTTCGCCTTTGCCGACGGGACCCTGGGACTGATCGGCTTCGGCGCCGTCGGCCGCCTGGACTCCATCCAGCAGAGTGCGGTGGTCGACATCCTCGCCGGCTTCGTGCGTCGGGACGTGGGGCTCCTGCGCAGCGGCATCGAGCGCATGGCCGACGTCCCCGATGCCGCCGCTCCGGATCACGTCGAGCGCGCCCTGGCCCGCATGATGGCGGAGAACACTGGCCCCGCGGGGGCCATCGAGCCCACGGCCATGCAGGACCTGGTGGCGATGCTGGCGCAGCTGGGGATCCGGCTGCCGGCCGACATCATCCTGCTCTCGCGGGCGTTCATCACTCTCGACGGCACGCTGCGTGTCCTGTCGCCGGACATCTCGCTCGTGCCCGCGGTCACGGCCATGATGACGTCGAAGACCTCGCCGCCGATCCTCGACGGAGACGCCCTTCTGCGGGACGAGCTCCTGAGCGCGCTGCCGCGCCTCCGCCGCCTCCCGGACCAGATCGACAGGATCCTGGCCGTCACCGGCCGGGGCGACCTGCGCATCCGCAGCGTGGTCGACGAGGACGGGCAGCGAATCCTGCGCACGCTCGTCAACCGGGCCCTGCTGTCGGTCATCGGCGTGGCCTTCCTGATGGTCTCCGGCGTCCTGTTGGCATCGTCGGAGGCGGGGCCCACGCTGGCGACGGGAACCGGGCTGTTCGACATATTCGGTTACGGCGGCCTGCTGGCGGGGACGGTGCTCCTGCTCCGGGTGGTTGCGGCTGTCGCCCGGGACGGCACGACGTGATTGCCTAGCCGCCTGCCGAGCAGGCCACCGACCTCAGCCCGCCGGGTGAGCGGTACGACCGCCATCCTGGAGACGTTGTCCGGCTCGTGCTGTGGGGGCTGGCGGCGGCCCGCACCGG
>JBHENM010000157.1:0-12580 GCA_046262035.1 Acidimicrobiales bacterium | reverse complement strand
GGCTCCGGCCCGGTCCACGAACCCGACCAGCCGGTGCCGGCGCTCCTCCCGGAGCTCTTCGAGGCGGGGCAACAGGCGGGCGGCGACGGCCTGAGGGAGAACGGCCGAGCCCAGGTCGTGCACCACCTTGCCGTGGACCAGCCGCCCGATCATCTCCTCCGACCCCCGGACCCAACCCACGCGCAACCCGGCCCACAGCACCTTGCTGAGAGACCCCACGGTGAGGATAGGGGCGTCGGGGGCGAACGCGGCCACCGCCGGCGGTGGCGGCGCGGCGTCGAGGCGCACGTATTCGAGGGCGTTGTCCTCGATCACCGGAAGCCCTTGCTCGCGGGACAGTCGGGCCAGCCTCCGCCGGCGCGCTTCGGACAGCACGATCCCGGCGGGGTTGTGGTAGCTGGGCATGAGATACAGGGCGGCAGGGGATGACTCGGCCGCGGCGCGGGAGAAACCCTCCACATCGGCCCCCTCCTCGTCGAGGGGAACGCCCAGCGGATGGGCGCCCGCGGTCCGCAGGGCGTCCAGGGTGCCGGAGAAGCTGGGGTTCTCCACCAGTACGCGGTCACCGGGCCGGGCCAGGAGGGCGGCGGCCAGGCTGATGGCCTGCTGGGCGCCGGTGGTGATCAGTACCTGGCGCTCGTTGGTCGGCAACCCCGACCGGGTGTGGAGGGCGGCGATCTCACGGCGCAGGGCGAGCAGTCCCAGGGGGACGTACCCCGACGTCGTGACCAGGTCGGACAGCTCCTCCCTGGAGAAGGAGGCGACGGCGTCGGTCACGGCTTCGGCCCCGGGCAGGATGGCGGCGGCCAGGGACACGATGCCTCCCGGCCCCGGAGTACCACCGAGAGGGCCGCTTGAGCCTTCCACTCCGCTCGGGCCCAGGATCAACCGCCGGAAGATCACGTCACCCGAACCGGTGGGGATTCGGCGCCCCTCCGGTACCGCCTCGGCCCAGCGCACGCGGGTCCCGCTTCCCTGGCGGCTCTCGATCCACCCGTCGCCCCGCAGCCGGTCGTAGGCGGAGACGACGGTGCTGCGGCTCACGGCCAGGGACCGGGCCAGGCTGCGCTCGGCGGGAAGGAGGGAGCCGGGGGCCAGGTCTCCCCGCGCGATGGCGGCCTGAAGGGCGTCGGCCAGCTTGCGGTGGAGCGGGCCCGGTCCCAATGACCACGGTCCCAGCCGGGTTACCAGGTCCATATTCAGTCCACTTTCCTCAATTGGTCCTTGTATGGCGGCCAGAAACTCACGAGGATCATACCAACTAGTTCGGTTAGTGGGACCAATCTGAAGGAGAGGATCGGCGTGTTTTCGGTCTACTGCACGGTGGTGGCGGCCGAGGTGCTGCTGGACACCAGTCATATCCAGGCCCTGCTCGGCACCGGCGGCGACCTGGCCATGGAGTACCGGTGCCCGTGCGGCGAGCGTGGCCTCTGGAAGTCCGGCCGCGGCCTCCCGTTCGGCCTGGTCCGAGCCCGAGCCTCCTGAGCGCCCGAGTCTCCCGAGCGGGCCCGCCACCGAAGTGGTGGGCGGCGGGGAATGGCATGCTCATGGGTATGGCCGGTCAGCGGGTGCGCCTCTCGTTCCCCGAGCCCCTCATCACCGAACCGGTGATCGGGCGGATGGTTCGTCGCTTCGACGTGATGCCCAACATCCGCCGGGCCAACATCGAGGACACCTTCGGCTGGATGCTGTGCGAGATCACGGGCGAGCGGGCGGTGGTGGAGCAGGCCCTGGTCTGGCTGTCGGAGAACGGCGTCCAGGTCGACCGCCTGGGGGACGTCGTCGAGGGCTGAGGCAGCTTCTAGCCGGTTACCAGCCGTCGGATCCGGGGACGCCCTTGAACGGGCCCACCACGTCCATGGTGATCCACCCGCCGTAGAAGCCGCCGGGCTGGGGTCGAACGTACTCCCCGTCCACCAGGCAAACCTCCATGAGCTGGGGGTAGAAGGCGATGTGGTCGCGGAGGATCTCGTATCCGGGCTTTGGGTCCCGGTAGGTCCAGGCCGCGGCGGGCGCCTCCTCGTCCGCTCGGACGACATCAAGGTAGGTGGCGATGCCCTTCCACTCGCAGTAGCTGGTGCGTTCGGTGGGGGCGATGGCGCCGGCCAGCACGCTGTCGGGAGGGAAGTAGTACACGGGCGGGTGACTGGTCTCCAGCGCCCGCACCGGGGCGAGGGTGATGGCGATCGTCTGGCCTCCGAAGATCACCTCGCACTGGCGGCGCACCGGCTCCACCCGAGGGGGCCGCGGGTAGTCCCAGACCGACTCCTGGCCGAGGCCGGGGGGGACGGGCGTGGGCTTCACCGGGTGTTGTGGGGCAGCATGATGGGGTGGATGAGCATGCTAGGGCCTTGGCTGACGCCATCGAGGGCGCCGTGCCCGGTTGGGTGGAGCGCTCAGTGGAAGCCCGCCTGGCCGGCGCCGAGCTCGATCCGGACCCGGCGGTGATGGCAGAGGCGGCGCGGGCCGGACAGAAGGCGGCGGCCGAAACCGGAGCGGCCGTGCGGCGCCTGCTCGACGCCGACGTCGACCAGCAGGCCACGACCCCCCTCAGCCTGCTGCGAGAGGCGGTCCGCTACCCCACCGCGGTCCTGCGAAACGCCGGGGTCCCACCCGTCCACCGCGACGAGGTGCAGGAGCGGCTCTTCCCGGGCGACGTCTACGACCTGACGCCGGCCATGTTTGCCGACGTGGACCCTGCCCTGGCCGAGCCGGGCCTGGCCTGGGGCGCGGCCAAGGCCTTCGTGCACCTGCAGCGTCACAGGAAGGACGACCCTACGGCGCCGGCAAGGGGTCGGGGCCCCATACTCGGCGAGGAGGCGGGGTTGGGGCCCCGCCGGGAAGAGGAGGACCCTACGGCGCCGGCATGGGGTGGGGGCCCCGTGCTCGGCGAGGAGGCGGGGTTGAGGCCCCGCCGGGAAGAGGAGGCATAGTGAAGAAGCGAGTCGTCGCCTACGTCCCCGACCTGCTCGACCGCTCGAAGGTGGCGGCGGCCGGCGAGGTCACGTTCGTGAGCCGCCCCGACGTTCTGGCCGAGGCCGCGGCCGCGGCGGGGGCCGATGTGGTGGTCGTCGACCTGACCCGCCCGGGCGTGCTCGAGGCCCTGCCCGGGATCGGCATACCGGTCATCGCCTTCGCCAACCACACCCGCCGCGACCTCATGGACGCTGCGGCGGCGGGGGGAGGGGCCGAGGTGATGGCCCGGTCGGCCTTCTTCGCCCGCATCGAAGAGCTCCTCGGCGGATGACGTGAGCCTGAGCGAAGGCGAGCGGGGGCCAGGGCCGGGCGAGCAACCGGCCGAGGTCTCGGCTCACGAGCTCCTCCGCTGGAGCGAAGCCCTGGCGGGGATCGCCCGGACGGGCCTGGGCTTCACCGACAACCTCTACGAGCGGGAGCGGTTCGAGGAGGTGCTGCGGGTGGCGGCCGACATGCGGGTGGCGGCCGGTCACGACCTGGCGGCGGATGGGCTGGTGGATCAGTGGCTGGGCCAGGTGGGGGCCGGGGTCGAGGGCTACGTCACCCCCAAGATCGCCGTGGGCGCCGTGGTGGGCAACGACCGCGGCGAGATCCTCCTCGTCCAGAGGGCGGACTCAGGCGTGTGGCTGTACCCCACGGGCTGGGCCGACGTGGGCTACTCGGCGTCGGAGGTGGCGGTCAAGGAGGTCTTCGAGGAGACCGCCATCGAGGTCGAGCCCGTCCGGCTCATCGCCGTGCTCGACGGCCTGCGGCTCGGGTTCACCCGCATCCCCCTCTATTCGCTGGTGTTCAACTGCCGGGTCCTGGGGGGCGAGGTCAAAGCTCACCCACTCGAGTGTCTCGACGCCGGGTGGTTCCCCGAGCACCTCCTGCCGGAGCCGCTGGCCGGGGGGGCCCGCTGGGTCGGACAGGCGTTCCGGGCCATCAGGGGCGAGTCCCTCGACGTCCTGTTCGACCCGCCCCGCGACCCCCCCTGGCGAAGGACGGGTTTGGCGCCGTAGGGTCCGCTTGCAGCCGAGAGGAGGTCGCGTGCTGTTCTCGAGGAAGAAGCCGGGGTCGGACCCCATGGCCGTGGTCACCAGATTCGTCGAAGCCGCCAACCGCCACGACGTCGATGCCATCTACGCCTGCGTCCACCCCCACTTCGACAGCATCCAGCCGTGCTTCCCGGCCAGGAACTTCACCGGAGCCGATCAGGTGCGCAAGAACTGGCGCGCCATCTTCAACTCCGAGCCCGGGTTCCGGCTGACGGTGCTCCGCTCGGCCCGGTCGGGAAACACCGTGTGGGTGGAGTTGCACGGGGCCGGGGACGCTTCCCAGGTGGCGGGCATCTTCATCCTGGGGGTGGAGGACGAGAGGATCCGGTGGGCCCGGGTCTACAGCGGGCCCGTCGAGCAGGTGGGTGAAGAGGGAGAAGCCTCGGCCCGCCAGATGCAGCAGTCCAGCTAGGAGCGTGCTTATTAAGTGGCCTGATCGCCACCCACGCTCGATGAATGTCCAGGTCAGGCCGTCGGCGGCGAAGCCGGCGACCCGAAAATCAGCACGCTCCTAGAGCCAGGCCGCCCTACCCGGGTCCGTCGCCCGGTCCCGCCGCCAGCTGGTCGAAGAGGGCATCGACGATCGACGTTCGCCGCTGGTTCCCCTCCCACTCGTCGGCGATGCGCTGGTGGTCGACCAGGCCCGCGGCCCCGGGTGGGAGACCCAGGGCGGCTGAGGCCGCCCCCGCCAAGGTGGCCGGCTCCACCTCGTCCCCGTAGGCGGCGAACGCCTCCAAGCCCTCCCAGAGTTGGGACGGAGCAGCCGGCAGGTCGCCTCCGGCGGCGAGGGCGTCGGCCATGACCTCGAACACCTCGTAGGTGTCGAGCTTCGGCGGCCTCCGGTATCCGGCAACGGGATGGAGCCTCCACTCGATGGTGAGGCCGCCGGGGCCGTCGTCGCGGAGCCATACCTGCGATCCGTTGACGTAGGCGTCGTGCGGAGGGCCGAACCGGCCGTCGAGGGCGAGGATCACCTCGGGTGTCGCGCGCCACACGCACGTCGAGACCAGCCGACCCACGGTCGCGACCTTAGGGCTGTCACCATGGGGCCGAATGGCCCACCGCCCGCACCGCCGACTTCTCTGTCTCACCGCTGGCGGCTTGCTGGCTATGACCCTCGCGGCGTGCACCGGAGGAGGAGGAGACGCCTCGATCGGGCCCGCGCCCACGAGCGTGGAAGAGGCCGAGCCCCCGCCTCCGTCGACGACCGTTCCCCCTCCGACCGTCCCGCCGCCGGCCACCACCCCCTCGTGCCCTTCCGCCACCAACCGGGCCGAGCCCGACCCTCGCCGCCCCCGCTACGTCCTCTCGGTCGACGTCAGCCTCGACGAGAACGTGGTGCGGGGTACGACGCAGGTGCGGTTCACCCCCGACCTGGACACCGACCGCCTGGTGTTCCGCCTGTGGCCCAACGGCCCTCGACCTCAGGCCGGCGGCGGGTCCATCGAAACGGGTGCCGTGACGGTGGACGGTCGGCCGGCCCCCACGACTCTCGACGACCCCACCATCCTCGTCGTCCAGCCTCCGGCCCCGCTGGCCCGGGACGAGACGGTCGAGGTGTCTCTCCCGTGGACCCTCCGATTGCCGGGCTCGTCCCGCGACAGGATCGCCCGTGAGGGTGACGCCGTGCGGCTGGGCTCGTTCTTCCCCATCCTGTCCTGGGAGCCGGGCGTGGGCTGGGCCACCGAGCCGGCGACGGGCGGCTTTGCCGAGGCGTCGCTGGCGCCGGTGGCGGACTTCGACCTCACCGTGAGCGTGCCCGCCGGGCTCAGTGTGCTCGCCAGTGGGGTGTCCGACGGGCCCGGCCACTGGACCGCGGTGGCCATGCGGGACGTGGCTCTGTCGGTGGGGCGCTTCGCCACCGCTTCGGCCACGGCCCGCGCCCCCAACCCGGTGGAGGTCACCGTGGGCGTCCACGGGGGGGTGGCTGAGGCGCCCGAGGTCTACCTGGGGAAGACGGTGGACGTCCTGGCCGACTTCGCCCGACGGTTCGGGCCCTATCCGTGGCCTACGTTTACCCTGGCCATCACCCCCAATGTCGGCGGGGGCATCGAGTACCCGAGCCACGTGATGCAGTCGCCTGGCACGTCAGGGCGGACCCTCAGCCACGAGATCGCCCACCAGTGGTTCTACGGGCTCGTGGGCAACGACCAGGGCCGTGATCCCTGGCTGGACGAGGGCCTGGCCAGCTGGGGCGAGGCCCGCTACGAGCAGGCGCTGGCCGAGTTCCTCGCCGAGCCCATGCCCGTGGGCGCCGGCGCCCGCCTGTCCGAACCCATGAGCTACTGGTCCGCCCGCCAGTCGATCTACTACGACGGGGTCTACGTCCAGGGCGTCCAGGCCCTGGCCGCCCTGGGCCCCCCCGACCTGGTCGACTGCGCCCTACGGGTGTACGCCGCCACCTTCGCCCACCGCATCGCCCGCCCGTCCGACCTGCTGGGTGCCCTCCGCTCCGCCTTTCCCGACGCTCCCGCAGTGCTGGCCGCCTACGGCGTCCGACCGTGACCCGGCACGTTCCGCTACCGGCCGGCTAACCGTCGCTCTGCTCGCGCAGGAACTGCTGGACCTCGGCCGCCAGCTCCTCGCCTGAGGCGAGTTCGAGGTCGGCGCTGTCGTTGTTCTCCTCCAGGCGGCTGACGTAGGCGGCCACGTCCTCGTCCGACTCCACCACCTCGCTCACCTGGCGCTCGTAGTCGGCGGCCAGCTGGGCCAGGTCGGCGGTCACCACCGGGATGTCGAGCAGGTGGGCCGTCCGGTCGACGAGGGCGAGAGCGGCCTTGGGCGACGGGGTCCCGGCCACGTAGTGGGGCACGGCGGCCCAGAGAGACGCCGACGGCAAATGAGCGCGGCCGAAGGCATCGTGGAGCACGCCGACGATCCCCGTCGGCCCCTCGTAACGGGACCGGTGCAGACCCAGGCGGCTGACCAGTTCCGATGTGGCGGCCGTGCCCGTGACCTTCACCGGGCGGGTGTGGGCCACGTCGGCCAGGAGGGCGCCCACGGTCACGACCAGCTCCACTTCCAGCTCGGTGGCGACCCCCACCAGCTCGGCGCAGAACGTCCGCCACCGGAGCTGAGGCTCGGTGCCCACGAGCACGACCACGTCGTGATCCTCACTGGGGAGGGAGGCGGCGGACAGCTCGTTCGACGGCCAGATGATCTGACGGGTGAGGCCGTCCGTCAGCCGGACTTGGGGACGTGTCGAGCTGAAGTCGTAGAACTCCTCGGGATCGATGGAGGCGAAGGGGCGGGCGCCCCACCGGTCGCGGAGGTAGCGGGCGGCGGTGGTGGCGGCGTCGGCGGCGTCGTTCCAGCCCTCGAAGGCGGCGATCAGCACCGGCCGGCGGAGCTTGGGCCGGTCTTCCCAGCGCACGGAATCCACCCGGCCACGGTACCGGCCCCTCACCCGGTAGCCGCACCGGCCGCGGCGAACGCTCCCCAGAGCCGGGCGTAGGCGCCCGTGCCCGTGTCAGCTGGCGGCTTCGCCGTCCCGGCCGGGGCCCCAACCCCGGCCTCCTCCGAAGCGGCGGGGGCCCCAACCCCGCCGCCGGCCGTCCCGGCGGCCAGGAGCTGCTCGTGGGTACCCGTCTCCACGACCCGGCCCTTGTCGATGACCACTATGCGATCGGCGCCCTGGGCCGTCTGCAGCCGGTGGGCGATGATCAGCGTGGTCCGTCCCGACGAGAGCACGCCCATGGCCCGGACCACCCGGGCCTCGGTGGCCAGGTCGAGGGTGGACGTAGCCTCGTCCAGCAGGAGGATGGCGGGGTCTACGAGCCAGGCCCGGGCCAGGGCGATCAGCTGCCGCTGACCGGCCGACAGGGAGCGCCCTCGCTCGGCCACGACGTGCCGGTAGCCGCCTGACAGGCGGGCGATGAACTCGTGGGCCCCCACGGCCCGGGCCGCGGCCTCGACCTCGGCGTCGCTCGCCTCGGGATGCCCGTAGGCGATGTTGTCCCGGATCGTTCCCGAGAAGAGGAACGCCTCCTGAGGCACGTAGCCCAGTTGGCGACGGTAGGCGCCCAGGTCGACGTCGGTGAGAGGTATTCCGTCGACCAGCACCCGACCTTCGGTGGGGTCGTAGAACCGGGCCGCTAGCTTGACCATGGTCGACTTGCCCGCGCCCGTCTCGCCCACCAAGGCGACCGTCTCCCCGGGCGCCACGTCGAGGTTGACCTCGGACAGGGCGTCCTCGTTGGCCCCCGCGTACCGGAACCCGACCCCTTCGAACCGCAGCGCCCCCCGAAGGGGCCCGGGCTCCACGGGGTGGTAGGCGGCCCGAACCGAAGGCTCGGTGGCCAGCAGCTCGCCGATCTTGGCCAGAGAGGCGCGGGCCTGTTGGTAGGTGTCGAACACCTGGGACAGTTGCTGGATGGGTGAGAACAGCAGGTTGAGGTAAAGCAGGAAGGCCACCAGCTCGCCGGGGCTGAGGGAGCCCGTGGCCGCCAGCCGGTAGGCCACGCCCAGTACGACGGCCGCGGCCAGCACCGAGAGCAGCTCGATGAACGGGAAGTAGGTCGCCACCAGTCGCTGGGCGGTCATGCGGGCGTCGAGGTGGTCCCGGGCCACGCGCTGGAAGTCGTCGATGTTGCGCTCCTGGCGGGCGTAGGCCTGGGCCACCCGGATGCCGGAGACGCTCTCCTGGAGGTTGGCGTTGACCGTGGCGATGCGCTCCCGGGCCGTGCCGTAGGCCCGGTCCGACCGGCGCCGGAACCACACCGTCGCCGCCGCCAGGGGCACGAGGGTGGAGAGCGTGACCAGTGACAGCTGGGGGTTCATCACCGCCAGGACGACGGCCACGCCGGCCAGGGTGGTGACGCTCACCACCGCGTTCACCAGGCCGGTCTGGAGCAGCTGGGACAGGGCCTCCACGTCGGTGGTCATGCGGGTCATGATCCGGCCCGACAGCTCCCGCTCGTAGTAGTCGAGGCCCAAGCGCTGGAGGTGAGCGAAGATCCGGATCCGCAGGGCCAGGAGGAGTCGCTCGGCGGTGCGGCCCGTCACCCGTTGCTGGGCCCACACCACACCCCAGTCGGCCACGGTGACGGCCAGGAACACGGCCGTCACCGTCCATAGGGCCGCTCGCGAGCCGTCGACCACACCCCGGTCGATCCCGGCCCGCACCAGGGCCGGCCCCGCCAGCGAAGCCAGGGCGTCGAGGACGACGAGGACGAGGCCACCGGCCAGGGCTCGGCGGTACGGGCGCAGAAATCGGCCGAGACGGAAGTCGGGGTCCGGCTCACTCTCCCGGCCGGCGTCGACGCCCGGGTCGTCGGTCGCCGGTGGCAGGGCGGCGACCGCCTCTCGCAGCTCGGGCGTCTCGGTCACCAGGGCCAGCCGGGAGGCGGCCCCTCCTCCCATTCCGCCACCGCCACCGCCGCCACCCACCCCCATGGCGTGCATCCCGAGCATGCCTTCGGGCGGAGGTCCGGCGGACGCCTGGGCCCGAGCCGCCCGCTGGCTGCCGTCACCCTCAGCCGGCCAGGCCGAGGCGGTGACCTGCCCCGGGGCCCAACCGGCGGCGCCGTCACGGTCGCTGACGACCTCGTCGTCGCCCTCCAACTCCGGCCCCACGGCCTCGTCGCAGGCGTCGCCCGGGCCGGCGAGGAGGAGCCGGTACAGCGGCGAACGGGCCAGCAGCTCCTCGTGGGTGCCTGCGTCCACCACCCGCCCCTTGTCGACCACGGCGATGCGGTCGGCCAGGCGCAACGTCGACCGGCGGTGGGCCACGAGCAGCGTGGTGCGCAACCCCCGGCGCCCGGCGACCGGTCCGCTCATCAGCCTCCGAAGCGTGGCGTGGATTCCCTCCTCGACCCGGGAGTCGATGGCCGACGTGGCGTCGTCCAGCACCAGCACCCGGGGATCGGTCAGCAGCGCCCGGGCCAGGGCGACGCGCTGACGCTGGCCTCCGGACAGGCTCAGGCCGCCCTCACCCAGGCGGGTGTTGTAGCCCTCGGGCAGGGCGACGATGAACTCGTGGGCCTCCGCCGCCCGGGCCGCCGACTCGACCTCCGCGTCGGTGGCGTCCGGTCGCCCGTAGGCGATGTTGGCCTTGACCGTGTCGGAGAACAGGAACGTCTCCTCGAACACCACCCCGATCTGCCGTCGCAGCGAGTCCAGGCTGACGTCCCGCACGTCCACCCCGTCGATCCGGACCGTCCCCTCTTGGACGTCGTAGAAGCGGGGCAGGAGAAGGGCGACCGTCGACTTGCCGGAACCGGACGGGCCCACCAGCGCCACGGTCTCGTTGGGGGCGATGGTGAGGGTGAAGTCGTCCAGCACCGGCTCCGAGCGCAGGTAGCCGAACCGGACGCCCTCGAACCGCAGCTCACCGTCGCCCCGCGGCAGATCCTGGGCATCGGGTTGCTCGACCACCACCGGCGTGGAGTCGAGCAGCTCGAAGATCCGCTCGGCGCCGGCGCGGGCCTGCTGGGCGATGACGGTGAGGGAGGACAGCATCCTCACCGGTGAGACGAGCTGGAGGAGGTAGGTCGAAAAGGCGAGGAAGGTGCCGATGCTGATCCGGCCCTCGAGGGCGAGCCAGCCGCCGAACGCCACCACCGCCACCTGGCCCAGGGACGGCACGGCCTGAAGGGCGGAAGTGAACCCGGCCTGGATGCGGACGGCCCGCATGTGGGAGCCGAACAGGGCCCGTGACGCGCCGACCAGGCGGTTCAGCTCCTGGCCTTCCTGACCGAACCCCTTCACCACCCGGACGCCCGAGACCGCCTCCTCGACCACCCCGGCGACCTCGGCCGCCTTCTGCTGGGCGTCCCATGCCGCGGGGAAGACGGTGGTGCGTAGCCGGAGGGCGATGACCGTGACCACGGGCACCACTAGGAGGGCGACCACGGTCAGCAGGGGTGACAGGGCGACCATGATCACCAGCGAGGCCACGAGGAGGACGACGTTCCCGCTGAACAAGGGGAGAAAGGCCAGAAGGCCCTGGACCAAGGCGACGTCGGAGCTGGCCCGGGAAACGAGCTGCCCGGTGTGGAACTCGTCGTGGCGGGCGAAGTCGAGGCGCTGCAGGCGGGTGTAGATGTCGTTGCGCAGGTCGTACTGCACGCCCAAGGCGACCCGCCCACCCACGTAGCGGCGGACGTGGGCGGCCCCGAACCGGACCAGGCCGGCGGCCACCAGCAGGCCCAGCCACAGCCCGAGGGGCCGGCGCCGGGCCAGGATGACATCGTCGACCACGATCTTCTGGATGACGGGGGTGAGGGCGGTGACGGTGAGCCCTCCCAGGGCGGCGCCGAAGGAGAGGACCACGTCCCGCCGGTGGGCCCGCAGGTAGGGGAGCAGACGTCGGATCCAGCTGTCGGGCCGGGTCTCGGTGGCCTCGACGGCCACGGCGGCCGCGCCGTCCTCCGTCATGACCGCCGGAGGTCGGGCCGGGCTGGCCCCGCGGGCCCGGCGTCGAGGGCAGGGCCCAGCCCCGCTATGGCCGTCAGCAAGGAGGCAGGCCCCCCGGTATCGGCCACCACCTTGGCCAGCGCCGCGCCCATGGTCCTCTCCGCCTCTTGAAGGGCTCGCTTGCCAGCCGGGGTCAGGGCGATCCGGATCGAACGGCGGTCCTGGGGCACGGGCTCGCGTTTGAGGTACCCGCGAATCACGAGGCCGTCCACGGCGGCGGTAATCGTGGGCTTGGCCACGGCCAGGTCGCACGCCAGGTGAGTCGTCCGGTCACCGCCCCCGTCCACCGCGGCCAGCACGCGGTACTGCGGGAACGAAAGATCCTCGAGTGAGCATTCGAGCAGTCGCGCCAGGCGGGACAGCGTCCGCACCGCCTGAGGGGCATCGTCGGGCATGCTCTTCAGGCTAGTCGTTCGACGCTCGAACTGTTCAGTTCCTTTGCCAGCCTTCCACCGAGTAGGCTCCCGCCCCGCATGGACGACCCCATCTTGCTTCAGGAACTCGCCCCTGTGGCCGAGCGCCTTCTCGAGCGCCACCTGGCCACGGCCCGCGAATGGATGCCGCACGAATACGTGCCCTGGAGCCGGGGGCGCGACTACGAGCAGGGCGAGCACTGGGAGGAAACGCCGCTCACGCCGCCGCCCGCCGTGCGCAGCGCCCTCTTCGTCAACCTGCTCACGGAAGACAACCTGCCGTACTACTTCGGCACGATCGACCGTGTCTTCGGAGACGAGCATCCCTGGCGTGAATGGGTCCGTCGCTGGACGGCGGAGGAGATGCGCCACGCTCTCGTCATCCGGGACTACGTGGTCGTCACCCGGGCCATCGACCCGGTCGGCCTCGAGCACGCCCGGATGCTTCAGGTGAGCAACGGCGAGGTCCCCGAGCCTCCCGACGTCCCCGAGGGCCTGGTCTACGTCGCTCTCCAGGAGCTTGCCACCCGTATCGCCCACCGCAACACGGGCAAGATGCTCGAGGACTCACGGGGGTACGAGCTCCTGTCCCGCGTCGCGGCCGACGAGAACCTCCACTTCCTCTTCTACCGGGACCTGACCACGGCCGCCATCGAGATCGACCCCTCGGCCATGGTCCTGGCGATGGCCAACCAGGTGCGCAATTTCCAGATGCCGGGCACCGGGATCCCCGACTTC
>JBHENM010000156.1:0-1016 GCA_046262035.1 Acidimicrobiales bacterium | reverse complement strand
ACACCCCGGGCCTGGCCCGGCACGGGTCCAGGCCGATCCGCACACTGGCCGGTGACCCCGAGCTGACCAGCCGGTTCCTGGCCAACCTGCGCAGTTTCGACGAGGCCGTCGGCTACCCGCCCTACCAGGCGTTCCTGGGCGGGTGCCACCCCCGTGAGCTGCCCCCCCGGCCCTGGGTGGGCCGAGCTCACCCCGGCGCGGAACGGTTCACCCCGTTCGGTGAGCTGATGCCGGAGGAGGAGTTCCTCGGGCTGATGGCCGCGGTCGACGAGTTCAACCTGGTGACGTTGACGCCGGAGGTGGCCGAGCGCGCGGCCAAGCGGCTGGCCGAGCATCCGCTGGCCGAGCGGTTCGACCTGGCCCGGATCGCTGCCGCGGCCGGTGACGTCGACGCGACCCTCGGGCCCGGGGTGCTGCCGCTTCACCTGGCACCGGACATCCTGGCCGGGTCGCTGCGCGGGGCGCACGACGAGGACGAGTCGCTGGCCGCCCCGGTGCTGCTGGAGAATCTGGCCTGCAAGGCCACCGGGACCCTGGCACTGCTGCACCTGCTACACGACAACGGCCTGGAGCCGGGCGCGATCGAGTACACCATGTCGTGCTCGGAGGAGGCCGTCGGCGACCGCTACCAGCGCGGTGGCGGCAACATGGGCAAGGCGATCGCGGTTGCCGCCGGGCTCGGTGAGTCCTCCGGTGCCGACGTCAAGGACTTCTGCGCCGCTCCGATCCCCGCCCTGGTGATCGCCGCCAGCCTGGTGGTGGCCGGGGTGTTCGAGCAGGTCGCGGTGGTCGCCGGGGGATCGCTGCCCAAGCTCGGGATGAAGTTCGAGGGGCACCTCAAACACGGCCTGCCGGTGCTGGAGGACGTGATCGGCGGGGTCGCACTGCTGGTGACCGCCGACGACGGGGTCTCGCCCCGGATCCGGCTGGACGCCGTCGGGCGGCACCGGGTGTCCTCCGGCGGATCCGGTGCGGCGATCATGCACGACCTCACGGTCCGGCCGCTGGAGGCGCTG
>JBHENM010000155.1:0-8889 GCA_046262035.1 Acidimicrobiales bacterium | reverse complement strand
CGGCCCCGATGCTGGTGGCGACGGGGGGACTGGCGACGATGGGCGTCGCCCTCTTCCCTCTGGGTACGCCGGCCAACGACGCGGCCCACGTGGCGTGCGTGGCCGTGGCCTACCTGTCCCTGGTTGCGGCACCGCTGCTGGTCGGCCGCCCCCTGCGTGACCTCGGACGTGAACGCTCGGCCCGGTTGTCCACCCTCGCCGGACTGGTCGCCGCCGGGCTCCTCCTGGTGAGCGTGCTCGGGCCTCTCTCGGGCCTGTTCCAGAGGGCAGGCCTGGCCGTCCTCGACGTCTGGATCATGGCCGCGGCCCTGAACCTTCTCCTCTACCCGGACCGGCCGTGACTACGCTGCTTCGACTGTCCCCCCGGCGGAGCGGAGCGTGGTCCTGATGGACGAGAGTGGGCGGCCCCGACGGTCACTGATCATGGCTGGTGGCGGGACCAAGGTCGCCTTCCAGGCCGGCGTGCTCCAAGTGTGGCTGGACGAGGCGGGGCTGGAGTTCGACCACGCCGACGGGGCGAGCGGCGGCGTGTTCAACCTGGCCATGTGGTGCCAGGGCATGACCGGGACCCAGATCGCCGACAACTGGCGCAACAACCGGCCCCTCCGGGGAGTCGATCCCAACCTGGGGCAGTGGCTGCGCGGGCCCCACGCCGAGTCGCTCTTCCGGCTGGGCCGGTTCCGGCGCAACGTGCTCACCGAGTGGGGGATCGATTGGGACCGGATCCGGTCGACGGCCCGCCAGGCGACGTTCAACCTGTACAACTTCTCCCGGCACCGCCACGAGGTCCTCACTCCGGACCAGATGGACGAGGACAGGCTCATCTCCGCCGTCTCGCTCCCGATGTGGTTCCAGCCCGTGCCCATCGACGGGGACACCTACATCGACGCCGTCTTCGTCAGCGACGCCAACCTGGAGGAGAGCATCCGCCGGGGAGGGGACGAGCTGTGGGTGATCTGGACCGTCAGCCAGCGGGGTGAGTGGTACGACGGCTTCGCCGCCAACTACTTCCAGATGATCGAGGCCATGGCCAACGGCCAGCTCCGGGCCATGGTCAAGCGCATCGACGAGAGCAACCGGCGCATCGAGAAGGGCGAGCACTCCGAGTTCGACCGGCCCATCACGGTCAAGATGCTTCGGGCCGAGGTTCCGCTGCACTACCTCATGAACTTCACCCGGGACCGCATGGCCGCGGCGGTGGAGCTGGGCGTGAAAGCGGGCCGGCAGTGGTGCACGGAAGAGGGGATCCCCCTGCGCCCCGCAGCACCGGCCGCGCCCCTCCCGGGCGCCCGGCGGGAGCCTCCCTCCACCGTCAGCTTCACCGAGGAGATGGCCGGCCACCTGGGCCTGGGCCACACTGACTTCGAGCACGGCGAGCGGGAGGGGCGTCAGCAGGGGACGGCGCTCATGTTCCGCCTGACCATCACCGCCGACGACCTTCCCCGGTTCATCGTCGAGCCGGCCCACGAAGCGGTGGCCGTGGGTTGGGTGGTATGCGAGGCTCTCGGAGGTCGCCTGCCCGTCGAGCGGGGCGTGTTCAACCTGTTCGTCGACCAGGCCGACCCGTCGGACAAGCGGATGCTGTACCAGCTGTGGTTCCGGGACGGAAGCGGTCGGCCCCTGACCCTGGCCGGGCACAAGGTGGTCAGGGACCACGCCGGGCTCGACATGTGGCGCGACACGACGACCCTGTTCACCCACATCGTCGACGGTCACGTCACCCTGGCCGAGGCCGCCCAGCTCGGACCGGCGGCCCTCGTGGGCGCGGGCATCATCCGCATCAGCCCGGCGGCCTTCGCTCGCCAGCTGACGACGTTCCGGTCGACGGGCGCCGATGCCGCCGGCCGCGTGACCGGGCTCTTCCGCTTCACCCGGCTCTTCATGGGCGACCTGTGGGACGTCTACGGCAAGGCGATCCTCAGCTCGTCACCCTTCTGACGACGCCGCCGACGCCGGCTCCAGGATCCGGTCGGCCATGCGGTCGGCGAAGGCGGCGATGGTGAGGGCTGGGTTGGCCCCCACCGGTCCGGGCATGGCCGACCCGTCGGCCACGTACAACCCCGGATAGTTGAAGACCTGACCCCACTCGTCCACCACCCCCTCCCGCTCGTGGCGGCCCATGGGGCAGCCCCCCAGGGGGTGGACGGTGATCACCCGCTTGAGGAACCAGGAGAGGTTGTCCTGGAACCGGGCACCCAGGATGTTGGCCATGTCCTCCATGGTGGAGCGCATCCTGGCGAAGTACGACGTCGACGTCTCGGTCGTCCAGTCCACGTCGAGGTAGCCCTTGCGCAGGCGCATGACCCCGTCGGGGATGTCGCGCCCCATGCCCAGCAGCGGCAGCGACCCCGACGACAGCTCGGCGTTGCCTATCAACAGCCCGATCTCGGCGCTCAGGTCGCTGCGGGGGCTGTGGGTGACGCGGTCCCAGATCCGCCGGAGGATGAAGCCGGCGAAGCGCCGGGCCGTGCTCGGCACCGTCGTCGCCTCCAGCATCCAGTCGATGAAGGCCGGGTACCCGGCGTCCTCCACGTAGTAGCCGCGGCCCGTCCCCCCGTCGGATGCGTCCGGGACCCGAATGTAGCTGGTGATCACCGGTCCCCGGCTGCCGTCCAACACGCGGGCCACCGGACGTCCCCCCTCCAGCGTGTGGCACTTGAGCATGAACGTCAGGAGGTCGCCGTTGCCGCAGAAGCGGGTGCCCAGGGCCGGGCTCAGGTGGGGGAAGGCGCTGCGGTTGCGCAGGAGGAGGTACGGGGAGCCGAGGGCCCCGGCGGAGAGCACCACGCGGTCGGCCGTGAGCCTGACCACGGGCAGCCTCGACGTGTCCGTGGGCACGCCCTCGTGCTCGGGAAGATGTTCGACGTAGCTGACGACGTAGCCCCCGCCGGGACGGGGCTCGATGGCCCGCACCTCCGAACGGGTGCGGATGTCGGCGCCACGGTGCTTGGCCGCCGACAGGTAGGTGTGGTCGAGGGTGTTCTTGGCCCCGTAGTTGCAGCCCATGTTGCACTCGCCCGTGAGCCGGCAGGTCGTCCGGGTGCGGCCGTGGATGTTCGGATAGTCCGCCTCGGGTATGGCCGCACCCACCTGTGGCTCCCGATCCGGAGCTGTGGCGAAGGTGACGGCCAGCGGGGGCAGGCCGAACTCCAGCCCCAGGCCCTCGGCCGCCTCCTTCATGGCCGCCGTCTTGGGGGACTCGTAGCCCGGCTTCCCGAACGGGAACGGCTGGCCGCCGAGCATTTTCTCCACCCGGTCGTAGTGGGGGTCGAGATCGGTCCTGCTGATGGGCCAGTGCTCGTACCCTCCGTCGAAGGGGCTCTCGTGGACGAACCAGTGCTCGTCCTTGCGGAGGAGGACGTTGGCGTAGATCAGCGACCCGCCGCCCAACCCGCTGGATATCAGGGCCTCGATCCCGCGGAACGACCACACGTTGAACAGGCCGTGGTAGCCCCGGCTGGGGTCCCAGAAGTTGCGGGCCATCTCCCTCGGACGGCGGGCGAAGGACTCCGGCGGGTAGGCCTTGCCCCGTTCCAGCACGCACACCCGCTGACCCCCGTCCGCCAGTCGGTAGGCCGTGACCGAGCCCCCGAAACCCGAGCCGACGACGATGGTGTCGAAGTGGGTGTCGGCCGTCGGGCCGGTGGTGGCGGTCAGGGCGACCGCCCGTCGATGATGAAGGGCTTCTCGATGAGGTGGGCCAGCGGCGGCTCGCCCTCGGGCGCCAGCCAGGGCGCCCCGCCGTGACCCTCGCGGTCCAGGCGCCACCGGCTATGGCGGATCGACTTGCGCACGCCCAGGGGGTAGACGTGCAGGGCGCCCTGGTCGTCCACGTGAAGCCGGAGGAAGTTCTTGTAGCTGGTCAGCCGCATGGCCGAGAAGGCCTCGTTGCCGTGGGCGTCGAGGCCGGGGATGACGTTGCACACGCCCACGTAGAGGCCCATGACCAGGCCGCCGGCCACCCCTCCGAAGACGGCCATGCCCAGGAACATCAGGAACGTGAACACCCCGCCGTCGGCCCGGCCCGACATGACCCGGACGGCGAGCAGGCCGACGAGAACCACGGCGGCCAGATGGAGGAAGGTGTGCACCACGCCCAGGACGATCTTGGCAATGAGCCGGTGGGGGTTCTGGGCCCACTTGTTGGGTGGCTTGGCGAAGCCGATAAGGGCCCCGACGAACACGAGGATCAGGAGCAGGGAGATGGGGTTGCGGACCATGCCGACGGCCAGGTCGACCCAACCGAAAGAGCGAGCCGACTGCTCCACCGTCTCTCCTCCCGACTGCCCCTCGGTGGCCCGCAAGGAGAACTGGCTGGCCCACCCCATGAGGGCGTAGATGATGGCGGTCACCGCCATGAACGACGGGTTGCGCAGGGGCAGAGCCAGCGCCCCCAGGGCCATCCTCCGCGACGTCCCCCGCTCCGGGTAGCAGGCAGTGAGCGAGTACGGCTGCTTGGAACGGTCGTCGGCCGGGTCGAGCTGGATGTGGACGGTGTCCTCGAGGTCGTGGGTCGGGTGCAAAAATGCTCCGCCTCCACCGGCGGTGACCTTGTGGGTTCCGTCGGCGGCGGCGTAGTGGGCGTAGTGGTGGGAGTCGCCCGAGAGGGTGAGCATCAGCTTGGCCCTGGTCGGGTTGATCAGGCGGGTCTCGACGTAGGCCAGGTTGCGGAAGGCACCCGGGTCGGACTTGAGGTCGATCCAGCTCGGCTTCGCCGTGCAGAGGATGACCCGGTCGCCCTCGGCCATCAGCGGCGCCAGGCGCTCGAAGTACCGGAGCTGGGGCTCGTCGATGTAGGAGTCGAACTGGATGTCGATCCCCCAGAGCCACCATCGGTGCGGCAGTTGCACGGCGAAGTAGCTGCGGGTCTGGTGGGTCTCACGGCCGCCCAGCCACTTCTTCTGACAGAAGATGCGGACGAAGCTGGTCAGCCCGTCGTACCAGTCGTGGTTGCCGGCCAGGGCGTACAGGTCCGGGCTCGGGGGATCGGTCCACGGCAGGGCGGCACGGAAGGGCCCGACGAAGCGGTTCTCGTACTCTTCGGCGTCCCCCGCGGGATAGACCTCGTCGCCCCCCATCACCAGGATGTCGCCCCGGGGAAGCGGGGTTCCGTGATCTTGGACCGCCAGCGATTCCTGAGCGGCCAGCCAGGCGACGGTGTAGGTAGCGTCGAAGCCGTCGCCCGTGTCGGAGATGTAGTCGAGCCAGATCTCGGGTTCCTCGACCCTGTGGTTGAGGGGCTCGGCCGGGACCGCGGCCTGCAGCTCACGCTTGTCGAGGTAGGCGCCGAAGGCGGAGGAGATCAGCACGCGCATGCCGGCGCTGGCCAGCGTCCCGGGGCTGAACCAGCGCACCGAACGTCGGGGTTCGAAGCGCAGGTCGCCCTTGTTTTGGGGACGAGGCGGGGGCTCGCGCCGTACGGCCTGGTCCCGGCTTCGCATGGTCTCCGGAGGCTCCATCCGCACCGCCCATCTGCTCGGATAAGACCCGCCCGCCGGGCTCGGCGCGCACGATACCGCTTTTCGGCGCCGATCGAACCGACGTACTCAGATGAGCCTCAGCTGATCGAGAACGACAGGGCGCAGAAGTAGTCGGGAGCGGCTTTGGCGCCCCGCCGCAACAGGCAATAGACCCCTGGCGGATCGTCCGGTGCGGTGTGCACGGTCAGAATCGTCTCGCCCTTTCCGTCCATCCGCGGTGACAGGGTCGTGAGGAAGGAATAAGGGCCGGCCTCGGTCTGCCGGTAGAGGTACAGCTCCACGTTCCGGTTGGGCGGGAAGCCGGCGAGGGCGAAGCGGAACACCGACCCTGCCGGGCCGAATAAGGGCTCGATCTCGACCAGGTTCGGGGACGAGGCGACGCTGACGGTGAAGCGTCCCGTCCCCCGGAGCGCGCCCTGGGTGGCCGTCACCTCGTACGTGCCCAGCGGGTCACCCGGCACCGCCGTCCAAAGAGAGAAGGGCACCCCCTCGGGAACGTTGAACGATTCACTGGAGATCTTGCGCATCTTCCCGTCGGGTAGGCGGACGTCGGCCTGAACCGGTTGGTTCGGAGCGAAGCCGGGGAAGCAGATGATGAAGGACGTGGCCATCTCCGGCTTTTCGAAGTCCACCACCGCCGCCGGCCTCGACTCATCGAGGCCGAAGCACGCGCCGTCGCCCTCCTGGAAGTACTCGAACTGCGCCTTCACCCCTTCGGGCGGGACGTCACGCCGCTGGAGCGGGCTGCCGGGCGCGGCCAATTCGGTCGAGGTCGTCTGCGAGACGGTGCTGCTGCTGGTGCTGACGGCCGGCTCGGTGGTGGACGTTCCCGATCCGGCCTCCTCGTCAGACCCGCCACCGCAGGCGGCGAGGACGAGGAGCAGGGCCAGGGCCAGGGCCCACAGCCGTCGCCCTGCCGGACCGGTACGTGGATCCAAGGGATGAGGCCTCCTCCGCCGTCGCGGGCGATGATACGAGGATGGGTATGCGGCGGGGGCGGGAGGTGCGCCGCCTTCGTGGTCGGTTGAGGGCTATGGCGGCGCGGTGAGCGACTGGCGGGCCTGGGCGTAGCGGGCCTTGGCCGCCGAATCCTGGGTCAGCTCGATGGCCGTGGCGTAGGCCTGATCGGCCTGGGCCGTGTCCCCAAGGCGCCCGAACACGAAGCCCCGCATGCTGAAGAAGAACGCCTTGCGCTCGTCGTCCCCGGTGAGGTCGATGGCGCTCTGGTAGTCGGAGGCGGACTGGCGGTAGCGGCCGGCGGCGTCGGGATCGCCGGAAGCGGGAAGGTGGACGAAGCCGAGGTTGGCGTAGGCCTCGGCGGCCATCTCCCGCACCCTGGCGTTCCCGCCCCGGAACTCCCCCACCACCTGCTGGAACGCGCGCTCGGCTTCGGCCCAGTGGTCCCCGACCAAGGCCTGGCTCAGGCAGAGATGGACGCGGCCCGTGCCGAACGCGACCTTGGTCGGGATGTCGGACAAGGCGGGCTGGGCCTTGGCTGTGAGGGCGCTCCGGTAGGTGTCGAGGGCCGAGGTCAGCCCCGCGACGTCCACGTTCCCCGACTCGCAGTTGCCGCGCGAACGGTGGAGGAGGACCTCGGCCCGGCCCAACCGGGCCCGCGAGTACTCGGGATTGAGGCCGAGGGCCTGGCCGTAGAAGCCGTCGGCCCGATCGAGGTCGTCGAGCTTGCCGGCGGCGTTGCCCAGGAACAGGTACAGCACCTCCTTGCCATCCCGGTCGCCCCACCCCTCGGCCTGCCGGGCGGCCTCGAAGTGGTCGAAGGCAGGCTGAATCTGGTTGGCGCCGTAATAGCTCAGGCCCACGATGAACTCGGCCAGGGCCCGGGTCCGTCCCAGGACCTGGTCGCGGAGAGCCTTGCGGGCGACGGGGTTGCGGCCGATGTCGCCCGTGGACCGGATGGCCGACCCCAGGTCGTGCTGGCCGAACAGCTCCTCGGCGTTCTGCAGGCGCCGCTCGCTGAGGAAGAACTCGGGGGCGAACTGGTTGGGCAGGTCCACCCGGAGGGTGCCGTACACGATGACGTCGGCCCGGATGCGCTCCGCCTCTTCGGCCGCGGCGGCGGCACGACGCTGAGGCGTGGAGCCCTTGATCTGGCCCGTCTCCCCCGGCGGGCGCAGGTTCAGGTCGAAGCCGCCCTGCTCGATGGTCGCCAGCTCCCGGTCCAGGAGGTCGTAAACCGACTGAGCCAGGGCGTGGGCCTCGGTGGATTCTGCCGGTCGACCGTTGGCGTCGACGCTGACGAACTGGGCGACGGCGATGTTGTAGTCACCGGTCATCAGACTGGTCTTCGGGGAGCCGCCGAAGACGGCGACCGCGCCCCAACCCAGCCCCAGCAGGATGGCAGCGGCGGCCACCAAGCGTGCCACCGCCCCGAGGGCGCTCCGCGGCGTCATCCACCGGTGGACGTTGGCCCGCCAGGTGGTCGTCGCCGGACCGACGACCTCCTCCAGGGTGTCCGTCAGGCGCTTGACGTCGTAGTCCCACCGGCTGTCGCTGACCTCCAGGGCGTGGCGCGTCGCCAGCGGGGCCAGCGACTCAGGGAGGTCGGCGGCAGCGGGCATGGGCGCCTTCTCGACGAGGACGGGAACCACGATCACGTCGTCGCGCCTGAGGGCCGCTTCCAGCTCGACCCGGACCCAGTCCTCCGGGTCGTCGAGGCGGCGCCGGCCACTGGTGTCGACCAGCCACTCCCGGCCGATGATGACCACGAACGCCCCGCAGGCTTGGAGCGAGCTGGTGATGAGGTCCGGGAAGTGCTGCCCGGGCTTGATGGTGTCGACGTCGCGGAAGACGCGGGCGGCCCCGAAGTGGGCGCTCAGGGAGTGGTGAAGGCGCCCGGCGAAGCCGGAGGCGTCCTCCCGTCGATAGCTGATGAAGACGCCGCTCCCGGTCGGGTCCTTCTTGCGTCCCTTCGGGGGCGGTGGGCGATCAGGTTCCGCCGGCACCCGTGACGTCTAGACGACCCGGCGCGGCCGCCGCTGCATGAAGTAGATGATGGCCGCCGCGGCGAGCACCTCGAGGACGAAGGCGATGCCCACGCTGGCCCCCAGGAGATAGGCGATGAGCCCTCCCACGAAGGCGCCGGCGATGCCGACGAGGATTGTCATGCCGATCGTCATCGGGTTCGGCCCGGGGACGGCCAAGCGGCCGAGGGCGCCGATGATCAAGCCGCTGATGATGGTGGAGATGATGAACCAGATGAGTCCCATGGGTCCGTAGTCTGCCCGGCCGGGGGCGGGCGCGCTGGGCCCGAGCGGCCCTCTGAGCGGGATGCTTGGGCCCGAGCGGCCCTCTGAGCGGGATGCTTGGGCCCGAGCGGCCCTCTGAGCGGGATGCTTGGGCCCGAGCGGCCCTCTGAGCGGGATGGGGATCCCCCGGGCTACTCGGAAGG
>JBHENM010000154.1:0-3162 GCA_046262035.1 Acidimicrobiales bacterium | reverse complement strand
GCTCACGGCCGGCCACCTGAGACCGTCAAGGGTTGCTTGATCCCTCTCGCCGCCGCGGACGAGCAGCCCGTAGGTGACGGCCAGGGCCTCGACCCGGGGGTCGGCGTAGGGCGACCACGGCGGACGGGCCGCCCCCACCTCGGCCACGAAGACCGGCTCCGCGACCGGCCAGGCGATGAGCCCGGCCACTCCCCTCCGCCGGAAGCGGGCCGAGGCCAGGTCGTCGGGCAGCCGCCCGGTGGCGAGCACCGCCTCCCGCAGCCGCTCGTAGTCGGCCTGAGCGCCCTCGGCCGGGGGCCAGAACCTCATGCCCGCCGGGCCCGCTGGATGCTGCGGGGGTGCAGGCGGATCCCGAGCTCGCGCTCGACCGCCGCCGCCGCCTCGGCGGCCGAGCACGGCTCGAGCCCCTCCAGGAAGCCGCGCACCTCGGCCGTCAGCTTGGTCGGCCCCTTGCGGCCCCGGCGCTCGTCGAGCAGGCCCCCCATGCCGAGCTCCTCGAACGCCGCGGCCACCAGGTAGAACTCGGCCCGGGAGTACCCGTGCGAACGGGCCGCGGCAGTGACGGTCGCGCCGTCGACGACGTGGGCCCGCAGCATCTCGTACTTAACTTGGACCTTGTCGGCTGGGAAGAAGAACGGGCTCGTCCCCTGGAACGGCGTGGCGGTCACCGCCTCGGTCCGGGGGTGCACCAGCCCGGCGACCTCCAGTGCTCGGCGGCGGCTCTCGTGGCTCATCGGCGTCACCTCCCTCTGCGGACCGTAGAGACGAGTTTCATCAATGTCAAGCATTGTGCGGCGCGGTGATGCGGAGGAGCTCGGTCGAGCTGCACCAGACCCTTGAATTACAAGAGTTCTCCCATTGATGGCACTTAGACCGGTGAAGCGGACGACAGACATCACTGACACGTCGACGGACAGGACTAGACACTCGGCCGATGCTTGGGCGGACGCCCACCATGCCCCGGAGCAGGACCGGGAGGCCGGTAGAGGCCGGCCCCTCGGGCGTCGATCACGCGGCTGGTGCGAAAGACGAGCTTTGCGTTCCGCAGATGTTGGGGTGCGGGCAGTCCTGCTGGGGCGGCCGCCCGCAGTAGCCGTTGGGGAGGCTGTCGCGCACCCTGGAGAGGTTGTGCTTGACCCATTCGGCATCGGCCGTGAGGGCGCCGGGGTCATAGGGCACGGTGTCGCCATCGGTGTTGACCCGCTGCCGGCAGTAGTGCTCGAAGGCGTCGCGAACGGTGTGGTCGTGGATCTGCGCGTATCGGGCCGTCATGCGGGGACTGGCGTGGCCGAGCAGCTTCTGGACGACGTGCTGGGGCACTCCGGCGTTGATGAGCCGGGTCCCGACGGTGTGGCGGAACTGATGGGCGTGCACCCGCACCGCCAGGCCGGCCTCGTCGCGGACGTCGATGCTCTTCTGCCACCGGCCCAGCTGGCCCGACAGCGTGCCGTGGGCGTAGGGCTTGGCGCCGTCGGCGTTGTCCATGATCCCGGGAAACAGCCACGGCGAGCCACCGGGGCAGCGCCGGCGGACCTCGGCCTGCTGGGCCCGGATGGTCTCGGCCGCCTTGGCGCTGAGCGGGATGAGCTGCTCTGTGCTGACCTTGCTGTTGGCGAAGCGCAGGCAGGGCCAGCCCACGCTGTCGTCGACCATGGGGTTGAAGGCCAGCTCGCAGGCGTCGCCGCCACGCATGCCAGTCTCCATGAGCACGATCACCAGGTGGCGCACCGTCGGATTGGTGATCCGGGCCAGGCTCGCCTCCGACTCCAGTTGGGCCATCACGAACTCGGGTATGAACTTGGGCAGGGCGTCGGCGGGGCGGGTCACTTCCTCCTCGTAGATGACGGCGTCGGCGGGGAGGCCATCGAGGGTGCCGTGGCGGCGGCCCCACTCGAGGAACACCTTCAAGAATGTGAGCGAGTGTGAGCGCGTCGTGACTGCCCACCGGCTCGACGCCATCCACGACAGGTAGTCGACCAGCAGGTGACGACTGATCCCGGCGGCAGCGCAGACCCCGGGATGGCGCTCTTCGAGGAACTCGGAGAAGCGGGCAAGGGCGTGGGCGCCACCTTCGATGCTGGTGAACGCATACCCGGTCGAGAGCCGGAACCGCGACCACCGCTTGATGTCCTCACGAAGCCACTCCTGGCGGATGACACCAAAGTGGGCGATGTTGCGGCCCCGCCGGGCGGCGACACCGAGGCGGCCGGCCTCCCAGTCGTCACGGGCGTACTCGGTCTCGACGGCGCCGCCATCGACCGCGGTGAGGGTGGGGCGGGACCGGGACCTTGCGGCCGGCGCTGGCGAGCTCATCGGTCCGTCCCGGCGTCGTCCCAACCGGCCCGGCGTAGGGCGGCCCGGATGTCGGTAACGTCGAGGTGCACGTAGATCTGGCTCGTCGTTGTCGACGAGCGGTGGGTCAGCAACCTCGCCACCACCTCGATGGCCATCCCCGAGCGGATCAGCTCGGTGGCCCGGGTGTGGCGCAGCATGTGGAGGGTGAAGTCGATTCCGGTGCGGGCCTGGAGCCGGGCCACGAGGTCGTGCACCGCTGGATAGGTCATGGGCTGGCCGATCCGCCCGGCCCACAGGTTGACGAACACGTAGTCGGAGTCGACCTCGCCATACTCGGCGTGCATGTAGTCCGAGTAGAGGCGCACCAGCCCGGCCGACACCGGCAGCAGCGCCGGCGAGTGCAGCTTGGCCCGCGCCCCGTTGGCGTTGTCGCCCCGGGGCACGATGCGAACCTCCTTGGACCGGCTCACGAAGTCGGCGTGACGCAGCCCGAGGGCCTGGCCCACCCGCATGCCGGTCTCGGCCAGCAGGTGCAGCAGGAAGCGGTCCCGCGCCCGTTCGCAGGCGGCCAGCACCGCCACCACGTCGGAGGCGCTCAACGTCCGGGGCACCTGGCGGAGGACGGCCATCTTCACTGGCCGTGTCGGGATCGGGCGGCCCTTCGTGACGTGGTGCAGTAGCGGCTTGTATGAGCCGCGTCCGACGCGGCGCCAGGCCACCAGGTCAGCGGCCACGGTCACGCCGGCACGGGAGTGGTGCTCGTAGAAGCCGAACACCGCGGCCAGGTGGCGGTTCACCGTCGCCGGTGAGCGACGGGCCACCCCTGTGTCGAGAACGATCACGTTGGCCGCCGGCGCCCGGAGCCAC
>JBHENM010000153.1:0-8632 GCA_046262035.1 Acidimicrobiales bacterium | reverse complement strand
TGGACCGCGAGGACCTGGGTGACGACGAGGGCATCGCCTTCGAAGCCCTGGTGGAGGGCAGCGCCCTGGTCGTGGAGCAGGACTGGTTCGATTCCCGACCGCCCGACGAGCAGGACGCCATCGAGGTCGAGGAGGAAGGCAGTGCCAGCGAGGGCGACCCGACCGACGACGTGTTCACCCGCCTGCTGTCCTTTCCCTACGCCGTCGGCCCCGACTTCGTCCTCCGGGTGCTCGACGACGGTGGCCGGGAGCGGCTCGACGGCGCTTTCGCCCAGCCGCCGGGTTCGACCGAGCAGGTGCTGCACCCCGAGACCTTCCTCGCCGGGGAGGGAGCACGCCCCGTTGCCGATCCGGAGGCGGACGGGGAGGAGCTCGAGCGGAGCAGCCTGGGAGAGCTCGGGCTGATCCTGGTCCTCGAACAAGCGGTGGAGCGGGACGTCGCCTTCGAGGCCGCCGCCGGCTGGGGAGGCGACCGCTACGTCGCGTGGAGGGACGGCGACCGTACCTGTGTCCGGCGGAACATCATGATGGACACGTCCCAGGACACGACCGAGGTGGTCGGCGCCCTGCGGGCGTGGGTGAGGAGCAACCCGGGAGCCACCCTGCGGGGCAGCGATCCGGTCGAGCTCACCAGCTGCGGCTGAGCTCCAGGCGACCCTTCCGCCACCCGGCGACGCGGGCGGCCCACACCACCAGCGGGATCTGCAACGGGAGCCGGACCCAGGCGACCACCGGCGAGCCCCACGGGAAGGGCTCGCCCGCGATTCCACCGTCCAGGGCCATCTTAACGTTGGCCGGGAACACGGCCACGAACAGCACGGCGGCGGCCACGGCCCCAAAGCGCCGGGTGCGGGGAAGGGCAACGAGGGCAGCGCAGCCCAGTTCCGCCACGCCGCTGACCTCCACCCAAAGGGACGGATCGCCGAGGAAGCGGGGCACGATTCGCTGGTAGGCCCGGGGATACACGAAGTGGGCTGCCCCGGCGGCGACCAGGAAGGCGGCGAGGGCGAGCGCCGAACGGTCGCCCGAGGAAGGCTGCGAGGGGCTCAAGACAGGTCCGTCGAGCCGGCACCGGGCTGGCGCTGCACCAGCAGTCCCTCCAGCAAGCTGGCTAGCTGACCCATGGTCTGGAACAGAGCGGTGGCCGACGGCTGCGTGTCGTAGACCTGGTTGAGGAGCTCGGTGCCCATGAAGAGGGCGACCACCCCCACAGCCAGATCGTGCACCGGCACCACGCCCTCGTAGGGCGTCCCGGCCACGACGCGGGCCACGGCCTGTTCGACGAGCTCCACCCAGGGGTCGAAGAACGACCGCAGCTTGCCCGCCAGCTCGGGCGACGACGACGCGCCGGCCAGCATCTGGGAGAGGACCCGGATGTTGCCCTCTTCCACGTCCTCGCGATGGCACTCGGCGCCCACGGCGATGAGCTGGCCCAGGGTGCGCACCGGGCCCAGGCGCTCCTGGTAACGGGTCATCCGCTGCTCGCTGATGCGCTCCACCGCGGCCAGCAGGACGTCGTGCACGCTGCCGAAGTGGTAGAAGATCAGCGCCTGGTTGAAGTCGCCGGCCCGGGCGATGGCCCGGGCGCTGGTGCCCACCACGCCCTCCTCGCGGATGGTCTGGAGGGCGGCCTCGACGATGCGCGACCGGGTCTCGTCGCCGGCCGTGGTGCGGGCGGGAGCTGGCATCGCGGCCACCGTAGCCCGCTCGTCCGGACGTCGGGAGTGGTTGCTCCTAGAATCGTTGCTCATGCGGTTGCGGGTGGAGGAGCTGGCGCTGGCGGCCGAGGTCTCGGTCGACACCGTCCGGTACTACCAGAAGCAACGGCTGCTTCCGCCGCCTGAGCGGGACGGGCGGCTGGCGTGGTACGCCGACGAACACCTGGAGCGGCTCACCCGCATCAAGGACCTGCAGCGGCGGGGGTTCAGCCTGGCCGTGATCCGCCGTTTCCTCGCCGGCGAGCTGGATCCCGCCGACGAACGGCTGGCGGCGGCGGTCGTGGAGGCGGGCGAGGAGGAAGAGGAGGAGTTGTTCGGGCTGGACGAGCTCTCCACCCGCACGCAGGTGCCCGCCCCCATGCTGGAGGCTCTGGTCCGGGACGGGCTCATCGTGGCCCGCCGGCACCGCGGGGAGCTGGGCTTCACCCGAGCCGACGTGGCCATCGTGGCCGCCGGCCTGCGGATGCTGGAGACCGGGCTTCCCCTCCCCGAGCTGCTGGCGTTGGCCCGGAGGCATCACGCCGCCACCCGCCAGTTCGCCATGGAGGCGGTCGAGCTGTTCGACACCTATGTCCGCCAGCCCCTGCGGGCCACCGAGCTACCCGAGCGCGACCGGGCGGAACGGCTGGTGGAGGCCTTCCGCACCCTCATGCCGGCGGTCACCGACCTCGCCGCCCACCACTTCCGCCGCGTGCTGCTCCAAGTGGCTCAGGAGCACTTCGAAGCGGTCGACGACCCGGCCCAGGTGGCCGAGCCGGACCGGGCTGTCGTGCCCGCCCCGTGACAGGGCCCGAGCGGCCCTCTGAGCGGAGTGTCGGGCCCGAGCGGCCCTCTGAGCGGAGTGTCCGGTCAGCGCTTCCCGAGGGCGAGGCCAAGGTGCAGGCGGTGGAGAGCATGTTCGACCGCATCGCCCCCCGCTACGACCTCCTCAACCGCCTTCTGACCTTCGGCATGGACGTGGGCTGGCGCCGCCAGACGGTGGCCTCGCTCGGGCTTCCCAGGGAGTCCGTCGTCCTGGACATCGCCTGCGGCACCGGGGACCTGTGCCGGGAGCTGACCGACCAGGGCTACCGGGCTGTGGGCGTCGACCGGTCGGCGGGCATGCTCGCCGCGGCCCGGACGGACTCCCCGCTCGTCAGGGGTGACGGGCTGCGCCTGCCCATGGCCGACGCCTCGGTCGACGGCATCGTCTGCGGCTTCGCCCTGCGCAACTTCCTCTCCCTCGGCCCGTTCTTCGCCGAGTGCGCCCGGGCCCTCCGCCCGGGCGGGCGGGTGGCGCTGCTCGAGGTCGCCGAGCCTGCGCATCCGGTGCTCCGGTTCGGCCACTCCGTGTACTTCGGGCGGGTGGTGCCGCTGGTCGGTGGACTGCTTTCCGACGGCGCCGCCTACCGGTACCTACCGAAGTCGGTGGCGTACCTGCCGGCCGAGCCCGAGCTCATGGCCATGCTCAGCGGCGCCGGGTTTCCCAACGCCTGCCGGACACCGATGTCCCTGGGCATCTCCCAGCTGCTCACCGGGACGCGCCGATGACGGCCGCCCATCCGGCGTCCGTCGACCTCACCAGCGTCACCCGCGCCCTCCCCGAAGGGACCGACCCGCTCAGCGGGCTCGGGGCCGGCGGCGTGGTCTGGCTGCACGAGGGCGCCGGGATCGCCACGTCCGGCGTCGCCGCCCGCATACCGCTGACGGCCGGTTCGCAGCGGATCGCGCTGGCCGCCGAACACGTGGCCGCCGTGCTCGGGGGGATCGAAGTGGACGACCCCCTCGCCCTTCCCGGAACCGGCCCGGTGGCGGTCGGAGCCCTCCCGTTCCTCAACCAGCAGGAGGGTGAGCTGGTGATTCCCGCCCGCGTCGTCGGGCGAACGCCCGAGGGACAGGCGTGGGTGACGGAGGTCAGCCCTTCGTCCCGCCCACCATTCCGCTCAGAGGGCCGCTCGGGCCCAGGCTCGAGCCCCGCCGGCGAACGCCTCAGGGGGGCCGCACTCGAGCCCACCAGCTTCGTGGTCGAGGCCGATGGTGGCCGGCTGGCCTGGAACGCGTCCGTCCGTCGGGCCTTGGAGCGCATCGGGGCCGGCACCCTGAGCAAGGTCGTCCTGGCCCGGCGGGTGGTGGTGTGGGGTGATCAGCCGTTCTCGTTGCCGGTAGTCGTCGACCGTCTCCGGCGGGCTCACCCGTCGTGCTTCACGTTCGCCATCGACGGTTTCGTCGGGGCCAGCCCCGAGCTCCTGGTGCGCCGCCGGGGAGGCCGGGTGTGGTCCCGGCCCATGGCCGGCAGCGTGGAGCGCGGAGGCAGTTCGGCCGACGACCGCCGGCTCACGTCGGCCCTCCGGTCGTCGCCCAAGGAGCTGGACGAGCATCGCTTCGTGGTGGAGGACGTGCGCCGGCGACTGGACCCGCTCTGCCGCAGCATCTCCGTGAACGGCCCCCAGGTGGTCGGGCTCTCGTCCGTGACCCACCTGGCGACGTCGGTGGCCGGACGCCTGCGCTCCCCCCCGCCGTCGGCCCTGGCCCTGGCCGGCCACCTTCACCCCACGCCGGCCGTAGGAGGCCAGCCCCGGGACGTGGCTCTGGCCACCATCGCCGAGCTGGAAGGGTTCGACCGCGGCCTCTACGCCGGTCCCGTGGGATGGGTGGACAGCCGGGGCGACGGCGACTGGGCCGTGGCTCTCCGCTGCGCGTCGGTCGACGGTCGCCGGGCCGTCCTCTCGGCCGGAGCGGGGATCGTCGCCGGGTCGGATCCCGACGCCGAGTGGGCCGAGACCCAGGCCAAGCTCGAGCCCATGCTCCGGGCGCTGGTGCGGGTCTGAGGGCTTCCGGCGCCGAGCACCGCCCATTCCCAAATCGGGGGGCGCGGGCGTACGATGGCCCCAACTGAGGAGGTGAGGCCATGCGCCGTTTCCTGGTCGTGGCCAACCAGACGCTCGCCAGCGAGCGTCTGGCCGAGAAGCTCCGTCAATGCCTCGCCGCCGGTCCGTGCTCCTTCCATGTGCTCGTTCCGGCGACCCACTCCCGCCACCAGCTGGTCTGGAGCGAAGGCGCCGATCGCGCCATCGCCCAGCGCCGGCTGACGGAAGCCCTGGAACGGCTCCGGGCCCAGGGCGTGGAGGCGGAGGGAGAGGTGGGGGACGAGCGCCCGGGGGACGCCATCGCCGACGTGCTCAACCGCGGTCCGGTCGACGAGATCATCGTGGTGACGCTGCCGCCCGGTATCTCGCGCTGGCTGCGGCAGGATCTCCCCCATCGGGCCCGACGGGTCTTCGACGGTCCCGTCACCCACGTGGTGGCCGAGGCTCCGAGTCTCAGTCAGGCCGTCTGAGCGGTCGGTTGGGACGAACGGCGGGCACCTCAGTGGTCAGATCGCGTGGCTAGGGACAGCTCGCGCTGGGTGGCACGAGTCAGGCCGGCCGGGTCGGGAGACCTGGACGCCCTCCTGGCCATGCCGTTGGGCCTCGATGTCTGGGAACGGGGGCCCGACACCCTCCTGGTGGCCGCGACCGACGCGCAGCTGTCGGAGCTGGAGCGGCGGCGGCTGGCCCACGTCGAGCGGCTGTCGACGGTGGCGGACTATCTAGCCGGCTGGCGGCCGGCGGCGGGCGACGAAACAGAACGAGACGATCCCGGGAGGCGGCAATGACGGTGATCCTGCGAGTGACATCCCCCGATGGGGCCCTGGCGCTGACACAACTGGTGACGGCCCCCTTGGGCCTCGACGTCTGGGAGACGGGAGCCGAGCATCTCGTCCTGCGAGCGTCGGAGGCACAGGCGGAACGGCTGGAGCAGATGGGCTTCGGCGTCGAGCAGCTGGATTCGACCGAGAGTTACCTCTCGCGCTTCGCGGTGACCGACCTGACCCAGGAGGTAGTCGCCGGCTACCACTCGGCGGAAACGCTGGAGAACGACCTCCGCAGCCTGGCCGAGGCTCACCCGGAGATCGCCGAGCTCCGGGAGATCGGGCGGAGCCTCGAGAACCGGCCGATCTGGGCCCTGCGCATCGGGGACCGCCGAGGCAGCACCCGCAAGGCCCTGTTCACCGGCTGCCACCACGCCCGGGAGTGGATCGCGGTTGAGGTCCCGTACCTCTTGGCCGCGCACCTTGTCACCAACGCCAACCGCAACCCGATCAAGACGTGGCTGACGCAAGGCGAGATCTGGGTCACGCCCATGGTGAACCCTGACGGTCACGAGTTCTCCCGGACCCAGGACCGGCTGTGGCGGAAGAACCGTCGCCGCAACCCGGACGGAAGCATCGGCGTCGACCCCAACCGCAACTACGGCTACATGTGGGGAGTCCTCAACATCAACACGTCGAGCCACGTGCCGAGCGACGAGACCTACGTGGGGCCCCGTGCGTTTTCCGAGCCCGAGACCAGGGCCGTGCGCGACCTCGTGGCCCAGCAGCTCTTCCAGGGGGTGATCAGCTACCACAGCTACTCGCAGCTCGTCCTCTACCCGTGGGGCTACACGTCGACGCCCGTCCGCGACCTCCAGGACCGCCAGCGGATGTCGAGCCTGGCGACCCGTATGCAGCGCGCCATCAGAGGGGTGCACGGCGTGTCGTACACGGCGCAGCAGTCGTCCAAGCTGTATCCGACGGCAGGGGACACCACCGACTGGACCTACGGCGAGTACGGGATCCTCTCGTTCACCATCGAGCTGCGCCCGGCCAGCCACGTCCTGGGCGGCTTCGTCCTCCCGCCCGACCAGATCCAGCCGACGTGGGAGGAGAACCGCCCCGCCGCTCTCGAGTTCCTCAAGGAGGTCTTCGCCTAGGCGTTGACCCGGCGTCAGACGAGGCCGGCGCGCTTCGACCGCTTCCGCCACCGCGGCCCACGCCTCCCGGTGCCGGAGCACGTTCTCGGCGCGATCAGAGGGGACGACGACCAGGCGGACCCCTCCCGCAGCCATGGCTTCCTGGACGGCGGGAACGATGTCGGCGGCGCGGGTGACCCGCTGGGCGGGGATGCCGTAGACGCCACCACGTCCCGTACAACCCGGCCCTCGAACACGTCCTCCCAGGAGTCCAGGACGCCGTCGAGCGCCTGGCGGGCGCACTGTTCTGCCCGCATCCAGCCCCCGAGCCACGCGGCGTTCGCCCCGTGCCCGCACAGCCGTTCGAAGACGCCCGCCAAGAGGGCTTCGGGATCGCCCACCACGCGGCGGGACGCTGAGCGCCCGCATCGCCTCCTTGCGGCTCTTCCCCTCCGCCCGCTTGCGGAGGTAGTAGGCCCGTCCCGGCGTGTCACTGCGGACCTGGGTCACGGCGATCATGTACATAGCGTGGTTGATTGGCGGATGCCCCGCGGATTCAGCCGGTGCCGGGTCCTCGGGCCGCTCGAGGCCTCGATCGGGGCCGTGGTGTTGTAGGGCGGAGTGGCCGGCGGAGGGGAAGCGCAGGACGTCACCGGTGTAGCCGATGACGTGTGCGGCCACGATCGGCCCCACGCCGTAGAGGTCAGTGAGGGAGCTCTTCGACGCCTCCACGGCGGCCGCAATGCGCTTCGCAGGTCGGCCAGGTCGCAGTCGCGTAGCCGGTGGCGCCGGCTTCGATGAAGAGATCTCGCACGGCTGGGACCTGGTCGCCGTGGATGACGACTTCGATCTTGGCCATGGGAGCCAGGCCTTCCCAGCTCATCGAACCTCCAGCGATGCCTTTGCGTGATCCACGCTGTCGTCGGCGGGACGCCACGTCATCCACGTGCCGCCCGGGCTGCGGATGGACCAGTGCTCGTCCCCGTGCGAACGGCCGGCCACGGTGATCCACTTCCCGCCGATCAGTTCTTGGAGCCCCTGGTTGCGCTGGATGATCGCCTCGGTGCGCTCGAGGGGCGCCTGGACGACCGCGAGCAGGCGCAGCGGTTCATGCATGCGACGGTCTCCAACGCCCACCGCCTGCGCCGGGACGCCGACCTGGAGGTCGCCGCCCTCGCCGAGGACGACGCCGATGCCGCCCACCGGGTTGTGCAGCGTCTTGTCTCCCGCGCCGAACTGGTCGGGGTCGACCGCCGAGAAGTAGTACTGAGCGGAGATCCACTGGCCGACGACGAGCGGCGCGGTCATGATCGTCTCCAGGGCGCTGCCGTCGTCATCGCCCTCGGCATCGTAGGCGTGCAGGAACACGCGACAAGCCAAGTCGAGTCCGGCCGTGATCGAACGGGGCCCGACAACGAACGCAGCATTGCCCGCGAGCCCCCACTCGGGACGCACCTGCGCCCAGTCGTGCCCACGGACCCGGACCTTCTGCGGATCTCCCGGGAGCCGCCCGGCGCGCTCGCGAGCGAGCCGTTCACCGGCCACCGCGACGTCGCGCTCGAAGGCCGTGACCAGCCGTTCGTGGGTGTCCGGCACAGCCTCGCGGTCGAGAACGGTCACGACGTCGGAGACGGTGTCGTGCTGGGCGGCGACGAAGACGGTGTCGTCGGGCACCATGATGCCTTGCTGATTGAGGCCGGCACGGACCCCGGGGTCGTTGAGGATGGCCACTGCCACTCGGGCGCTCGGACCACCGGGGGCGCCGCCGCACGCGCCGCAGTCATAGGAGGATGCGTGCGGGTTGTTGACGTTGTGGCTGCCGTGCCCGCAGAACACGATGAGCCGGGCGAAGCGGGTCAAGCCCACGGTCCGGACGATGGTCTCGGCGAACGAGGCCCGCTCCTCGAGCGCCAATCCGGAGCCGTCGTCCTGTTCCGCCTCGACAGCCGGTCGTGTCTGCGGGGGGGCGACTCGGCGCGTCGTCAGTCCCGTCAGGCGACGCGCCAAGCCTGGTGCCAGCGTCCTGGCCGCGGCCACAGGACCCGTGATGTAACCCGCCGCCTCGGCCAGCGCGAACGGACCGACCAGGCTCCCTTTGGCGGCGTGGAAGGCCTCGTGTCCGGCGCCGGTCGCCCGCTGCGCGGTGAGGTAGCCGAGAGCGCCGT
>JBHENM010000152.1:0-10310 GCA_046262035.1 Acidimicrobiales bacterium | reverse complement strand
GGCCTGTTCGGAGATGTATTCGTGCACGCAGGATGCGTCGTCGTCACACACGTCGTAGGCCGCGGCCGGCGTGGCACTCAGGGCGACCGCGGGCAGGACGAGCGCCGCGACAAGGACGCTGAGAAGGAGGCGGATCGGACGCGTGCCCGGAAAAGCCCCACCCGTCCGACGACCACCAAGGCTCTGCGAAGACATTCTGAAACCCCCCTGATTCAGGTCCGCCGATGGATCGGCCGAGCCAGTCTGTTGGACGGGCGGCCGGAGGGGAACCGTGCTGGCTCTACGATTTCGGAGGGGTGCAGCCTTCACTCCTCGAGCGTGCTAGCACCCCCAAACGGGCTTGTCGGACCGTAGAATGACGTCGACGGCGGGCCGTCGGAGAGCGGAAGGAGCCGTGCAGGTGGGAAAGTACGGAAAGCCGGTGGGAAAACTGTCCCTGGCCGTTTTCGCGGTCGTGGCCGTGGTTCTGGGTACGGCGGGCCCGGCGTGGGCGCCCCACGTGCCCCAGCTGAACGTGAACCCCTCGAGGATGCGGGCCGGCGAGGAGGTGTCGGTCGTCGGCACCCGGGGTTACGGGTTCACCAACCCGGTGGAGGTCCGCTTCAACTCGCCCGACGGGCCGGTGCTGGGGTCCTTCCAGCCGACCAACGAGGCCTATGCCCCATGGGGCCCCGGGACGGTACGGATCCCGGAGAACACCGCTCCCGGCACCTACTACCTGTGGGCCACCCAGGTGCTGGCTCCCACCGAGGGTCACATCCGGGGCGTCCCCGCCCGCGCTGCCATCGAGGTGGTGGGCGCCGGTGGCTCGCCCATCGTGGGGGCCCCGGTCGAGCAGGCCGGTGACCCGGGGGTGGCGAACCTGGCCCGGGAGGACTCGCCGAGCTTCGGGTCGTTCGTACTGGTCGGGCTGGGCGCCGCCGGCCTCGCTGCCCTCGTGGCGGGAGTGGCCGCGGTGATGAGCACCCGCAGGGAGCCCGGGGCCCGTGCCGAACGTGTGACCGGGCGCTAGGGCGGGTGCGGACTATGAGGAGAACGCTGAAGACGAGGATGGCAGCGGCGGCGGCCTTGGCGCTTTGCGCCGCCCAGGGGGTGGCGGGAGCGGCTGCGGAGGCGAAGGGCCCCCGACTGACCCGTCCCGTGCAGGCCACCCTGGCCGACCTGGCTCCGGCTCGCACTTACACGGCGCCCTACCTGCTCGTCGACCCCGAGAACGACTCCCGCGTGTTCGCCGCTACGGCCGAGCTGCGAAGCCGGGTGTGCCGGTTGCTGAGAAGCGACGACAGCGGGCAGTCCTGGCGGATCATGGACGAAACCCCGTCGCCCAAGTCATATCCGTTCTGCTCGACGAGCTCAGGCATGCTCACCCAGACCCCCATGGCCTGGGGACGGGACAGCCGCCTCTACTACGCGGCCTCGGGCTGGGACGCCCAGGACGGAGGGCCGGGAGGCAGCGTGAGTGTCGTCCTGGGCCGCTCCGACAACCTCGGGGAAAGCTGGACCAGCACCGTCGTCCGCGACGCGCGCGGCAAGACCGGACCGCAGACCGAGAGCCACAGCGCCGTGGCGTCGCTGGCCGTCGACGCCGAGAGCGCCAGCGACGACATCGTCTACGTGGGCTGGCGGGCGAGCTACCCGCTGGCCCCGCCCCTGCCCGGCGGGCTGCGGGCCCTCCGTCCGCCCCTGGTGGCGGTTTCGACCGACGGCGGGAAGACGTTCGGCGAGCCGGTCGACGTGAGCTCCTTCTACAAGACGACGGTGAAGGGGACGGACGGCGCCGACCTTCCTATCGGTATGGGGTTCACCGCTCCCTCGCTGGCCTTGGACGACCAGGGGACGCTCTACGTGCTGTACCCGGGCGCGGCTCCGGCGGCCTTCCCGCCAACGGCGGCCGCGCCCGCGCTGCCGATGTTGCTGGCCAAGTCCACCGACCGGGGCAAGACCTTCACCTTCACCGAGGTCGGAGAGCCGCTGAAGCACAACGAGGGAGTGCAGATCCTCAAGTGGAGCCCGGAGGGCGGTGCCCAGGGATCGCTGCACATGGTCTACGAGGACAAGCCTGATCAGACCGAGCGGTCGGCCGACCGGGACATCTACTACCAGCGCTCGACCAACGGCGGCCGGACCTTCGACTCACCCACCAAGCTGAACGACGACGACCCCACCCAACTCCGGGTGCAGGTCACTCCCAACCTGAGCGTTGCTCCCGACGGCCGGCTCGATGCCACCTGGTGGGACTTCCGCAACGACCCGGGCACGTTCGTCAACGACGTGTACATGTCGACGTCCACCGACAACGGGGCTACGTGGTCGAAGAACGTGCGGGTGACGGATCGCTCCATCAACCGTAAGCTGGGCGTTTGGAGCAACGGGTACGACATCCGCCAGCCTCCGGGAATGGCGGCCACGGATGAGCTTACCCTTCTCGGGTGGGACGACACCCGGCTGGCAGACTCGCTGACCGAGGGCCAGGACATCTTCACCCGAGCGGCTCAGTTCGAAGTGCTGGGTTCGTCCGGTTCCTCGGCGGCGGGCTACGTCATCGCCGCGTTCATCGGGGTGGCCGCCGTCGGCCTCATCCTCCTGGTGGTCGGCCTCCGGCGGCGGCGGGACGACGAGTCCTCGGCCCCCGCACCGGTCGAGCGCCGGGAACCAGCCGGTACCACCTGAGGGCGCCCGCCTCTAGGCCTCATTCAACAGCGTCCTAGGAGCACTGGAAGTTGAACATGCCTGCGTCCCACCTGCGGGCGGCGATGTCGTCGTAGCGGGCTGCCCACCAGATGGTGCCGACGTCGCCCCACATGGCCTCGAGGGTGTCGTCGGAGTCCAACTGCAGGACCATCCGCCATTCGCGCACCGCGGGGCGAGACCGCTCCCAGGCGGCGCTGTCGAAACCTCCACCGGTGAAGCAGCCGGCCACCGCCTGGACGACCTCCTCCTCGACCGGGTGCTGGATGTAGCGGGCGTGGCCGCCGAGCTGGTGCCGGCCCGTCACGTTCCAGTGCTCGGGCAGAGCCGCCCCCAGGCCGGCGTGCAGCTCCTGATCGAGGGCGTCGAGGGTCTCGTACTCGGCGTCGGTGACCTCGACCCCTGCGATCGACGGCGTAGGCCACGTCCAGGCGCTGAGAGGAAGGAGCTGGGCCGAGCAGAGGGGCGCCATGCGCAGCGAGCACCGGGCCAGCTGGACGTCCGGCGGGGAGTAGAGGACGGTCGACCCCTCCCGCTCCCACGGGTAGAGCCCCAGGATGCCGTCGTCGTCGACGCCGAAGTCGGCGAAGAAGGATAGCTGCCCTTCGGTCCGGAGCCCGAGGTCCGCAGGAGCGGCCGCGGCCGCTTCCGCCAGGTCGAGCTGGGCGAAGAACTGGAGGGTCCGCCGCTGGCCATCGGGTTTTGTCCACGACGGCCAAGGAGTGCCGACGGGAAGATCCGCAGCCCCCCCGAACTTGCTCTGACCGACGTCGATGGCTGCGTCAGGCTCGGGGCGGGTGGCGTAACGGACCGCAGGAAGCAGGTTGTCGGCCAGGCGTGAACCAGCGCCCGGCGCTGCCGAAAGCAGCCGCCGGGCAATCTCGTCGCGACCCACGGGACCGGCCGGCGCCGGTTCCGCACGCCCGTTCCGCCGGCGGAAAAGGGGCACTGCACGAGAGGATAGGCGGGTCGCGGCGCGGGAGCACCGGCGTTAGCGGCTGGTGCCGGCAAGGGAGGCGTGGACCTCCACCGCCTCGCTGATGACCTCGCGGGCGGTGAGAGCGGCGAGGGGCAGTTGCACCAGGGGAACGATGAGGTACAGCCAGCCCGTCCACCCGTCGGTGAGGCCGCCTATGACCATGGCCGCCGCGGATACGAACCCGCCGACGACCCACAGGAGGAACCAGCGCAGCACGCGTCGCCGGGCCGGATGGCCGGGTGGGAACAGGTCGCACGTCGACTGGTACGGCCACCAGAGGTTGAGGACGGGGATCAGGAACCCGGCCACCCCAGTCCCCGGCTGCCGCCGCGCCGGAAGCCCGACGGCGCGGGCGTTGACCGCGGACTGGTGGAACCACATCAGGAAGAGGACGCCGATCACGATCTGGGCCAGATTGGCCACCTGGCTCAGGAGGTAGAACGGCGAACGGTCGAACTCCCAGGTGGAGGAGCCCCCGACCGCGTCGAACTCACGAATGAACCGGCGGATGTCGTCGATGGCGAAGTGGAACCCGACGTTCATGAGGATTCCCGTAGGAATGGCCACCAGCAGCGCAATCCGGGCCCGGCGCGCGGCGATGGTCTCCTCCTGAAGGGCGGGTGCGGACCGCGGCATGGAGGAGACGAAGTGACCGGTCCACGTGTTGCCGTCCCACCAGCGCAGGTCACCCTGTTTCCAGGGATCGGTGTACCAACCCCGGGGTGTTCCCTCCGCCGCCATCCGGGACCCTACCGCCGACCCCGTGCGTATCGTTGTCCCGTGCGGGCCTCCCGAGCTGTGGCCGGACCCAGGCCCGGGTGGTGGGTGACGGTGGCCCTGGCTTCTCTGCTGGCCGCGTGCGGGTCGGGAGCGGACTCCCCTCGTGCCGGGGCGGGCTCTCCCGTCAGCCAGCCGCCGACGTCCGCCGTGGGCGCGACGACGAGCGTCACTACCGGGGTCGAGACGGTGGCCCCGCCGGCCACGGTGCCCCCGACCACCGGAACGACGCCGGCGGCGGCTTCGACTTCGCCTGCCGACGCTGCTCCTGAGGCGGCGCCGGGCACGGCGTGGCCGGTGCAGCTCGACCGAGTCGGGAGCTCGGGTCAGGCCGTGGTCGTCACCGCATCGGATTACGGGGACACCTCCGCCGTCTTGTCTGCCTACGAGCGTTCTCCGGAGGGGTGGCGCCTGGTGCACGGGCCGTTCGACGCCTACGTCGGCTACAACGGCTTCGCCCCGCCGGAGGCCAAGTTCGAGGGCGACGGCCGGACCCCCTCGGGCGTGTACGGCTTCGACTTCTTCCTCGGCGTTGGCCGCGATCCCGGGGTGCGTTTCCCGTACCGGCAGGTGACCAGCGAGTCAATTGTGTGGGACGACGACCCCTCCAGCCCGCTGTACAACACGTGGGTCGACGAGAACGTCCAGGACGTGGGGGAGGACCCGGAGGAGATGTACCAACCCACGGCCTACGAGCACGCCGCCGTCATCGCCTACAACTCAGCCCGGACTCCCGGCCTCGGCAGCGCGATCTTCCTCCACGCATCGACGGGCGAGCCGACCGCGGGCTGCGTCTCCCTGCCCGTCGACCAGCTTCGGGAGGTCATGGTGTGGCTCGACCCGGCCCGCCAGCCCCGCATCATCCTCGGGGTGGAGGAGGCCTGACTCTTAGGCTCCGTTCTCGGCCCGGGCCTTGAGCCCGGCTGCGAACTGGTCGAAGGAGGGGCCCAGGTCGGGCATGGAACGCCAGATCAGGGGCAGGAGGGGGCCGGTGTACTCCTCCCGCATGAGGAACCGGGTGGTGCCTTGGCCCTCGGGAGAGAGGGTAAAGGTGCGCACCCCTTTGAACAGGCCCAGCGGCATCCCGCCCGTCCACGTCATCAGCTGACCGAGCGCGAAGTCGGTCACCGTCACCGGGGAGGCCCGCTTGGGATTGACCTTGGCGAACACCTTGATCTTCTCGCCTGGGGCGATCCGGCCCTCCACCCTCTCCACCCCCGAATCCCAACGGGAGTAGCGGTCGGCGTCGGTCAGGATGGCCCATATGGTGTCGGGGCCGGCTTCGATCACGGCCGAGGCTTCATAGGACTTCATGGCACGCTCCTTCGCTTCGCCGGCACGCCGGACACCGGGCGTCTCCCAGCCTACGGTAACCATTCTGGGTAATTATCCCTTGACTGTCTAAGCTCCGGTTTATACACTGGCTACATGCCTCCGGTGGATCGGAACAACCCCAAGCGTGCTGGCTCGTCGGAGTCGCTCTACTCCCTCATGGAGTTTCAGCAGGACTTTCCCGACGACGCCACTTGTATTGAGTGGCTTTGGCGGACGCGCTTCTCGCCGGATGGCACGCACGCCGTGTGCCCGAAGTGCGACATCACGCGGTCGTTCAAGAAGTACACCATGAAGGCCCGCAACACGTCGTGGACGTGTACGGGTTGCGGTCACCACGTTCACCCGCTGGCGGGGACGATCTTTGAGAAGTCGTCTACGTCCCTGCACCTTTGGTTCTACGCGATGTACCTGATGACCAGCACTCGCTGCGGGATTTCCGCCAAGCAGCTTGAGCGAGAGTTGGGCGTCACCTACAAGACGGCATGGAGAATGTTCCACCTGATCCGCAATGAACTCATGGAGCAGGACGACTCCGGGCTGCTGTCGGGCGACGTGGAGATGGACGAGATGTACGTCGGCGGCAAGCCTCGCGCCAAGGACCGTCACCAGTGGTCGCACATCGCCAACAAAGGCGAGCGCTATTCGGCGGCTCAGAAGTGGGCCGACAAGAAGAAGACCCCTGTGTTCGGGATGGTTCAGCGCGGCGGGAAGGTGTCGGCCTACGTCGTCCTTAGCACTCAGGGTGCGACGTTGGGCGCACATGTTGAGGCTCGGGTGCTGGATGGTTCGGTCATCTACTCCGACGAGGCTCCCGCCTATGTCGGTATCGCCAAAAAGGGCGGATACGACCACAAGCGAATCCACCACGCGGCCAAGGTCTACGTCGAAGGTGACGTTCACACGAACACCATCGAAGGGTTCTGGTCGCTAGTGAAGCGTGGAATCGGCGGGACGCACCACGCCGTCTCGGCGAAGTACCTACAGGGATACCTGAACGAGTACGTGTGGCGGTACAACCGGCGCGACGACGGCCGCGCCCAGTTCCTCTTGCTACTCCTTCGGGCGGCTCCACTTGCCTGACGGCTTAGGCTTCGCGACCTTCTCCAAGTCACGAAGCACCTCTTCACGAGTCGGCACCGGGATCGGGTGGCCGGCTGGCGTCTCCTGGGTTGGCTCGTCGTCCTGATCCATGACTCCATCCTAAGTCGGTGGGAAAGCCGAAGCGCATTACATGCATTTTTTGTGGCGAACGAGGCGCACGCTCCCGCGAGGACGTGATCCCGACATGGCTTTCTCGCGAACTCGGTGGCGTTGGTCCGTTCGAACGGACCAACGTCTCCTTCAGCGAGGGCCAGCCCGTTAGGAAGCGGACATCCGTTTACGGCTCGCATGGCTCCGTCAAACTTCGCGAGGTGTGCCTGAGGTGTAACACGCGCTGGATGTCTCGACTTGAAACTGCGGTCAAGCCAACGGTCCTTCCCTTGATTAGAGGTGAGCAGGCCGTCTTGTCTGAACCGGACCAGCGACTTATAGCAGCGTGGTGCCAGTTGCGCGCCATAACGCTGGATGCTTATTACCCGAACCGTCACTTATCGGCCTACCTTGCGCACGACTTCTACGGCGTATTTCAACCACTGAACAGCTCGCTTGTCGCTATCGGAGCGTTTACGCCACCACCCCAAGGCTCGGCGCTTCCCTTCGAGGTAGTGCACGTCGAGAACCCCGGAGCGGACGGAGCGAAGGATCGCTTCGCCTCTATCGCCTTCGCCTTCGGGTACCTGTTCATTCGGATCGTGTTTGAAGCTGACCCTGGAGCGGATCGGGCGTTGAAGCTTCTGATCCCAGCCGACGATCCGGCCCTCCTGACTTGCTGGCCAAATCACACTCCGGGGGACTTGAGTTGGCCGCCAACCGAGATCCTCGACATGTCGGCCTTCATCTCGCTCACCGGCATCTGAGCGCTCAGCCTTCACCGCTCGCCGTCCGCAGCCGCCCTGTCAAGGAATGCCAGTCTACCAGCGGCTTCTACAGTGACGGTATAGTTACCCCATTCTGCTACCGTTGGGCTGTGACGCCGGAGCTGGCGGGGGACCCGTTCGGTGCCCTCGGCGACCCCAACCGCCGGGCCATCGTGGAGCTGCTCGGGTCCGGGGGGCGCTCGGTGCGGGGGATAGCGGACGCCCTGCCGATCAGCCGTCCTGCGGTCTCCCGGCACCTGCGCCTCCTGAAGGGCGCCGGATTGGTGGTCGAGGATCCCGTCGGCACCCGCCGGATCTACCGGTTGCACGACGAGGGTGTTGAGGCGGTGCGGCTCTACCTGGAGCAGGTGTGGGGTGAAGGGGCGGCCCGGTTCCGAATCCTGGCCGCCAACACCGAGCCCGAGTCGGAAAGCCGGTGATCGACCCGCTCCGGTTGGCGTTCGAGGTGGAATGCTCGGCGGAGCACGCCTTCGCCGTCTGGACGGCCAAGACGTCTCGCTGGTGGCCGGCGGGTCACTCGGTGAGCGGGGAGGCGGGTCTCGAAGTGGTGTTCGAACCGCGGGTGGACGGGCGCATCTTCGAGCGCACTCCGGGCGGGGAGGAGTTCGAGTGGGGCGAGATCACGGACTGGGACCCGCCCCGTCAGCTGAGTTACCTGTGGCATCTGAGGCGGGACCGGGCCGACGCCACCGACGTCATCATCCGCTTCGCCGATCTGGGTCAGGCCACCCGCGTCGAGATCGAGCATCGCGGTTGGGAACGCCTCGGGGCCGACGGGCCGCGGTGGCGGGAGGCGAACCAGGGCGGGTGGAGCGGGCTGGTACCCCATTTCGTGTCCGCCTGCGCCACACCTGAGATCCTGGCGGGATGAGCGACAGCCAAGAACCGGCCACGGCAGACTCCTGGGAGCACGTGCCCACCAACTCGCCGACCAACGTCCCCAACCCTCGCCGGACGTGGTCCGACGCCGAATGGGACCGGATCCGGCGGGGCCATGTCCCGCAGAGCCCCGACGACCCGTGGTTCGCCTTCGTGGAAGGGGACCGGCTGAGCATCCATCGCAGGGACACCGGCGCCGGCATCTACTCGGTGCGCTTCCGGCGCGAGCTGAGCGGGTGGCGGATCGTCTCGGCCGAGGTGGAGAGCGATCCCCAGATCCACCTGTCCGGGAACGCGGCCGAGGAGTCGCGCGCCCTGCAGACCCTGATCGAGAGCCTGCTCCTCGGCGCCTAAGCAGGCGTCGAGACGCCGACACCTCCCCGGGTGGTGGCGCCGTAACGGTCCTTCTCCCGGGCCAGGTCGAGGGGGCGGATGGTCGCCCGGCCGGACCTGGCCTCCTCGTCGAGTTGGTCGGCGGGGACGATCCAGGCGATCTCGAACTCGATGCCGTCGGGGTCCCGGCCGTAGAGACTCTTGGTGCTGCCGTGATCGCTGGCGCCGACCAGGGCCCCCCGCTGTGAGAGCAGGCCCGATAGCCGCTCCAGCTCGTCGAGGGTGTCGACTTCCCATGCCAGGTGATAGAGGCCGACGGTCCGCTGGCCGGCCTCGGAGGGCCCGGCGCCTTCGCCGACCGAGAAGAGCCCGAGGTCGTGATCGTTGGTCGAGGCCGGCGCCTGGAGGAACACGGCGCCGTTCCACCCCGCGGGGCCGATGGGGAGGCGCTTGAAGCCGAGAACGTCGCTGTAGAACGCGGCGCTCTGTTGGGCATCCCGGACGTAGAGCACGGCGTGATTCAGTCGGGTGATCGCCATGGGAGGTCTCCTCTCCTCATCAGGCGAGAACAGGCGCGCACGGTGAAGAATTCCGGACCGGTCGGTCAGGCCCCGGGCCCGAGCCCGCGCTCGGCCCGTATCCAGGCGGTGAGCCTCACCAGGGCGAGGAAGCCCATGCGCTCGTACACGGGGCGGCCAGGGTCGCTGGCGATGAGCACCGCCGGAAGGCGGGGCTCCGCTCGCACGGCCGCCCACGTGACGGCCGCGCCGTAACCCCGGCCGCGGAATTCCTCCAGTGTCGTGACCCAGTCCACGGTCACGACATCGGGACCGATGTGGGCCGCGGCGGCGGCCACCGGACGGCCATCGACGGAGCCGATCCAGCAGCGGAAGGCGCCGTCCTCCAGGACTCGCCCGTCCAGAAGGCATCCGGGCGTGGCAGGACGCACGTCATCCATCGGGAACCCCGCGACGAGCACGCTCTCGAAGGCGGAGAGGAGCTCGTCGTCGGTCACCTCTTGGATGCGCAGGCCGGCGGACGGAGGCGGGGGCTCGCCGCCAGGAGGGCGGAACATGACCGGCGGATGGCCCGTCAGCTCCCAACCCGGGCGTGTGGCCACGCCCGTCGGCCACGGGCTGAAGAGCAGGACGCCACCGCCGGGGCGGGAGTCGAAGAAGGTCTCGACTTCGCGGAGGACGGCGTCGAACGGCTCGTGTACAGGCGGCCGGAGCAGGAACGCGTTGTTGAAGAAGAAGGTGGGGGAGCCGGTGTCGGCGAGGGAGAGGCGCTCGTCAAGTCGAACACGCCCGCCCCGGGTGAGGGCGACGTGGGCGAAGGAC
>JBHENM010000151.1:0-1565 GCA_046262035.1 Acidimicrobiales bacterium | reverse complement strand
GTAAGCATTCAGACCGCCTGATCCCGGGATTCGCGCGGAGAGCGAAGATCCACCACTGAGCGCGCGCGGTCGTATAGACCGTGCCCATGGACGGATCCGGGCGGGTCTTCACGGCTGAGGAGCTCGAGGCGCTCCCGCGAGCGGAACTGGTCGAGCTGGTGACGACGCAGGCGTCGATGATCGAGCTGTTGATGGCCCGCGTCGAACGGCTTGAGGCCGACGCGTCCCGCGACTCGGCGAACTCCTCGAAGCCGCCTGCGGGCGACACCCAGAAGCGACGGGCCCAGCGGGCCGAGGCCAAGCCCAAGGGCGCCGGGCGCCGGCGGGGCAAGCAGCCCGGCGACGAGGGCCATCGACTGTCGCCGGTGGCCGATCCCGACGTGCGGGTGCGCCATGTCCCGCAGGGATGTTGTGGGTGCGGCGCCAGCCTGGCCGACGCCGAGGTGGTGGGCGCCGAGTCCCGCCAGGTCTTCGACATCCCCGAGCCGACGCCGTTCGTCACCGAGCACACCGCCGAGCGCCGGCGTTGTTCGTGCGGGCGGAGCACCACCGGTGCCTTCCCGCCCGAGGCCACCGCCCCGGCCTGTTACGGGCCGCGGCTTCGGGCGTTGGCCGTCTACATGCTCTGCCGCCAGCACCTTCCCGTGGGTCGCTGCGCCGAGCTGCTCTCCGACGTCCTGGGCGTGGCGGTGTCGACGGGTTGGTTGTCGGGCCTGGTGGCCGAGGCCGGCACCGCGCTCGTTCCCTTCGTCGGCCACCTCTCTACTCTCCTTGGCCGTTCCCCGGTCCTCGGCGCGGACGAGACCGGTGGGCGAGTCGGGGTGGCCAAGCGCTGGTTCCACGTGCTGTGCACCCCAGCACTGACCCTCATCGTCTGCCACCGCAGCCGGGGCAAGGAAGCCGTCAACGACATCGGCGTGCTGCCCGAGTACCGGGGCGTGATCGTCCATGACGGACTGGCCCTCTACGACACCCTGGCCGGGGCCTCACACGCCCAGTGCAACGCGCACCTCGTCCGCCACCTGGCCGCCGTCGGCGAAGTGTGGGACCAGACGGCGTGGACCAAGGCCATGAACGCCTGCCTGTTCGAGGCCAAGGCTGCCGCCGATGCCGCCCGCGACAAGGGTGAGCCGGCAGTGGCGCCGACTGCCGTCGCCGGCTTCGAGGCCCGCTACGACGAGGCGCTGGCCCAGGCGTTCGCCGGGCTGCCGGCCGGCGCACCGCCCCGACGACGGGGACGGGGTGGCTGGCGGGAGCACCAGCGCCAGGCATGGAACCTCGCCACTCGCATGACGAAGCACAAAGCCGACGTCCTGCGGTTCCTCACCGACACCCGCATACCGTTCACCAACAACGGATCGGAGCGAGACCTGCGCATGGTCAAGCTCCAGCAGAAGATCAGCGGCACGTTCCAGAGTGATCACGGTGCCGAGGACTTCGCCCGGATCCGCAGCTACTTGCAGACGGCCGCCAAGCAAAACCAGAACCTGCTCGACGTCCTCGCCCAGCTCTTCACGACAGGACCGTGGCTACCCGCCGGTCCCTGACTGGGCCTGAATACTTAC
>JBHENM010000150.1:0-1077 GCA_046262035.1 Acidimicrobiales bacterium | reverse complement strand
AACGCTACGTTCCCGGCTGCCTGGGGGTGGGTCGGACGCGGGGCGGCGCGGGCTCGGACAGGCTGCCGGGCCGCAATTCCGTCGCGCGATCCGCTCATAGGCGTCAGCCCCCAGCCTGGCGTCCGGTATCGAGACAGGACGCGTCCGGGAGCGGTCGTGGCGGCTGCGAGTGGCGAGCGAGCGGGTGGCAGGCCGGCGGCGGCCTCCCCTGTGGGCCCCCCAGGGCCCACACCTGTCGCGTGGCCCGGGTGCCAGCGACGACGGCCCGGTGAGCGCGCGAAGAGGGCCCCGGTACCAGGCGGGGGAGACCTGGTCCGGGGCCCTGGGGGGTCGAGCTTGTGGGCTCAGCTGGCCTGCAGCTGCAACCTCGGCTTGGCACCGTGGACGGGCCGGTGGGACTCCTCGGCCCGCACGAAAGCGGTGCCGAGCCACTCCCCGCAACCGTCGCAGTGCGTGAGGGCTTGGCCCTGGGCGTCGAAGTATCCGCCGGCCGCCCAGTAGACGGTCCGTTCGCAGGTGTGGGTGAGAGCGAGCTCGGTGAGCATCAGGCGACCTCCTTGGGGTCGAGTGGGAAAGGGGGCGAGCGCCGTTGCCCGCCCCCTTTCCGGGCCGGGGCTAGAAGGGCTCCTCGCCGGCGGCGTAGGCGGGCTGGGTCGGGGTCGAGCCGTTCTGCTTGGGCGGGTCCATGAACTCGACCTGGTCGGCGATGACCTCGTGCTTGGAGTGGGGGTTGTCCTGGGGGTCCTTCCACTCCCGGTACTCGAGGCGCCCGGTGACGGCGACCCGCCGGCCCTTCTCCAGGTGCTCGGCCACGGCCTCGGCCTGCTTGTCGAAGGCCACCACGTCGACATACACGGGCGGCTGCTCCCCGCCGTTGCGCTTGCGCCGGGGTACGGCCAGTCGCAGCTTGGTGGTGGCCATGCCGGTGTTGGTGTGGCGGAGCTCGGGGTCCTGGGTCAGTCGGCCGATGAGCTGGATGGTGTTCATTGCTTCCTCCTGTTCGTGGTCTGCGGTTCCTTGGGCAAAGGACAGGCACGGCGGTCAAGGGGGGATGCAAAGGTCTGCCCGTAGGGACGG
>JBHENM010000149.1:0-11551 GCA_046262035.1 Acidimicrobiales bacterium | reverse complement strand
TCACCCAGGCGTTGAAGTCGAGGATCTGCGGCTCGAGGGCGATGCCCACCTCCCCCAGCTGCTGTCGCACGATCTCCGCCGCACGGGCGAAGGGCTGGTCGAAGATGAACGACGCCCGGAAGCGCACCCCGTCTGGATCGGGCGCCAGCCCCGCCTCGTCGAGCAGCGCCCTGGCTCGGTTGAGGTCTCTCGGGTACTTCGGGACGTCGGCGGTGTAGAAGGGCGGGAAGAACTGGGACAGCGGGCCGGTGGCTGCCTTGAGCGTGCCGGCATAGGCGGTGCGGGCGATGAAGTCGCGGTCGATAGCGTGCGCCATGGCCTTCCGGACCCGAGGGTCGTCGAACGGCTTCTTCCGCAGGTTGGGGATCAGGCGGATGACCCGGGCGAACCCCTCCCGGCCGTCCTCGGTGACCACCGTCCCGGGTTTGGCCTTCAGCCGCTCGACCTGGGCGGGGTCGGGGAAGAGGAGCAGGTTGAGCTCTCCCGCCTCGAACGCCTGGACCGCCTGGGGAGGCGCGGGGACGATCCGGAACACGATCTCGTCGAGGTAGGGAAGCCCCTTCTTGAAGTACTCAGGGTTGCGGACGAGCGTGATGCGATCGCCCGGCACGGCCGAGTCGAACTTGAAGGGACCGGTGCCGACGGGCCTGGCGTTGGCCGGGTTGGTCAAGGGGTCGGTTCCTTCGTAGAGGTGCCTGGGGAGGATGGCCCCGTTGTCCTCGTCGAGCCACCGCAGGAAGGGGGTGTAGCGCTCCCTGAGGCGGAACACGACCGTGGTCTCGTCGGGGGTGTCGATCCCCTCGATGACGCGGGCGAGGGTGATCGTCCGGGAGTGCAGCTTGGTCAGCACCTGCTCGAAGCTGTACTTCACGTCGGCAGAGCTGAAGGGCCGGCCGTCGTGCCAGCGCACGCCGGGGACCAGCTTGAACGTGTAGGTTTTCCCGTCGGACGAGATCGTCCAGCTCTGGGCGAGGTCGGGAAGCGGGTTGAACCTGCGGTCGAGGCGCACCAGGCCGTTGAAGATCTGCCCGGTCACCGGATGGGTCGTGCCCGAGGGCGTGAGGGCGGGGTTCAGCATCCCGGGGTCGCCTGCGCCCACGACCAGCCGGCCCCCGTAGCGGGGCTTCTCCTCACCGGCGGGAGCGCCGGCCGGGGCGGAGGGCGTGTCATCGCTGTCGGCGCAGGCGGCGGCCACCAGGGCGAGCGCAAGCAGGCCCATCACCGCTCGGCCTCGCCGCCGCAGCGGTCTCCGCGGCATGATCACCGGAGCCGCCCCAACGCCCCGGCCTTCTCGGTACAGGGCGGGCAGAGCCGGCGGCCACCAACCTCCCGGGCCCAGGCGCTCATCGTGGCTTCCCCGCAGTCCGCACAGACCACCGGTGCTGAGATCGGGGGCCGGGACGGGGCGGCCTCATCGACCCGCTCGACGCGGAAAAGCTGTTCCTGAGGAGTCTCGAGAATGGCCTTGCTCCACTCCTGCTGGAAGGCGAAGAACTCCGCCAGCTCCTCCTGGCTGGCCTGCCCCGACTGCACCCGGGCGAAGCGGTCCCAGACCTCCGGGGGCCGGTCGTCAGGGAGGGCGAGGACACGGACAGCGGCGCCGTCGGGGCCCCAGAAGGTGTAGGCGTTCTTGGCGTGGTCGAGGTAGAAGAGCTTCCCGTTGCCCAACGTGCACCCCGTCATCGCCTGGATGGCGTCGACGGAGCAGGTGTGCGTCTCCACCGCGGCGACGACGTCGCCCGGCCCGACCCCGAGCTCTCGCAGGGCGATATCGGCGGCGCGTGCGCCAAGCGCCAATCCCGCGCACATGTGCCCGTGGAACCGCACCATGTGCTCCAACGCGTCCTGGTCGATCATCGCCTACTCCTGCAAGTCCCGGCCGAAAGGTCCGCGCCTCAACCGCAGCGGAAGGGCGGGTGCCGAGCACGGAGCTTTGCCCGATGGCGGCACGAAAGCATCGGGGATCTCCCCTATTTCGCGGCTAAGGCATCGGGGAGCCCCCGTAAGGCAGCGGACGTCCGGCCTGGACCTCCGCTGCAGCGCGTGCCGCCACCTCTGCTCGACTGCGCAGCCCGAGCTTGGCCAGGACTTTGCCGACGTGGTGCTCGACCGTCTTGCGACTGATGTAGAGGCGTGCCGCGATCTCGGGATTGGACAGCCCCAGCCCGAGCAGCCGAAAGACCTCGGCTTCTCGGGCGGTCAGGGGACCGCGGGCTCTCGGACCGGTCGTCGGCCGCCCACCCAGTGACCGGACCAGGGCAGCCGCCATGTCGGCGTGGCGGCACGCCCCCAGGCGTTCGAACTGCTCATGCGCGACGCGCGCTTCTGCGATGGCGGCCTTCGGATTCGCCGTGGCCTTCGCCCTGGACAGCTCGAGACGTGTCCAGCTGCGCTCGAAGGGCAGTCCGAGCCGGACGAAGCCCTCGAGCGCCGACTCCAGATGGGACTGCGCCTTGTCGACGTCGCCGGCCGCTAGTGCAAGGCGGCCGTGGCTGAGGTGGGCCCGTGCCACATCGGCCTCCCGGCCGCCGAGGGCGGCTACGGCGGCGAGGTCGTCGGCGGCGCTGCTGGCGGCGAGGAGATCGTGGCGCGACAGGCGGACCTCCACCAAGACCTCGAGCAATGCCGCCGCCTCGACCGCGTGCGTGCCCACTTGGGCGAGCCGTCGCAGGAGCGCCGATCGGCAGCGGCGAGCTCCCCCCTCGCTAGGTAAGTGACAGCGACGGCAACGGTCGTGGGAGCCTCGTCCTCGAACCCCGACAGGACCTTGCACGCTTCTTCGACCCGCCCCTGGCGCACCCGAAGCTCGGCCAAGGTGCCCGCCGCCTCGGCGTAGATGGGCCGGTACCGCGTCTCGCTGACCCTCAGCGCCTCGAGGAGCTGCCGCTCGGCCTCCTCCCACTGGCCCACCGAGAACAGCACCCTGCCGTAGACGGCCCGGCAACAGGCGAACAGATACGGGCAGCCGTAGCGGCTGATGAACGCCTCCGACACCCGGCACCACTCGACGGCTCGCGTGTGGTCTCCGGTTCTGGCACACGCGAGGAGCATGTGGCAGCTGCAGAACACAACCACGCTCAGATCGTCTGGCTCTCCGGCCAGGCAGCCGGCCATGGCCTCGTCGAGGCGCGCCATGCCCTCGCCGACTCTGCCCACCGCGACCAGGCACGCGCCCAGCTGGCTGAGCGAACACAGCTCCAGGTCTCGGTCCTCGAGCCGGGCGGCGGCGGTCAGCGCCTCCCCCGCCAAACGGGCACCCTCCTCGGGATCGGTCGCGTCGTGGGCCTTGACCAGCACGAGCCAGCCCCGAAGGGGCGGAAGATCCAGCTGTTCGATTAGTCGTTCAGCGCCCCCCAGCCACCCGCGCGCCGCCGCCCGGTTCGCGTACCCCGCCTGGTAGGCGATGCTGAGCCACAACGCCACGACGGCTGCCTGGCCGTGATCCCCCCGGTGGCGGAACCCGACGAACGCTCGCTCGCGTTCCTGGAGTGACGCACCGAACTCGCCCAGCCACCACAGGGCGGTTCCGAGCCCCAGCCGGCCCTCCGCGCTCTCGCCATCCCCCAGCGCGGCCTCGAAACAGCAGCGGGCACGCTGCCATTCGCCCACTCGCAATGCGGATGCTCCGGCATCGAGCACGCCTTGTTGCGCCGCACCCTGCATTACCGAACGATAGCGACCAGCAGGTTTTCCGGGCGTCGCTGACGCCGCATTCCCTCCGCTATGCGCGGCCCCTGGATGCTTCTCCTTGTGGACTTCACCGGGTCACCTCTCTGACGGCCTGGTTCAGTTCCGCATCGGGAGGTCGCGGAGCGGCGCCGGTCCATGGGGCGGGTGGGCTGGTCCCCGGCCCGCCGTCGCTTCAGGTCGTGCCCTGGGACGACATGTGCCGGGTGGCCGGGACCTTCCACACCAAGGCCGCCGTCGCGTCCGAGGTCTCCAGGCCCTCCAGCGCGGCGGTGGCCCGACCACGCTGGCTAGCGCGTTGGCTGAGGTCGGGCGCATCAGCCGAACGATCGCCATCCTCGACTACGTGACCAACCCGGCCCAGCGCCGGCGGATCCTCGTGCAGCTCAACCGCCAGGAGACCCGCCACCAGCTCGCCCGGGACGTCTTCCATGGTCGCCGAGGCCACGTCTACCAGGCCTACCGACCCGGCCAGGAACAACAGCTCGGCGCCCTCGGGCTCGTCACCAACGTCCTCACGCTGTGGAACAGCGGCTACATGGACCACGCCGTCGAGCACCTACGGAGCGAAGGGACCACCATCGCCGACGAGGACCTCGAACATCTCTCGCCCTTGCAGCACGATCAGGTCAACCTCCACGGCCGCTATGGCTTCTCCGCGCCGGATCACCTGCGCCACGGCCCTCTTCGCCCTCTCACCACTCACGGTGGTCGTTAGTGCGAATCCTGCAGGGGCTGCTACCGGGAGGTCACTCCATCACCACTCCCTCCACAGGATGAGAATCTAGCCCTATACCCACCCCCGGTGGGGTAGGATACGGCGCGAAGGCTGGCGGCTCCGACCATCAGGATCGGGCCACGACGACAGGAGGCTGCAAGACGATGTGCATCAACTGGAAGGTGGTCGCGGGCCTCGCCGTGGCCGGGCTCGGCGTGTTCGCATTCGCGCCGAATCTCATCGGGGCGGCGCTGCCCCTCCTTGTGATCGCCGCCTGCCCGCTGTCGATGGTCGTGATGATGCGGGCCATGTCGGGTCGAGGTAGCTGCGATACGCAGAAGGCTGGGAGCGACGGTGGAGCCGCCACCGCGGCCAGCCAGGACGAACTGGCGGCACTACGGGCCGAGGTCGCTGAGCTTCGCGCCGAGCGGGGTGGGCAGGACGAGCTCCCCCGCGACCGGTCGGCGAACATCACCTGATCGTGAGGCTAGCTCCTTCCGGCCGCGCCGACGAAGAGGGTTGGCTACCCCAACCCAGGTGGGGTAGGATGGTCGCATGAAGAGTATCCATCGGACGTCGGTCCTCAACCGGCTCAAGACTGCCCGCGGCCATCTCGACGCCGTGGTGCGCATGGTCGAGAGCGACGAGTACTGCCCGGACATCATGAAGCAGCTATCGGCCGTCCAAGGGTCCCTGGAGCGGGCCAGCCGCCTCGTCCTGCGCAACCACCTCGAGACGTGTGTGGCCGCGGCCATGCAGGCCGGCCGCACCGAGGAGATCGTCGACGAGTTGATGGAGGCGCTTCGCTACGACCGGATCGCGACCGGGCCCGGGCCCGAGCTGTCCCTTGCCGCAGAAGAGGTGACGTCATGAGCCAGCACACCAAGCAACGCCACGGCGGGCGCTCCGGCGGCGCGACCGAGGTGGAACTGGCCGTCTCGGGAATGACGTGCGGGTCCTGCGCCACCCGGGTCCAGCGAGCGCTGTCGAAGCGGGAGGGGGTGGAGACCGCCGCGGTCAACTTCGCCACGCGCAAGGCGACGGTCCGCTTCGACCCGGCCCTGGTGTCAGTCGACGACCTGGTGGCCGCCGCCGGCAAGATCGGCTACCGCCTGGCATCGGTCGATCCGGCCCAGGACTCGGCCGAGGCCGGCGCCGAGGCCAGGCAGCAGAAGATGTGGCTGCGGCGGGTGCTGGTGGCGTGGCCGCTCGGCATCGTCGTGCTCGTCCTGTCGTTGTTCTTCATGGACGACCCCTGGGCCCGGTGGGGGGCCCTCGTCCTCACTACCCCCGTCCAGTTCTGGGCCGGGTACCCGTTCCTGCGCACCGCCACCGTCCGCCTGCGCAGCTTCCAGGCCAACATGGACTCGCTCATCTCCATGGGCACCCTGGCCGCCTTCTTCTTCTCGACCTACCAGGTCGTCTTCGGCCCCCGCCACGCCGACCACTACTTCGACACCTCGGCGTTGATCATCGCCTTCCTCCTGCTCGGCCGCTACTTCGAGGCCAGGGCCAAGGGCAAGGCGTCGAGCGCCATCCGAAAGCTGCTGGAGCTCGGGGCCAAGGAAGCGCGGGTGGTGGTCGACGGCGAGGAGCGCCTGGTCCCGATCGAGCAGGTGCAGGTCGACGATGTCCTGCGTGTCCGCCCGGGCGAGAAGATCCCCGTCGACGGCGAGGTCGTCGGCGGGTCCTCCGCTGTCGACGAGTCGATGCTCACCGGCGAGTCCGTCCCGGTCGACAAGCGTCCTGGCGACCGGGTGGCGGGCGCCACCCTCAACACCCAGGGGGTCCTGACCGTGCGGGCGACCGCGGTCGGCTCCGACACCGCCCTGTCCCAGATCGTGCGTCTCATCGAGGAGGCGCAGGGCACCAAGGCGCCCGTCCAGGCGCTGGCCGATCGCATCTCGGGCATCTTCGTGCCCGTCGTCCTCCTGATCGCCATCGCCACCCTGGCCGGGTGGTGGGTCATCGGCGACGATCCCACCAAGGGCCTGGTGGCGGCGGTCGCCGTCCTCATCATCGCCTGCCCGTGCGCCCTGGGCCTGGCGACGCCGACAGCCATCCTCGTGGGCACCGGCAAGGGAGCGTCGATGGGCGTGTTGATCAAGGGCGGTGAGGTTCTCGAGCGTTCCAAGAAGATCGACACCGTGGTGTTCGACAAGACCGGCACCTTGACGAGGGGCCAGATGGCGCTCACCGATGTGGTCTTCTTCGATGGCACCGATGAACGCGAGCTGCTCCGGCGGGCGGCGGCGGTGGAGGACGCGTCAGAGCACCCGGTCGGGCGGGCCATCGTCGACGGTGCCCGGGACATCGGCTTGGACATTCCGGCGACGATGGAGTTCGCGTCCGTCGCCGGCCACGGCGTGCGCGCCGAGGTCGAGGGAGTGCTGGTCCATGTCGGTCGGCGCAAGCTTGCCGCCGAGGCCGGTCTCCTCCTGCCGGGCGAGCTCGACCAGGCGGCGACCACATTGGAGGGCGAGGGCAAGACCGCCGTCTTCGCCGGTTGGGACGGCCAGGTCCGCGGCGTGATCTCCGTGGCCGACACCCTCAAGGACGACGCGCCGGCGGCCGTTGCCGCCCTACGGGCCATGGGGGTCACCGCGATCATGATCACTGGCGACAACCGCCGGACTGCGGAGTCCATCGCCCGCCAGGTCGGTATCGACCGGGTGCTGGCCGAGGTGTTGCCCGCCGACAAGGTCGACGAGGTGCGCCGGTTGCAAAGCGCCAAGTCGGTGGTGGCCATGGTGGGCGACGGCATCAACGACGCCCCCGCCCTGGTGCAGGCCGACCTCGGGATCGCCATCGGCACCGGCACCGACGTGGCCATCGAGTCCTCCGACATCACCCTTCTCTCCGGCGACCTCCACGGGGTGGCGACGGCCATCCGGCTGTCCCGGCGGACCTTCCGCACCATCCTGCAGAACCTGGCCTGGGCCTTCGGGTACAACGTCTCGCTGATCCCGCTCGCCGCTCTCGGCCTGCTCAACCCGATCCTCGCCGGCGGCGCCATGGCCATATCGAGCGTCTCGGTCGTGTCCAACAGCCTCAGGCTGGCCCGCTTCCGGGGCACGAGGCAGTCGACATCGTCGCGATCATCGGCTCCCGAGGGCCAGACGGAGATCTCCTGGCAGCGCCTCCCGGGTGGGTCCACCGGTGCGCCAGACCAGCCGGGGGACCATACCGATGTCGCCGCGCCAGCTGCCCCCCGGGCGAGCGCAGCAGCCGCCCCCGCCTCGAGCGCTCAGGCCAGCGAGCCGACCCTCGCTGGCGCGCCGGCGAACGGCCTGGCTTCGTCGGCCAACCCCTCCGCCCTCGGCCAGCCGGTGACCTTCGCCGCTCTCGTGCGGTCGTCGACGTCGAGAACACCCACGGGCAGGGTGGTGTTCGCCGACGGGAGGGCGACGCTCGGGGTCGCGCCGCTCGACGCTGTCGGCCAGGCAGTCGTGACAACTTCGGAGCTGGGCGTCGGAGACCATGACATCACGGCGCACTACAGCGGAGACGCCACGTTCGCCCCGAGCTCGGCGACCTTGCGCCAGGAGGTGCAACGAGGCGGCGTCACCGTGAGCATGGCGCCGTCCGGCAACTCCGTCTTCGGCGAGGTCGTCGCCTTCCTCGCCACTGTCTGTGCGTTCGGGCCGGGAACGCCGACCGGCACCGTCACCTTCCGGTCCGGGACGACTGTCCTCGGGACCGTCGCGGTCGATGCTGACGGGAAGGCAGCCATTCCGGAGATCTCACTCGGGACCGGAAGTCACGCCATCACCGCCACCTACAACGGCGACCGCGATTTCGCTCCGGGGTCAGCCGGGCTCACCCACGCCACGCTCGCCCCCACCCGCACCTCTGTCGGTGTTGCGCCCGATCCCTCCGCACTCGACGAGGCGCTCACCCTGGTGGCCACCGTCACGTCACCGGCGCTCGGCATCCCAACCGGAGCCGTCGCGTTCAGCAGCGATCTGTCCCCGCTCGGCACGGCCGAGCTGGACGCCGACGGGGTGGCCACCCTGAGCGCTCCTGCGGCCGGGCCCGGCCACCGGGCGATCCTGGCTACCTATGCCGGCGACGCCGATTTCGCCCCGAGCTCGGCAGCTCTGACTCATGTGGTCGAGCGAGCCGAGACGACGATCACGGTCGCCACCGTCGCCGAAGCGATGCCGCCGCAGAGCGCGAACGGTTCGGACCATGAACCACTCCGGTTCGAGGAGCCGTCAGCCGACTCCTCCCTGGAGCTGACCGCAGGTGACTGAAACGCCAACGGTGACGGTCACGGCCTTCTCCAGCGTGTCGGTGGTCTCCAACTGACTCCGCCTCCACCGGTTCCGTACGGCGTGAGCGCGGAGCCAAGCGACGCGGAGCGGCCCGAACCGGAGCTGTCGAGGAGCGAGCGCGGCGCCGAGCGCACGCGCCTGCGGGCCGTGCGCCGCGAGCGCCGTCGCCAGATGGCGGCCAGTTCCAAGGCCGCCAAGAACCGGGGCAAGGGACGCAAGAAGGGGAAGAAGGGCAAGTGAGCGTCGAGGCTCGTCCGGCGGCCCCTGCGCCCGACGTCGTCCCGCCGGTGCCGAGGGCGCTCTCCTTCGTCACCGTGAAGCGCAACGTCGCCCTGGCCGGCCGATCCTACGGGCACTGGTGGGTGGAGCTCGACGGGTCGGAGAGTTATGGCTGGTGGCCGGCCCGGGCACCCCTCACCACGCGGGACATGCTCCTCGGTGGGCCCGGCGTGCTCAACGCGATGGGAACCCCCGCCGAGGGCCGACCCACCCGGGACCCGAATCACGGGCTGACGCCCGACTACGAGTTCCATCCGGTCCTGGTCGTCCCCCGCAGCGACGACGAGGTGCGCAACGCCGTCCGGCGCTTCGCAGCCACGTTCGGCGGCGAGTGGCGATGGTCGGTCCGGCCCACGATGAACTGCCGGCTGTTCCAACTTTGCCTGTTCGACGCCGTGGGCCTGGTCGACGGCACCGGCAATTACCACACCCGAGGTAGCGGCTGCCCGGCTCTCGCCCCCCTGCGACGCCTGGCCGGACAGGTCACCGGCCGCCGGCACTGGCCGACCAACCTGCCTGCCCCGGGCCACCGGGTGGCCACCACGCTGGCGGCAGGGGCCCGACCTCCACTGAGCGTTCGTCACCCGATACGGTTGGGCCCGTCGTGAAGAAGACGCTTGTCGTGCTCATGGTCGTCGTGGTCATCGTGACCGGCCTGCCCGTCCTCATGACCATGGCGGGCATGGCCTCGTGCTCAGACTGCGGTCCGGCCGTGATGGCCGGGGCGACGTGCGCGCTGGCGATCCTGGCCGCCGGGGTGGCGCTCCTGCTGGCTGTGTTCACCCAGCGCCTGCGCAACCGGAGCGCCGTGGTCCGGCTGCTGCTCCACACCTTCCTCCTCGAACGACCTCCCCGCCTGGCCTAAGCGCGCCCGCGCGCGCCCAGAAGCGGCCCCAACGGGGCCGCCGTGCCCCCAGGTCAGGTGCCGGACGCGTGCCGCGTCCGTGCGTTCACAAGGAGTCGATTGTCGATGAAGCTGTTTCTCGCTGAGCCACCGCTCGCCGCCCGCGTTGCCGGAGGCGTGTGGTCCCAATCCATGAAGACCGGCGGCGGAGCCTGCGGGCCCGACCCCGGTAGCCGGGGCGTCGCAGTCCTCGGCGTCCGGCCCGGCCAGCGGCGTGGCGCGTGGGCCACTGTCACCGGAGGCCGGTCATGAGCCTGTGGGCGGTCCTGCTCACCGGATTGTTCGCCGGAGGGGCCTCGTGCGCGGCCGTGCAGGGCGGCCTGCTCGCCGGCACGCTGGCCCGCCGCCATCCCGAGCCGGCTCACACCGGGTCACCCAAGCGCAAGGCGCCCAGGAAGACGAAGGCGCCGGCCGCTCCACCGCCGGCCCGTTGGGACGACGCCGTCCCCGTCGGGGCGTTCCTGGCCGGCAAGCTGGCCTCGCACGTGGTGCTGGGCGCCGCCCTCGGCCTGGCCGGGGATGCGCTGCAGATCAGCCCCCGGGCCCGGGCCTACATGCAGATAGCGGCCGGGCTGGTGATGGTGCTGCTCGCACTCAACCTGCTCGGACTGAAGGCGGTGCGGGGACTGGTGCCGTCCCCGCCGGCGGCGTGGTCCCGGCTGGTGCGGCGCAGCGGCCGGTGGGGCAACGGCCTCGCCCCCGCCCTCCTCGGCGTGGTCACCGTGCTCATCCCGTGCGGGGTGACGCTCAGCATGATGTTCCTGGCCGTGGCCTCGGGCTCCCCGCTGGCCGGCGCCGCCGTCATGGCCACCTTCGTCATCGGCACGATGCCCCTGTTCGCCGTCATCGGGCTCGCGGCCCGTCGCTCGACGGCCTACCTGCGGGGCCGCCTCGGCCTGGTGACGGGGGCTGTCGTGCTCGTCGCCGGCCTGTTGGCCATCAATGCCGGGCTGGTGTTGAACGGCTCCTCGTTCACCCTCGCCGGCGTGTTGGACAACCTCCGCGGCGCCAGCCAGGCCGCGCCGGTGGCCGCCCCGCCGGTGGCCGCCGACGGCATCCAGCGGATCATGATCGAGGCCCGCAACACGAGCTACTCCCCTTCGGCCATGACCGTGCGAGCAGGTGTCCCCACTGAGCTGACCATCCGTACCGACAACACCCAGGGCTGCACTCGGGCGATCGTCATGAGCTCCTTCGGGATCCAGAAGGTGCTTCCCGCCACCGGCGACACCCGGGTGGACCTGGGTGAGTTGAAGCCGGGGACCCACCGCTACACCTGCGGCATGGGCATGTACAGCGGCTCCATCACGGCGGTGGCCTGATGGCCGAGCCCGCCACTCTCACCTTCGCCGTGACCGGGATGCACTGCGCCAGCTGCGGCCTGCTGATCGACGACGCCGTGGAGGAGCTCGACGGTGTGGACCGCAGCGAGACCGACTCCCGTCGAGGGCGCACGGTGGTGCGGGCCGATCCCTCGGTGGCGACGGTCGAGGCCATCGTGGCCGCCATCGCCGAGGCCGGCTACGGGGTCGAGCCGGTGGGCAGTTGAGCGGTGGAGACCCTCGCTTTGCCACTGCTGGCGCTGGTGGCCGGCGTCGTCTCGTTCAGCTCGCCGTGCTGCCTGCCACTCCTGCCCGGCTACTTGTCCTACGTGTCGGCGTTGCCCGTCTCCGAGCTGGGCGACCG
>JBHENM010000148.1:0-12388 GCA_046262035.1 Acidimicrobiales bacterium | reverse complement strand
GCCGCTTCGGCACCGTGCCTGACCTGGCCATCCTCGCCGCCCTCGCCTCGAGCACCTCGCCGCCTTACTCAGGCACTCCCCTGGTGAGCGACGGGGTGGCGGCGTCGGGCCCCCGCCCACGCGACGGGTTCGTGCCCAACGAGCGCTGCGGCTGGACGGTCTGGCAGCGCTGGGGCTCGCGCTAGCCGTGTAAGCCGGTGGTGACGAACGCGCCCCAGTCCTGGGTACCCGAATAGGGAATGGCCAGGGGCAGGTCGCTGAACTCGGCCGCCATCTCGCCCAAGACCTCGTCGGCGGCGGCGTCATCGGGCGTCAAGATCGACCGCAGAGCGGCGATGCGGGTGCTCAACTCCTCGGCCGTGGCCGTGCGCAGCCAGGTCCGCGCCGCTTCGACAGCTTCCGCCGGCGGGAGCGAATCTTGCGCCAGCAGCTCGTAGAACCTGAGCCCGAAGAACATCGCCGCACCGTCGTCCACCGGCCAAAGGGTGCTCACGATGGTCGGCACCCCTCCGACCATCAGAGCGGCCGGGAAGCCCAGGGCTTCGTCCGGGGCCCGTTCGAACTCCACCGTCCCCGAGCGACAGGCGGCGATCATCATGAGACGGACCGCTCCGAGGTCGACGCGACGGGCGAAGACGTCGGCCAGGGAGAGACGGTCGTCACCCGCGAGGAGAAGGTGCGATTCGAGGGGGTCGGCGGGCCGGAACTCGCCGTGACATGCCAGATGGAGGACGGACGCGCCTGGCGCAGCCGTTCGCAAATGATCGAAATCGGCGTCCGAGGCTGTCCCGACGTCGACTCCGCCATGGGGCCCCAGGAGCTCAGCCACGCCGCGCGCCTCGGCCAGAGCCAACGGCAGGTCCTCGCAGGACTCGGAGCTGGGGTCGGCCACGATGACCACCCGGCTGAGATCCAACGGAGCCGGCGCAATCGCGGCCCGGGAGAGGGCCCGAGCACACGGCGCGTAGGAGTACGTGATGCCCGCAGTGGTGGCGATGTGCAACGGCAGCAGGCCGAGCCTGCCCAGCGGGATGAGCGCGACCCGGGTGACTCCCAGGCCCGCCAGCCAACTTCCCAGGGGCGCCATCAGCGACGGGCCGATCGTCATGGCGATCGCTTCGAGGGCCACATCGAGCCCGTCAATCTTGCCGCGCATGGCGGCGGCGAAGCCCGGCACCTCGTCGGTGCCCCGGATGAGGGCCCCGACCACGGATGAGTCCAAGCCGTCGAACGTCGTGCTCTCACACGCCCCCTCGGGCGTGACCACGACGGCTGCAGCCCCGTGCACCGTTGCCATCACGTACACGACAGCCAGGCCGGCTTCCCTGGCGGCCGACACCACTCCCTCGTACCCGGAGGTCAGCGGCCCTGGGCCACCCTCCGACCCGCCCTCCATCAGTAGCCGGCGCAGCGAGGTTCGGGCGTGGGCGAGCGCGCTCGCGAGCCGGTCGCGCTCATCGGCCTTGCCCTCGTCGTCCTCGTACCCGTCCCCGACGGAACGCATCTGGACGAAGGCGGGGGTCACGCCCAGAAGGTCCGCCACCTTTCGCTGCATGGCCACGAGATCGCCCTGCTGCAGGTCTCGCAAGGCGACTTCGAGCCCGCGAATGGCGTCGACGGCGTCCAGGATCTCCTGCCGCCTCTCCGCCGAGGCACGGCTGGCGACGTCGGAAGCAATCAGCAGCTCGGCGACGGTCCGCGAACGACCAAGCTCGGCCAGGTAGGCCGAGTCTTCGGGCATGCCGAGTCGAGCTGCGGCGAAAGCGGCGAACAGGGCATCGCCGCGAGCGGTCTCCAGCTCGGTCCACCGGTCTTCCGGGTCGGCGATCTGGTCGAGCAGCACGTTTCCCAGCTCGGCGGCCTCGCCGTAGGCGTACAACGACCCTTCGAAGTCGCCGATCTCATGGCACAGCTCCCCCCACCTGCTCAACAGGTCTCGGCGGAGCCGGGGATGGTCCTCGGGATCCACGACGGTGAGCGCCTCGCCAAAGCACGTGTAGGCCGCTTCGATCTGGTCCCACGTCCCGAGATGCGGAAGCCGGCCGAGGAGCCGACCCAGACCACCCATCCACTCCGCCCAGCGAATCGACGGCCTGGGATAAGCCTCGACCGCTTCTCGATGGTTCGCAATCGCACCTTCGAGCCAGGAACGCTGCCGGTCGGGCGGAAGCTCGTCGAGAGGAAGGACGGCGGTGAGGGCGGACCGCTGGCGCTCGAAGTTCGCCCAGCCCGTGACCGGCCCTACTCCTCGCGGATCGGACGCCTCGAGCGCTTCGGCCTCGGCTGCCGCGGCCTGCCCCAGTCGATCGGCCTCCGCAATCGAATCGGGGCCGGTCCACTCCGGGAAGACCCTGGCCAGCGCACGCAGGGTGCGGGCCCGGCCTACGGGGTCGACGTCCGCCGGCCGGAACTCCAGGGCCGCCATGAGGGCACGGACGGCCCTATCGATGTTGTCGGCCCGGACGCCGGTCCGCCGCTGCTCGTACAAGCCCGCAAGGTTGTGCCACTGCCGTCCGAGGAGGACACCATCCACCGGGTCGGCCGACCCCATCAGCACGTCGACGGCCTCCTTCTGGAGGGCTATGGCGTTCTCGAGGTGGGCGTCGATGTCGCCAACGTGGATGGCGGACTCGATGCGGGCCTTCTGCCCGAGGGCCCTCACGAGAACGGGAACGTCGCCCGCTGACCGGGCACGATCGATCACCTCGCCCGAGAGCTGCGACGCTAGAGCGATGTCGCCGGACGACGCCTCCGGATGCAGGAGGAGGGCGTTGGCCAGTCCGAAGGTGCCGGCGACCCAAGCGCCCGGAGCCACCTCCGGTTCGGTTCGCATCTCCCGGTAGAGGGCTTGCGCACGCTCCACGTTGGCGACCCGATCGCCGGTCTGGACTTCGAGCAGGTAGCTCGCCAGCAGCCCCGTCGCCTCCGCCCGGAGGGACCCTTCCGCGTCGTGGGCGAGCAGGCTCACGGCCCGTTCCGCACCAGCCACGGTCTGGGCTGTCGCCTGCTGCGGCGGGATCGCCCGCAGAGAGCGGAGCAGCTCCTCCGCCTCGGTCACGGAAGCGGAGCCTAAGGGAAGTCCGCCGCCCGGAGGCGGGCTCATCCATACTGACGGCATGCGATACGGAGTTCTCGGAACAGGGGTCGTCGGCCAGACGCTGGGCACCAAGCTGGTGCAGCTGGGCCACGAGGTCATGATGGGGTCGCGGCAGGCGGGCAAGGAAAAGGCCGTGCCGTGGGCTGACGGTGCAGGGACCCCCGCCAGCGAAGGCTCGTTCGGCGACGCCGCCGCCTTCGGCGAGGTGGTGGTCAACGCCACCGCCGGCGCGGTGTCACTCGACGCCCTGCGGGCCGCGGGGCCGGAGAACCTGGCCGGCAAGGCGCTCGTCGACGTCTCCAACCCGTTGGACTTCTCCCAGGGCATGCCGCCCACGTTGACCGTCTGCAACACCGACAGCATGGGGGAGCAGATCCAGCGGGCCTTTCCCGATGCTCGGGTCGTGAAGTCCCTGAACACGGTGAACGCGGGGGTGATGGTGGAGCCCGGCCTCCTCCCCACGTCACACACCATCTTCGTCGCCGGGAACGACGACGACGCCAAGGATCAGGTCAAGGATCTCCTGCAGAGTTTCGGGTGGCCCGCGGGTGACATCCTCGACCTGGGGGACATCACCTCCGCTCGCGCCGCCGAGATGTACCTGCCGCTGTGGCTCCGCCTCGCCGGCGCCACCGGCAGCTGGCAGGTCAACGTCAAGGTGCTGACGCCGTAACCACGGCCCTCAGGTGATCCCGAAGTTCGGGTTGTAGATGAGCCCGAGGATGGCTCCCGCCGGGGTCCTCACCGTGGCGGTGACGATGCCCCCTCCCACGTTGGCCACTGGCGAGTGCTCCGTGGCTCCCTGGGTAATGGCGCGGGCCACGGCGTCGGCGACGTCGGCTACGCCCCAGTAGGTGAGCGCCCCGTCCGCCGGGTCGGCGGTGGGTAGGAGCCCCAGCTCGTAGCCCGCCACCTCGTACCCGACGTAGAAGGGTTCGTCGAAGTAGGGCTCGAAGCCGAGAAAGCGGGTCCACCAGGCTTTGGCCGCGTCGAGATCGGGTGACGGGTAGATGACGGTGCGGAGTCCTTCGATGGCGATGGGCATGACGGAGAGCCTGGCAGAAACTTCGAGAAAATCCGCCCAGGGCTGTCGATTGGGGCGGTCGTCGTTCGTTGCCAGGGTGGAGGGACCGGCACCGTGCCGGCCCGGCCGAGAGGAGAGTGCCATGACCCAGTACCTGTTGTCCGTGCACGGGGACGAGACCGAGGCTCCGCCCGCGCCCGAGGTGATGGAACGTATGTACAAGCAGGTCGACGCAGTCAACGACGAGATCCGGGCCGCCGGCATCTGGGTCTTCGCCGGAGGGCTCCACCCGTCGAGCACGGCGACCGTGGTCAAGGTGCAGGACGGAGAGGTGATCACGACCGACGGTCCCTACGCGGAGACCAAGGAGCAGCTGGGCGGGTTCTGGGTCATCGAGGCGGCAGACCTGGACGCCGCCCTCGCCTGGGCGTCCAAGGCCTCCGCGGCCTGCGAGGCCCCTGTCGAGGTTCGCCCGTTCCAGGGCGACACCGAGGGCTGACCACGGAGTGGAGGCGTTCGACGTCTCGCAGCTGGAGCTCGTCTTCCGCAACGAGTCCGGGCGGGCCATAGCAACCCTGATCCGCCTCTTCGGCGACATCGACCTCGCCGAAGAGGCGGTCCAGGAAGCGTTCGTGGTGGCGACTCAGCGGTGGCCGTCCACCGGCGCGCCGCCGATCCCCGGTGCGTGGATCACCACCACCGCCCGCAACCGCGCCCTCGACCGGCTTCGACGGGAGTCGTCCCGTCAGGACCGGCACGCCCAAGCCGCGCTCCTCCACGAGCGCAACGAACGAACGGAGGAGGTGGGACCCGTGAAAGACGATCGCCTTCGACTGATCTTCACCTGCTGTCATCCCGCCTTGGAGACCGGCAGCCAGGTGGCACTGACCCTTCGACTCCTCGGCGGACTCCAGACTCCCGAGATCGCCCGTGCCTTCGTGGTCCCCGAAGCGACCATGGCCCAGCGCCTGGTCAGAGCCAAGCGGAAGATCCGAGCGGCGAACATCCCCTACCGCGTACCCGCTGACGCCGAGCTGCCCGACCGCCTGCGACCGGTTCTCGCCGTCGTCTACCTGGTCTTCAACGAGGGCTACACGGCCACCGCCGGCGACGAGTTGGTGCGGGCCGGCCTGTGCGCCGAGGCCCTGCGGCTGGCGCGCCTGCTCGCCGAGTTGATGCCCGACGAGCCGGAGGTGCTCGGGCTCCTCGCCCTTCTACTGCTGACGGAATCGCGGCGGGCGGCCCGGACCGGCCCCGACGGTTCCCTGGTGCGGCTGCCCGACCAGGACCGCAGGCTGTGGGACCGGGCCCTGATCGCCGAAGGCCACACGCTGGTCCGGGCCTGCCTCCGTCGCAACGCTCCCGGTCCCTACCAGATTCAGGCCGCCATCAACGCCGTGCACAGCGATGCGACCACGGCGGCGGACACCGACTGGCGTCAGATCCTCCAGCTCTACGACCAGCTCCTCGCCGTCTCCCCCACTCCCGTGGTCGCCCTCAACCGGGCCGTGGCCGTGGCCGAAGTCGAAGGCCCCGACACGGCCCTCGCCCTTCTCGACACCCTCGATCTCGACCGCTATCACCTCTTCCACGCCACCCGAGGGGACTTCCTCGACCGCCTGGGCCGGCCCGTGGAGGCGGCAACCGCCCTTGAGCGGGCGCTGGCCCTCACGTCCAACCGCGCCGAACGTCGCTTCCTCGAAGGGCGGATCTCCCTGCTCAACGGGGATGCAACGGCAGACGGAGAGACATCCCCGCGCAGCTGACGCACATCACCGCCGTGGGGTGGGCAGCCAGACGCTCCACGGAGATGGGTTGCCCACAGCGTTCGCACGTGCCGTAGGTGCCGGCCCGCAGTCGCTCGGCCGCGTCATCGAGATCGGCCAACCGGCGGCGGGCGTGTTCCAGCAGGCTCACCAGACGGGCCCGCTCGAAACCCACGGTGGCGCCTTCAGGATCGTGCTCGTCGTCGAGGTTGGCGCCGGCCGAAGCCTCGACGACGGCCTCGAGCTCGGCGGCCAGACCGGCCTCGGTGGCTGCCACCCGCTCCCGCTCTGAAGCCAGCTGGGCGCCGGCGGGGGCGAGATCCGGGAAGACCATGCCTCCATGATGAGCGGTCCGGACTAATCCGGACGACGGACGGCCGGGGAGCGACCATCATCCTGCGATGCCGTTGATGTCTGAGGCACGCGCCGGGGCCGCTGCGGCTGCGCCCATGCTGCTGGGGATCGTCCCGTTCGGTCTGGTGGCGGGGGCGGGACCCGTCTCCCACGGTCTCGGCGGATGGTCCGCCGTCGGGCTCTCGACGATCGTCTTCGCCGGCGCTTCCCAGCTGGCGGCGGCCGACGTCCTCGCCCAAGGCGGATCCGCCGTGGTCGCCATCCTCACCGCCTGGACCATCAACCTGCGGATGGTGCTCTACTCGGCCTCACTGGCGCCCTACCTCAGCCACGAGAGCACGCGCCGCCGCCTGGCTGCCGCCTACCTGCTGAACGACCAGGACTACGCCCTCTCTGTCGCCCGGTGGTCCGGAGGCGGCGATCCCAAGGGCCGGCTGCCGTTCTACCTCGGTGCCGGGGTCCTGATCTGGGTCTCCTGGCAGCTGGCGACCGTCGCCGGCGTCCTGGTCGGGGGGGCGGTCCCCGACGACGTACCCCTTGACTTCGCCGTGCCCCTGGTGTTCCTCGTGCTTCTGATCCCGGTGCTGACCACGCCCCCAGCCGTGGTGGCTGCAATCACAGGGGGCGCAGCCGCCGTCGTCGCCGGCGAACTGGGGGCGGGGACGCTGTCCGTCATCGTGGGCGCGGTGCTGGGGATCATCGCCGGGGCGGTAGTGGACGCTCGCCGCGGTCGGGACCAATTGCCCGAGCGGGCAGGCCCGTGAGCCGCATCTGGTCGGTCATCCTGATCTCGGGAGCCGGGACCTACGCCATGCGGGCGTCCTTCCTGGCCGCCGCCCACAGATTGGAGCGAGTGCCGCCCGCCGTGGCTCGACTCCTCCGCCAGATCCCGCCGGCCGCCCTCGCCGCCATCGTGCTGCCGGCGGTGGTGCGGCCCGAGGGTGACCTCGACCTCACCCACCCCCGGCTGCTCGCCGCCGTCCTGGCCGGAATCGTGGCCTGGCGGACGCAGAACGTGGGCCTGACCCTCGTCGCCGGTGTGGGGATCCTGGTGCTCCTCCAGTCCGTCTGACCGCCGACGACGGTCGGCTCCAGGGCCGGCCTCCCTGGGTAGCCTGACCATCGTGGAGCGTCTCGACCGCTGGTTCGAGGTGAGCGCACGCGGTTCGACCGTGAGGCAGGAGCTCCGGGGCGGGCTGACCACCTTCTTCACGATGGCCTACATCGTGGTTCTCAACCCCATCATCCTGGGAGGGGCGGCTGACGTCGCCGGGCGACGCCTCGACATCGACGAGCTCGCCACCGCCACTGCGCTGGTGGCCACGGTGATGACCCTGGCCATGGGCGTGGTCGGCCGTTACCTCATCGCCATCGCCGCCGGCCTGGGGCTCAACGGCGTGGTGGCCTTCCAGCTGGCCGGCCAGATGTCGTGGCCGGCGGCCATGGGCATCGTCGTCATCGAAGGCCTGGTCATCACCGCTCTGGTGCTTCTCGGATTTCGGGAGAAGGTCTTCGACGCCGTCCCCCTCGCCCTCAAGCAGGCCATCAGCGTAGGCATCGGCCTCTTCATCGCCTTCATCGGGTTCGTGGACGCCGGCTTCGTGCGGCGCAACCCCGACGCCGCCAACACGCCCGTCCCCGTGAACCTGGGCGTGGGAGGACGTCTCCTGGGCTGGCCGACGGTGGTGTTCGCCGTGGGCCTCATCCTGACCGCGGTCCTGATCGCACGGCGGGTCCGCGGCGCCATCCTCATCAGCATCGTCGTCACCACCGCCTTCGCCATCGCCCTGAACGCCATCGTGGACGTGTCCGCCCAGATCGGCTCGGGTGGCACCTACAACCCCCGGGGCTGGGGGCTCAATGTCCCCGCCCTGCCCGACCGGTTGGTGGCCAGCCCCGACTTCGGCCTGCTGGGGCACTTCAGCCTGGGCGGTTCGGCGGCGGCGGTGGGGGTGCTCAGCACCGTCCTTCTGGTGTTCACCCTCATGCTGGCCGACTTCTTCGACACCATGGGGACGGTGGTGGGGATCGGGCGCGAGGCCGACCTTCTCGACCGCGAGGGGCGCCTCCCGGGAATCAGGCGGGTCCTTCTCGTCGATTCCCTGGCCGCCGTCGGAGGTGGAGCGGCGTGGGCCTCCTCCAACACCTCCTACATCGAGTCCGCCGCCGGAGTGGGTGACGGGGCCCGGACCGGCCTGGCCAACATGGTCACCGGGGGGATGTTCCTGCTCGCCCTGTTCCTGACGCCCCTGGTCCGGGTGGTGCCCTACGAGGCCGCTTCCCCCGCCCTGGTCGTGGTCGGGTTCCTGCTCATGACGCAGGTGCGGGACATCCCCTGGGACGACATCGACGTCGCCCTTCCCGCCTTCCTCACGATCATCCTCATGCCGTTCACGTTCTCGATCACCAACGGGATCGGCGCCGGCTTCATCTCCCTGGTCGCCATCAAGGCCTTCCGGGGCAAGGCCCGGGAGGTGCACTGGCTCCTGTGGGTGGTGGCCGGGCTGTTCATCGTCTACTTCGCCATCGAACCCGTGGAACGCCTGCTGGGGGTGTCCTGAGGCGGGCTTTGTCCCACAGCCCACGACAGCCTGGTTGAATGCAGGTTGGCGACGAACTCGGAGGTTGCTCATGACCAAGCTCCACCAGCTCCACGCCGAGGTCGGCCAGAGTCCCTGGATCGACAACCTGCGCCGCGCTGCTCTCCAGTCGGGTGAGCTGCAGCAGCTCGTGGATCAGGGGATCCGGGGGGTCACGTCCAACCCCACGATCTTTCAGAAGTCTGTATCCGGCGGCTCGCTGTACGACGAGCAGTTCGCCGACCTCCTGCGGGACCGGACGGTGCAAGAGGCCTACTGGGAGCTGGCCGTCACCGATGTGCAGGACGCCCTGGCCGTGCTGCGCCCGATGTACGACTCCAGCGTCGGGGGGGACGGGTTCGTGTCCATCGAGGTCGCGGCCGCTCTGGCCCACGACACCGAGAACACCGTCCAAGCGGCGCGATACCTGCACGAGCGTATCGACCAGCCGAACCTCCTGGTGAAGATCCCGGGGACGGCCGAAGGGGTGCCCGCCATCCGGCAGATGATCGCCGAGGGTCGGAGCATCAACGTCACCCTCATTTTCAGCCTGGACCGCTACGACGAGGTCATCGAGGCCTACCTCTCGGGGCTGGAGGCCTACCCCGGAGACCTCGCCCTGGTCCACAGCGTGGCCTCGTTCTTCGTCAGCCGGGTGGATACCGAAGTCGACCTGCGGCTGTCCTCCATCGAGGCCGAGGAGGCCGCGGCGCTGCGGGGGAAAGCGGCCGTGGCCCAGGCCAAGCTCGCCTACCAGCTGTTCCGCGAGCGCTTCTCGGGACCGCGGTGGGACCGCTTGGCAGCCCGCGGGGCGACCCTCCAGCGACCACTGTGGGCGTCGACGTCGACCAAGAACCCGGAATACCCCGACCTCCTGTACGTGGAGTCGCTGATGGGGCCGGACACGGTCAACACCCTGCCCGAGCCCACCATCGCCGCTCTCGTCGACCACGGTGAGGTGGCCTGCACCGTCGACCAGGGCGTTGACGTGGCCCGATCGACCCTGGCCGCCATCGAAGGTCTCGGGATCGACATGGGCGAGGTGTCCACCACCCTCGAGGCCCAGGGCGTAGCCAGCTTCAAGGCCTCGTTCGACGACCTGGTGGCAGCCCTCGAGGAGAAGGCCTCCGCCCTTCGGGGCGCGGCCTGACCGGGCTACGACCCGGCCCTGTGCCCATCCGTTACGACGACCGGACCGCGCTCCTGGTCGTGGACGTCCAGAACGATTTCGCCGATCCCACCGGCAGCCTCTACGTCGCGGGGGGCGAGGACGTCGTGGGGAGGGTCAACGCCGAGATCGTGCGGGCCCGGGAGGCTGGGGCGCTGGTCGTGTTCACCCAGGACTGGCACCCGCCGTCGACGCCCCACTTCCAGAAGGACGGCGGGGTCTGGCCCGTCCACTGCGTCGCCGGTACCTGGGGCGCCGAGTTCCACCCCGATCTGACGCTGGAGGTCGGCGCCGAGGTGGTGCGCAAGGGCGTCGGCGGGGAGGACGGCTACTCGGGCTTCACCGTCCGCCAGCCGACCACCGACGTCGAGCAGGACACCGGCCTGGAGGACCTCCTCCGGAACCAGGGCGTCGAGCGGGTGGTCATCGCCGGCCTGGCGACGGACTACTGCGTCAAGGAGACCGCCCTGGACGGGATCAACCGCGGGTTCTCGACGACGGTCATCACCGACGCCATCCGGGCAGTCGATCTTCAGCCGGGGGACGGAGATCGGGCCCTGGACGAACTGAGGGGGGTCGGAACCGACCTGGTCTGATCAGGAAGCCTGGCGGCGGCGCTCGGCCAGCCGGCGACGCCGTATCGACCGCCGTTCGGCGGCGTTGGTGCCACCCCAGATGCCGAAGGGCTGGTTGGTGGCGATGGCGAACTCCAGGCAGGCGACCCGTACGGGGCACGCCTGGCACACGGCCTTGGCCTCGGCGGCCTGCTCTACGGCCTGTTCCTCCAGCTCGCCGGCAGGAAAGAAGAGGTCGCCGGGCAGGGCCCGGCACGCGGCTCGAACCCGCCAGCCGTCCTGCTGACGCGTCATCGGATTGGGGGAGGGTTGCGCGAAAGACATTGTGGTCAGGTGACTCCAGCCTCGACGCGGGCCTACCCAGGACTAGCGGGAGTCACACACCACTCGGCGCGATTTGCCAGGGGACCTTCGCGCTCGCACCCAGCGCTTACTACGCCACTCTGCGCGCGTTCTCCCGCCGGCGCCGGCGTAGGCGGCGGCGCTCGGTTTCGGTGAGGCCACCCCAGATGCCGTCCTCCTGGCGGGTTTCGAGGGCGTATTCGAGGCACTCCTCACGGACGGGGCAGGTCTCGCAGACGGCTTTGGCCACGCCCGCCTCGTCGTCGGAGGCGGGAAAGAACACGTCGGGGTCGAGGCCGCGGCAGGCGGCGTCGTCGCGCCAGGCAATGTCGGTGCGGGGATTTGTGAAAGCCATGACAGTTAGTAAGAACACGCCGGAGCGCCCGCGCATTTCCTGCCGGTTTGGCTCTCTGCCGTGGACGGAAGGAACCTCTCACTGTGACTGACCGGGAAGTCGTCGTCGTCACCGGAGCATCGGCCGGGGTGGGGCGCGCCGTCGCCCTGCGGTTCGCCCGCAGCGGCGCGGCGGTCGCCCTCCTCGCCCGCGGCCTCGACGGCCTGGACGCCGCCGCCAAAGAGGTGGAGGCGGCCGGTGGGACCCCCCTGGTGGTGCCGGCTGACGTGGCCGATCCCGAGCAGGTGGAGGCAGCGGCGGCGCAGGCGGAGGCGGAGTTGGGGCCGATCGACGTCTGGGTCAACAACGCCATGACCACGGTGTTCTCCCCCTTCGCCGAGATCACCCCCGAGGAGTTCCGCCGGGCCACGGAGGTCACCTATCTGGGGACCGTGCACGGCACCTACGCCGCCCTGCGCCGGATGTCCGCCCGCGACCGGGGAACCATCGTCCAGGTGGGGTCCGCCCTCGCCTACCGGGGCATCCCGCTCCAGAGCGCCTACTGCGGAGCCAAGCACGCGGCCCGTGGTTTCACCGACGCTCTCCGTTGCGAGCTGATCCACGAACGGTCCGGAGTCCACCTCACCAGCGTGCACCTGCCCGCCCTCAACACGCCCCAGTTCGGCTGGTCGCGGTCGCGCCTGCCGCGGCACCCGCAGCCGGTGCCCCCCATCTATCAACCCGAGGTGGCGGCCGAGGGGATCTGGTGGGCGGCCCACCACCGGCGCCGCGAGGTGTGGGTCGGACCACCCACCGTCGCCACCATCCTCGCCAACCGGCTGGCGCCCGGTCTGCTGGACCGATACCTGGGACGCACGGGCTTCGACAGCCAGCAGGCTCCCGATCCCGTGTCGCCCGATCGTCAGGACAACCTGTTCGAGCCCGTGCCCGGGGACCACGGCGCCCACGGCCGTTTCGACGACCGGGCCCACGGCCGGAGCCTGCAGCTCTGGGCCACGATGCACCGCCGGCCGGTGACGCTGGTCGCAGCCGGGTCGGCAGCCGTGCTCGGTGCCGCCGTCCGGGCGCGCTCCCGGTCCTGACCCGGGCCACCCTTCTAAGGCCAACACCGAGGTGTTCGAACGGGCC
>JBHENM010000147.1:0-1830 GCA_046262035.1 Acidimicrobiales bacterium | reverse complement strand
CGACCCCGTCCAGCGGCGCTACGAGGCGCTGCGGGCATACCTGGTCGAGGGCCGCCCGGCTCCCGAGGTGGCGGCTGCGTTCGGCTACTCCACCCAGACCCTCAACTCCATGGTGCGGGACTTCCGGGCCGGTCGGCGTGAGTTCTTCTTGAGGGCCCGTCCGGGCCCCAAGGTGGCTCCGGCCAAGGAGGCGGCCCGATCCCGCATCGTGGAGCTGCGCCGGGCCGGACACTCCATCGACGAGATCGGCGCCGCCCTCGCCGGTGAGGGCACGCCCCTCAACCGCAACGGCATCTCCGAGGTGGTGGCGGAGGAAGGCTTCGCCCGCTTGTGGCGACGGCCCGACCCCCTGCGGGGCGGCCCCCGTCGGGAGGGCCTGCCTCGCACCGGCGTCGTCGACTTCGCCAAGCTCCCCGAGCGGTGCGAGACCAACCACGCCGGCCTGCTGCTGGCGGTCCCGGACCTGGTGGCCCTCGACCTGCCCGCCCTGGTGGCCGCCGCCGGCTACCCGGGCACCACCGTGGTCCCCGCCCTGTCGTCGGTCCTGTCGCTGCTGGCGCTCAAGCTGGCCAGCATCCGGCGCGTCTCCCACGTGGAGGATCTGGCTACCGACGCCGGTGCCTCGCTGTTCGCCGGCCTGTCCTGCCTGCCCAAGACGGCGGCACTGACGTCGTACTCCTACCGGCTCTCCCACGAGCGCCAGCGGGCCTTCCTCGGCGCCCTGGACCGGGCCATGGTCGCCGCCGGGCTGGTGGAGGGGGCCGACTTCGACCTGGACTTCCACGCCATCATGCACTGGGGCGAGGACGCCGTGTTGGAGAAGAACTATGTGCCGCAACGCTCCCAGCGCACGCGCTCGGTGCTCACCTTCTTCGCCCAGGACGCCGCCACCCACAACCTGCTCTACGCCAACGCCGACCTCTCCAAGGCGACCCAGGCCCGGGAGGTGCTCGTGTTCTGCGACCACTGGCGGGAGCTGACCGGCGCGGAGCCGAAGCTGCTGGTGTTCGACCAGAAGCTCACCACCAAGGCCGTGCTGGGCGAGCTCGACGCCCGAGGGGTCAAGTTCATGACCCTGCGCATGCGCAGCCCCGCCCTCATCCGCCACATCGAGGCCATCGACCCCAAGGCGTGGAAGACGATCTCCCTGGACCGCGACGGCAACTACCGCAAGCCCCAGGTCTTCGACGAGCGGGTGCTGCTCTCCGGCTATCCCGGCGAGCTCCGCCAGCTCGTGGTGCGGGGCCTCGGGCGGGAGGCGCCGACGATCATCATCACCAACGACTTCGAATCGACGCCCAAGCAGCTCATCGAGCGCTACGCCCGGCGGATGACCATCGAGCAGCGCCTGGCCGAGTCCATCCGCAGCTTCCACCTCGACGCTCTGTCTTCGACCGTGCCCCTCAACGTCGACTTGGACGTGGTTCTCTCCGTGCTCGCCGGTGCCGTCTGTGCCGCACTGCGCCGGCGGCTCCCGGGCTACGCCACGGCGACACCGGACACCCTCCAGCGCCGGTTCCTACAGACCGGCGGGGTCATCCTCAATCGAGGCGACACCATCGTGGTCCGGCTCAACCGGCGCACCTACTCACCCGTTCTCCGCCAGGCCGACCTACCCGAGAGCGCCGTGCCGTGGTGGGGCGGACGTCGTCTCCGCTTCGAGTACGCCTGACCTGGGGGCGAATTCGCTGCGTGAAAATCGGCGTTAGGGAGTGAGGGCCTCATGGCTCAGGAGGGTTTGCGAGGCGTTCGCCGAGCGCCACCCCTGCTGTGCGGCTTCGAGCTGCTTGCGGGTCCGCCGGTCCGGCGGCTCGGTAGCCGGACTCGTCG
>JBHENM010000146.1:0-3579 GCA_046262035.1 Acidimicrobiales bacterium | reverse complement strand
GTGTCCTTCTTCGATGTCGTCTGCTGGCGGGAGATGGCCGAGAACGCCAGTGAGTCCCTGTCCAAGGGGGCCCGCGTGGTCGTCACCGGCCGCCTCGAGCAGCGCTCGTGGGAGACCCCCGAGGGCGACAAGCGGTCCAAGATCGAGATCGTGGCGGACGAGGTCGGCCCGAGCCTTCGGTGGGCGACGGCACAGGTGGTCAAGAACGAGCGCCGGGCGCCTGCGGAGGTCGGGGCGGCAGCACCGGCGGCCGGTCGAACTGCCTCGTCCGGCCCGGCGCCCCCTTCCTACGACCATGGAGAAGAACCTTTCTAGAAGTCGTGACGTAGGAACGGGCCGAACACGGTCCGTGCGAAGAGGAGGGCATCCCGGGGGTCGGCCGTTGTCTCCGAGATGCCCTTCTTCCCGCCCGGGCGGCGGCGGGCCCCCAGCCCCCCATTCGCCCGCCCGGCCCGCGGGTCGCGACCCCACGGCATGGTGGACGGGCAGGCCACCGGAAAGAGCCAGGCCGAGGGAGGACCGATGAGAAGGGCGGGGCGTCCGCGTGGCGGACGCGGCAGCAATCAGTACCGCCGCAAGGGGGTGTCGCAGCAGGGCGGGGACGAAGGCGCGGTGACCGATAGCGCCCGCCGCAGCTCATTACGGGCCCAGGCCGCCGAGGCCCCTGTCGCCCACGAGAGCGGCAGCCACGTGGTCGGCGCAGGCCAGCTGCATGTGTGCGGCGAGGCCCGGGGCCAGGGGAGTGGGGAAGCCGCCGTCGTGGGCTGGGGCCAGTCTCACGTCTTCGTCAGCGGACACGCCACGGGAACGGTGACAGACGGGGCGGTCGGCTCGGCCCGTGACAAGGCGACCCTGCATGTGGGCGGCAGGGCGCATGGCCTCGCCGGCGACGAGGCGACCCTGACGGTGGCCGACCAGGCAACGGGTACGGCTTCGGGTCGGGCCAGCGTCACCGCCACGGGCAACGCGAGGGTGGTCCTGCGCGACCGGGCCTCGGGCGTGATCGCCGACGAAGCACAGGCCGACATCACCGACGACGTGGAGCTTGTGGCGTTGGGGCACACCCGCGTGCGGGCCAGCGGGCGCTCCCTCGTACGGGCCGAGCCGTCGGTGGATGTCGAGCTGAGGGACTCGGCGCGCCGGGAACACCTGCCAGCGGTGGCGTGAACTTCCTTCGCAGGTGGCTGGAGGAGGTGCTGCAGTCAGGGGCCCGGCGCGTCGAATCGTCTCACGGAGGGCCTCTCCTGTACCGGGCCAGGCATGCCCCCCCGCTACCCCGCTCGGCAGCGTCGGCCCACCTCCACCTGCAGCGGGCCATGGGGGCGCACGACGCGGCCATGGCCAACCTGGAGGCTGCCCGTCGGCGCTACCGGGAACAGACCGGGCCCCAGGTGATCGAGGCCCGGGGGGGCCGGCGCAGCACGGACCGCCTGACCGCCCAAGGAGGCCCAGACTGGCGCCATTGCGCCGCCGGGGTGGAGGCCGCTACGCCAACGGACCCTCGAGTCCCACGGTCGGCCCCGGGCACCTCCTGCGCTGCGGTGCGGCCAGCTCCTCGGCAAGGAACACAGCCAGGCCGGCCCGGAACCGCGTAGCTCCGCCATGGGACGGGTGGCGGACGTGCGCCCCTCCGCCCAGCGCGGCCGCGGCGACGCGTCCAACCGCCACTACGCGACGGCCGTGCCGAAGTGCCTCGAGGAAGGGGCGGCCGGCGGCCACCTCCAGGGTGGTCGGCCGGCGGTTGGAGCGGGGGTGGCCCGGCCGGAACGGATGGCTCGGACAGGCGTTCCAGAGCAGGCACGCGTCCTCGGCACCCAGCTCCGCGAGGACACGGTGCACGATCGTCGCGCTGGGCTCCTTCTGGGGGCCGAGCCCGAGCTGATGCTCGGAGGTGAATGCGATCCCGCTCAGGCGTGCGCCGGCCCAGCCGGGAGCCTCTCCGACGAGCAGCACCGGCGCTGACCAGCGCGCCGTCAGGTAGCGGCGCAGGCGTTCTCGTCGTTCGTCGGCGCCGGGCACTGCGTCGGAATAGAAGTTGCAGGTGTCTCCGAACCTGGCCCGACGCAGCTCAGCGATGAAACCGTCGACCTCCGCGACCCTAGGACCGCCATCAGACAGTCGCAGGGCGGTGGAGAGGGCGCCCTGGGTCCCGGACCGGCCTGCCGGTGAAAATGGGGGCACGGTCAGGCCGCTACGCCAGATCGGCGAGTTGGCTCAGAAACAGCCGTCGCAGGTGCAATGCGGTCGGCAACGACCGTTGTGCCTCGGCACGATGCCCCCGTTGGCGGCAAGACGGTCGCAGTCCGCGCACTCGCCCTCGGGGAGCAACCCGGTGGCCATCCGGGGGTCGGCCTTGCGGGCGGCAATGTGCTGCCACATTGCTTCGTCGGGGTCGAAGTCACGCGACAGGTTGGACGCCAGGCTGGGCGTCGATGCGGGACCTGCCTCCGTCGCGGCTTGCTGACGCAGGGAGGCCGCCACGGCCGGCTCGGCCGACGTGGCCGGACTGGGAGGCTTGTCCTGATACTGGTTGGAGCCAGGTCCTCTCCGTCGGTTCGGCATGACGCCCTCCTCCATGCGCTCTCGGCTCGCCGCCGCGCAGTGGCCACCATGCCGTGAGGGGAAAAAGCGTGGTCCGCCTCGGTCCTCAGCTGTGGCCGGAGGAGCAGCCTCGGCACTCGCAGCGGCGGCCTACGCCACGCCGGCTGATTCGCCGGGGTCGCTGCCGTGCCGCGCCCCCGGGCTGGGTCACCGCGGGGATCGCATCCACCCCACCGAGGCCCGCCGGCCGCCGGCCGACGATGACGCGTCGGCCGTCATCCGCTGATGGCTCGTTCGTCGCTGTCGTGGGCGGGGACGAACGTGCTGAACAGCCGGTCGGCGGCGACGACGGCTGAGCGCACCGCTGGCAGCGAGGCGGCATCCCGGCGCAGGCCAGTCCGGCTCTGCCAGCCGGAGATGTAGACCTTTGCCGCGTCGCCAGCCTCGACCCCACAGCGGCTCGAGACCAGGTAGCCGTAGGTCTCCGCTCCCGCCTCGGCGTCTGGCCGCGATGCCTCGGCGCTGCCGCACGTCCCGTGACCGAGCTCGGCGTGGCCCAGCTCGTGGCCGAGCACGTGGAGGCGAGCGGCGGGGGATCCGCCCCCGACCCCCTTCCACACCACGATGCGGCTGGCGGAGGCGTTCCAGTAGCCGTCGACTTCCCGGCCGCCGCTCACCGGACGGGCGTCGGACCACTCGATGTCGTAGCCATGGTCCCGCCCCCAGTCGGTAAGGCGGCCGATGGACGAGTCGACCTCCGCCGGCGTAGCCCGAGCCTTGATCGAGGCATTGAGGTGGGCCATGGGGTCGGGCGGCGCCTCGTAGGGATCCCCGTGCGTGGCGGACAGCGGGTACTGCAGGAGGACCGTCGAATGGCCCTTGGCCTTGCGGCAGCGTTCCGTGAACTCGTCGTCGGTCTCGCCTGCCTCGCGGCGGATGTAGGAGGCCGGCTGGAAGTGGGTCACTGCCACCGGATCGCCGTCCGGGTGGCGGCCGTGCTCGGCCCATCGCTTGGCTGTCATGTGGGGTTGCGATGCC
>JBHENM010000145.1:0-16036 GCA_046262035.1 Acidimicrobiales bacterium | reverse complement strand
ATCACCCCTTCTGACCAGGGCCTGACCGTGCGGGCGTGGGGGCCAGGAGCGGCTTGGGCCTTGGAGACCTTCCCCGGCCTGGTGGGGGCGGAGGACGACGACCAGGGTTTCGCGCCGGACCATCCGCTGCTGCGGGACCTCACCCGCCGCCTTCCCGGTCTGTGGCTGTGCCGGAGCGGAGCGGTGGTCGAGGCCCTCGTGCCCAGCATCCTCGAGCAGAAGGTGGTCGGCATCGAGGCCCGTCGGTCGCATGCCCGGTTGACCCGCGCCCTGGGTGAGCCGGCCCCCGGCCCGGGTGCCACCACCCTCGTGGTGCCGCCGGCGCCGCACACGTCGACCTGCCCAGTGCGCATCCGCCGGGCGACCCTCTCGGCCCGGGCCCGGTCGGCCGAGAAGACCGCCCCGTGGAGGCCGTAGGGCGAGTCATTGGCGATGCGCACGGCGTCGTCGTCCCCGTCGTGGGGGATGACGACCACCACAGGCCCGAAGATCTCCTCCCGGGCGACGGTCATGGCGTTGTCGACGCCGGCCAGGATCGTGGGCTGCACGTAGAAGCCCCGATCGAGCCCCTCCGGGGCGTCGGCCCCGCCGGTGATGAGCAGCGCCCCTCCGTCGATGCCTTCCTGGACGGCACGGCGGACCCGGTCCCGCTGGGCCGACGTGGCCAGCGGCCCCAGGTCGGCCCCCGCTAGCGGGTCGCCGACGGACATGCTCTCCGCCACCAGGCCCGCGATCTTGGCCGCCTCGTCGTGACGGTCCCGGGGGACGAGCAGCCGGCTCCACGCCATGCACGTCTGGCCCGAGTTGAGGAGCGCCTGGCGCACGCTGGCGCCGACCGCCTCCTCCAGGTCGGCATCGTCGAGGACGACGGCCGCCGACTTTCCTCCAAGCTCCAACGTCACCCGCTTGAGGTTGCGGGCGGCCAGCTCGGCCACCCTCTTGCCGGCTGCGGTGGAGCCCGTGAAGGAGACCATGTCGACGTCGGGGTGGACGACGAGAGCCTCGCCCACCTGCGGCCCGTACCCCGTGACCAGGTTGAACACCCCCGGCGGCACCCCCGCCTCGTCCGCCACCTCGGCCAGCACGAAGGCGCTGAGGGGGGCCACCTCGCTGGGCTTGAGCACGACCGTGCAGCCGGCGGCGAGGGCAGGCGCCACCTTGCACATGGCCAGGTGCAACGGGTAATTCCACGGAGTCAGGCAGGCCACCACGCCGACGGGCTCGTAGACGATCGTCGACGCGCCGGCCGAGGTCTCGAACGGGAAGTCGCGGGCGATCTGCACGTAGCTGCCGGCGACGACGGCCGGAAGCCCGGCCTGGATGACGGTGGCCGAGCCGACGGGCATCCCCACCTCCTGGGCCACCAGGGCGCCGATCTCCGGCAGCCGGGCCATGAGCCCCTGGCTGACCCGCTCGAGGCAGGCGGTGCGCTCCTCGACGGGCGTGGCCGCCCAGGCCTCGAACGCGCCTCTAGCAGCAGCGACGGCACGGTCGACGTCGGCCTGGGCGCCCTCGGGCACCCGGCCGAGAACCTCCTCGGTGGTGGCGTTCACCACGTCGATCGACCCCGGCGTGGCCGGATCGACCCACTCCCCACCCACGTAGAGCCGGTCCCGGACGTGCACCCTCCCACCCTAGATTGGGGCGCAGCGCGGGAGTCGAGCACCTAGCCTGCAGACCGATGCAGAAGCCGGAATCGCGCCCGTCGCGCCTGCCGTTGCTGCTGATGGTCGCCGGCGGGGTGATCCTCGTCCTGGCCGGCATCTGGGCCTTCACCGGCCGCGACTCCGGCGGCGGCGGCGAAGAGGCCGAGGACGCCGAGGCTGTCCGCTGTGCCTTCCCCTCCTGCCGGGCGGCCGCCACCCAGGCCCTGGCCCGGGGGTTCGAGGGCCAGTCCGTGGCCGTCAACCCTCGGGATCCCGACCACATCGTGGTCACCGACGCCAACATGACCACCGCCCACTGCACCTGGCACGTGACCTTCAACCGGGGCAAGGACTGGACCGACGGGGTCTTCGAAGTGCCGGCGGGCTACACCGGGTGCCACATCAACGGAGGATCCGGGGGACACGTCCCCACCGGCCCCGGCGGCGTGGCCTTCGGACCGTCGGGGGCGGTCTACGCCACCTTCGGCTCGGCCCTGTTCGAGGATGGTCCGCGGGAGAGCATCCTGCTCGGCACGTCCACCGACGGCGGCAAGAGCTTCAGGATGAGCGTGGTGGCCCGGCCCTTCGAGGACGAGGTCGGGTACGCCCGGCCGCAGATGTCGGTCGCTCCCGGCCCGGGGGGCGCCGATCGCGTCCTGGTCTCCTTCTGGAGGTGCCGCCAGCGACTCTTCTGCGATCAGGCCCTGTTCAGCCGGTCCGACGACAACGGGGTCACGTTCGTCCCTCCCGTCACCATCAACGACGCTCCTGCGGGTCAGACGCCGTCAGAGCCGCTCCAGGGGCCGGACGGGACCGTGTTCATCACCTTCATCCGCCGCTACACGGACGGCCCCGCCGACCTCGTCCTCGCCCGGTCGTCCGACAGCGGGGCCACGTTCGGCTACACCCTGATCGACCGCCAGATCGCCATCGGCGATCAGTACGACCAGGCCAAGCTCGCCCTCGACCCGCGCCGCGGCGCCATGTACGTCACCTACACGGACGCTCGAATAGGCCGCCAGCAGGTATTTTTCCGGACTTCCACGGATAACGGGGCCACCTGGAGCGAGGCCATCGGGATCAGCGCCGACCAGGCCGCCTCCGGCGCCTCCCGCTCCCCGACCATCTCCGTCGCCCCCAACGGCCGCATCGACATCGCCTTCTACCGGTCCCTCCAGGCCGATTCCGACGACGTGTTCTGGGCCCATTCCATCGACGGCGGCCGCCGGTTCGTCCCCCGCCAGGTCAACGAGGGCACGATCAGGCGGTTCCAGTACGCGGCGGCCATCGGGAACTGGTACCCCCCCGACGTGACGTCGGCGGACGATGCCGCCATCGTCGTCTGGAGCGACACCAAGAACACCGACCAGATCAGCAACACCCAGGACGTCTTCCTCCGCCGGATGGTGCTGACAGGACCGGACGCCCCGCCGTAAATAGGTCACTTGACCGATGGTTCCGGCGCCGGGAAAGGCGATGCTGAAGGCAGCCGTACCTCATCAGTTCTACGCACTCGACGAAGGGGAATCATCCAGATGTTGCACACAGGGCCGAGCCCACGCCGTCGTCCGATCCTCGCCGCTCTCGCCTCCTCGGCCATGCTGACCGGGCTCCTGATCGGGATCGCGCAGAGCCCGGCCGCGGCCGATGTGACGTCGGTCAGGGGCTATGCCTGCGGTTTCATCACCAACGTGGGCCTCTTCGGCGGCCCCCAGTCGAGGATGGGATGCGACCCCCAGATAAGCCGGCATGGCAGCGCGCCGGTGGGCCCGACCACCCTGAGCCCCTCGGTGGCGCTCCCGTCGACCGGCTCGCCCGGAATCTCCGCCCACGACGCCGACGGGATCAGGCACGTGTTCGGCCCCGCCACCATCACCGGCGGAAGATGGACCGCGGATCTGGGCACGGCCCCGCCGTCGGGCCCGATCACGGTGAGAACCGCGGGAACCATCGGCGCGGGCGGGACGGTGACCGCCTCCACCGACGTCACCCTCGACGCCGGCGTGCCGGGCTCCGAGACGCCCAACGACGGACCCGGCGGGTTCGGGCCCTTCCCCGTGGAAGGGGACTCGCTGCACGTGGAGTGCAGGGCGACGGAAACCAGCCTCACCGGCTCGACCACATTCGTCAACGCCACCCTCGCCACCTCGACGGACTCCACGGGGGAACCTGTCACATCCGAGCCGGTCCCCAACAACCCGCCGGTCAACTACACCCGCCACGGAGTGATCACCAACGTGGGTGACGTCTTCAGCGTCGTCTACAACGAGCACATCATCAACCCCGACGGCTCGCTTACCGTCAACGCCGCCCACATGTACCTGTTCGGCCCCACTGCCGTGGGCGAGGTGATCAAGGGCCAGGTGACCTGCGGGACCAACCCGCCCGCGACCCCCCCGAGCGACACGAAGGTTCCGGTCTGCGGCACCCCTGTGGTCAGGCCCAACAGCCCCACCGATCCGACCCCCACGAACCCCCGCTCGGAGCTGGTCGGGGTCTTCGACGCCGGCGGCCTCCAGTCCATCACCAACGTCCAGGTCACCAACGGCACCGTCCAGATCGGGACCTTCCCGAACAACGACGCCGATCCGAACAACGACTACCTGAAGTTCACCCCCGGCCAGACGGGGCCGCTGGCCGTAATCGCCACGCGAACTGCGGCCGCGGAGTCATCGGGGCTTCCCTTGGTGTGGTCGTTCGACGCCACCGACGCGGCCGGCAACGTCGCCCACTGCACGGGGGTGCTGGCCTCGGGGGCGACCACCTCCGTCGTCCAGAGCAGCGCTGAGCCCGGCGACCCGATCTCCGCTTCCGGCTCCGGGCTGACGCCGTCGGTGAGCTATCGCCTCCGGATGGGCACGAGCTCTGCGAACTGCGCGGCCAGTCCGCTCGCCCTCGGGGGCAACGTCGTCTCCAGCGCCAGCGGCACGATCGGCCCTACGAGCCGGATCATCCCGACGAACGCCACCTCGGGCGTGAAGTTCCTGTGCTGGGTGCGGGTCGGGAGCACAACCGACGCCGGGGCCGCCGACACCATCACAGTCGTCTGACGGCTGGCGCCGGCCCTATCGCCCGTCGGTCTGGAGGAACCTCTGTCTGAATCAACCACGCACGCCGGGACTCTCCCGAGCGGCTCGAGATACTCGGTCGAGGTTCCCCAGTTCTGGAACGGGGTCCTGCTCCTGACCAGCCATCCCGTGCCCGTCGGGCCCGGCCAACCCCCGTGGGAGCCCGACGAGCCGCTGGTTCGGCACCTGGTGAGGAACGGCTACGCCGTGGCCGGGTCGGCGAACACCATCTTCTGGCCCCTCGAGCGGGTGTTCGCCGACCAGCCCGCCCTCCTCGACGTCGCCCACGGCATCCTGGGCTCGCCGCGCCACACGATCCTCCTGGGCCTCTCCATCGGCGGCATCATCTCGGCGGGCACAGTGCAGCGCTTCCCGGACCGCCTGTCCGGGGCGCTGCCCATGGGGGGGAACCTGGCCGGCGCGGTCAGCAACCACAACCGCGAGCTCGACATCGCCTTCGTGGTCAAGACCCTGCTCGCCCCGGACTCCACCCTGCGCGTTGTCGGAATAACCGATTCCCAGGCCAACCTGGCCCTGGCCACCAGGGTGTTGCACGAGGCGCAGGCCACGGCCGCGGGAAGGGCCCGCCTCGCTCTGGCCGCCGCCGTCGGCAACATCCCCGGGTGGTACGACCCCACCTCCCCGCAGCCCGCCCCGGACGATTTCGACGCCCGCCAGCGGAATCAGTTCGCCTGGTTCGAAGCAGTGGGCTTTCTCGTGTTCTTCCTGGCCCGCAAGCAGGTCGAGATGCAGGCGCGCGGGAACCCGTCGTGGAACACCGGCGTCGACTACCGGGAGTTGGTCTCCAACTCGATCAACCGCGACGAGGTTGCGGCCCTCTACGCCGCCGCGAATCTGGACCTGGACGAGGATCTCGACCGCCTGGCCGCCGCCGACCGGATCGAAGCCGATCCGGATGCGGTCGCCTACCTGGAGGACCACATCGTCTTCACCGGCGACCTCAACGGGGTGCCCGTGCTGACCGTGCACACCGACGGCGACGGGCTCGTGACCCCCGACCACGAGCGGGCCTACGCCGACGTGGTCACCCACGCCGGACACCAGGACCACCTCAGGCAGCTCTACGTACACCGGGGAGGGCACTGCACCTTCACCTTTGCCGAGGTCCTCACCGCCGTCGACGTGCTCATCGAGCGCATCCAGGGCGGCGCCTGGCCCGACCTCGACCCGCAGTCCCTCAACGAGGCCGCCCACCGGTGGGGAGCGGAAGAGAACATGCTGGTCGGGGGGGAAGCCACCCAGCCTCAGTTCTTCCCCTTCGGGCCATGGCCCTTCCCCCGGCGGTACGACGCCCGCGACGTCGTGCCGAAGCCGCCGCACCTGATGACCGGGCACCGTGACCCGAGTGTCCATACCATCCCGGCGGCTCTATATGGGTAACTTGAGTGGAATGGGAGACGACATGGCGCGCCCACAGGCAGGCGGCCGCCGTCGTGCCCTCGTCTTCGCAATGCTGGTATCGATGGTGGGTCTGGTCCTAACCGGGATCGGGCAGGGCCCAGCCGAGGCCGAGGTCACCGAGGTCACGGGCAGCGCCTGCGGGTACATCACCAACGTGGGCCTCTTCGGCGGGCCACAGGCCAAGCTCGGATGTGAGCCCCAGCAAGGAACGCCTCAGGCACAGGAGAACGCAGGAACCCTGAGCCCTTCGGTAGCACTCCCCGCGGGCGGGTCGGCCACCGCCGTCACCGCCGAAGACGACGGAGCCGCGGGCATCTATGGTCCGGCAACCATCTTCGGCGGCCTATGGACGGAAGACCTGGCGGCAGCGCCGCGGTCGGGCCCGATCCGGGTGAGCACCCAGGGAACACCCGGCGGGGGCTCGGTGACCAGCTCAGCCGACATCTCCCTCCATCCCACGCCGGTCCCGGCCCGGTGTACCGACGACCCGCCGGGCACGACCAACTGCACGGCTGCGGGTGGATTCGGTCCTATGCCGGTCGAGGGCGATTCGCTGCACGTCGAGTGCACGGCATCGGAATCGGCGGTCACCGGCTCCACCAAATTCGTCAAGGGAATCCTCTCCACCTCGACCGACGCCGAGGGCACCCCCGTGAATCAGGAGACCATCCCCGACGAGCCTCCGGTCAACTACACCCGCTCAGGGGTCATCACCAACGTCGGCGACGTGTTTACCGTCGTGTTCAACGAGCAGATCGTGAACCCTGCTGACGGCTCCCTCACCGTCAACGCCGTGCACATGTACCTGTTCGGGCCCACGGCCGTCGGCGAGGTGATCAAGGGCCAGGCGACCTGCGGCACCACCCCGTCCGCCATATCCGCCAACGACACGGTGGCCCCGACCTGCGGTACACCGGTCGTCGAGCCCATGGGGCCCGAGGACCCGAGGCCCAAGTCGCCGCTCACGGAACGCGTCGGCGTGTTCGACGCCGGCGGTCTCCAGTCGATCACCAACCCCCGAGCCACCAATGGGACGGTGAACGTGCCCCCCAATGGGACGGACTATCTGCAGTTCAACCCCGGCCAGACCGGGCCCCTTCCGATCACGGCCACGCGGACGAACGAGTCGCAGCCGCTCATCTGGTCCTTCGTCGCCACCGACGTCGCCGGGAACATCACCATCTGCCTGGGAGTGACTCCGGACCCGACGATCCCCACCACCTCGACGACTGCGCCCGGCGGTACGGCCACAACCGTGGCCACGGGGGCCACCACGACCACTCGCGCCAGCACGTCGACAACCGCCGCGGGCGGCGTCACCACTACGACGTCGGGGTCGGGCGCCGGACGCGTCCAGTCCGCCGACCCTCTCCTGCCCGGCCGGACGGCCGCCCTGGTGGTCCGTGAGCTTCCGGCCAGCACTGCGGTGAACGGGACCCTCGAGTCGACGCTGGTCAACCTCTCCACGGTCACGACCGATTCGGCCGGGACGGCCCGTTTCTCGGTCGTTCTCCCTGCCGACTTCGAAGCGCCGGGGACACACGTGCTCACCATCCGGTCGGTGACGAGCAACGCCGTCTTGGCCAAGCTTCGTCTCACGGTGGACGCCGCCGGGCGAGTCGTTTCCACGGAGAACGTCGGTCCGGCAGGCACAGGGGGCGGGATCCTGGCCCGCACCGGCAGCCTGTTGCGCATTCCGCTGGCCCTGGCTCTCGCCCTGGCCATGGTGGCCTGGGGCTGGATGCTCGTTCAGCAGGCAAGGGCGCCCCGCCGCCGGTAGCGGCGAAGGGCGGCGCTGCTGCTCACCCTTCCCCCGCCCGCCGCACCTCCAGACCCGTCTTGCGCCCGGTGATGTAGGCGTGCTTGTTGTAGACGTCGGCGATGCCCGTGCCGAAGCCGCCCGGGGTGTAGTACCACTGGTCGAACACGCTCTTGCGGTAGACGTAATAGAGCTTGGTGTAATAGAGCATCGCCACCGGAAGGTCCTCGGCCACGATCCGCTGGATCTGTCCGATCAGGCGCTTCCGCTCGTCCACGTCAAAGGTCGCCCGCTGGGCGTCGAGCAGCCGGTCGACCTCGGGGTTGGCGTAGCCCGTCGCCTTGATGAAGGGGTTGGGCGGGTTGGAGTGGTAGACGCCCCGCATCATGGCGTCGGGGTCGCCGATGGGCGCAGTGCCGGCGGGCCCGGGATAGGAGGTGAGGATCAGGTCGAAGCCGGCCGAGAGTTTGGTGCCGAACAGCCGGACCAGGTCGATGCGCTGGAGATCGATGTCCACGCCCACGGCCTTGAGGCTCTCGGCCGTCAGCTCGGCCAGGGCGATGGGGACGACGTCGGGGATGTACAGGACGTAGCGGAGCTGGCTGCCGTCGGGGTTGGTGCGGTTTCCCCCCCTGCTCGACCGGCGATACCCAGCCTCGTCCAGCAGGCGCTCGGCCTCGGTCCGGTTGAAGGGGTACGTGCGCTGACCGGGCTCGTAGTACGGATGTGACGGCGGGAGCCAGCCCTCGCTGCCGATCTGCCCGTTACCGGTGAGCAGGCGCTCGACCATGTCCTTGCGGTCGATGGCGTGCAGGCAGGCCCGGCGGAAGCGGACGTCGGCCAGGGCCCCGCCTCTGCTGATGTTGAAGTACAGGGGGAAGGCGAACCCGGCGTCGAGGCTGACGATCCCGTACTCGGGATCGTCGCGGAAGGGCGCCAGCACCTCGCTCCTCGTACCCTCGTACTGAGTGGCGGCGCCGTCGAGCTCCCCCACCCGTAGGGCGGTGAGCGGGTCGGCCGCGGGAAGCATCTCGATGCGCTTCACGTACGGCGTACCCAGGAAGTATCCATCCTTGGCCTCGTACAGCTCCGGGCCCTGGGCCTCGTCGTGCTTCGTCATCTTGTAGGCCCCGGTGCTGACGAAAATCCGGTCGTCGAACGTCGACATGGGGTCGGAGATCTTCGACCAGACGTGCTCGGGCACGATCGGCATCGTCCCGAGCACCTGGTCGAGGAACGTGGCGTCGGGCCGCTCCAGCCGGAACTCGACCGTACGGTCACCGGTGGGGACGACGTCGGCCACGGTGCGGGGCACTCCCACGAGGAGGGGCGTGAACGTCTGGGAGGTGTAGTACTCGTAGGTGAAGGCGACGTCTCGGGCCGTCAGCGGTCTCCCGTCGTCCCAGGTGATGTCCCGGAGATCGAGCGTGTAGGTCAGGCCGTCCTCGGACCGCTTGTGGGAGGACGCCAGCCATGGCAGCAGCTCTCCGGTGGAGTCGGGCCACAGGAGGGTGTCGAACACCAGGCTCATCCGCCAGTAGCCAGGGCCGGCCACGTAGGTGAACGGCGAGGGCCACCCCAGCCCCGTCCACTCGACGACTCGCACGGTGGGCCGCTCCCCAGGGGCGGTCCGCTGGCGGGTGTTGTTGTTGCAGCCGCCGAGCAGCACCGCTCCCGCTACTCCGCCCATCCCCTGCAAGAAGGTCCGTCTTCTCATAGTGCGCTTCCTCTTCTGTTCGTCAACGTCCTCTCACCGGGCCCTGTTCGCTCGGGGGTTGAACCGCGGTTCGAGCCCGACACCGATGAAGGTGAAGCTCAGGATGGCCAGGGTCAGCGCCAGGCCCGCGGGCAGCAGCCACGACACCCAGAGAGACCCGATGTAGATCTCCGAGTTCGACAAAGCCCGGTTGAGCTCCGCACCCCAACTCACGGCAGCCGGGTCGCCGAGCCCGATGAAGGCCAGCCCCGCCTCGATGGTGATCGCCGTGCCGGCCACGTACACCAGGTTGGCGGCGATGATGGGACCGAGGGCGGGAACCAGGTGGCGGCGCATCACGTAGAGGGGCCCGGCACCGAACGCTCGGGCGCAGTCGATGAAACCCCGACTGCGGAGGCTGATCGTCTGGCTCCGCACGATCCGGGCCGTCTCCGGCCAGGTGAACAGGCCGATCATCAGGATGGACAGGACCAGGCTGGGGCCGGCCAGGGCGGCAATGAAGATGACCAGGGGCAGGATGGGTAGGGCGAGGATGACGTCAACCACCCGCATCAGGGCGGTGTCGATGAACCCGCCCCGCAGCCCGGCCGTGAGCCCGACGGCCAGCCCGATGACGAGGATCATCACCGTGGCCGACACGGCCACCGTCAGCGTGGTGCGGCTGCCCATCACCAGGCGCGAGAAGATGTCGCTGCCGGCGTCGTTGGTGCCGAGCAGATGGTCGGACGACGGGCTCACGAAGGCGTCGCCGGTGATGGCCTGGGGGTCGTAGGGAGCGATCCAGGGCGCCAGCACGGCGATCACGACGAGCAGGAAGAGGATGACCGTCCCTATCAGGAGCAGGGGGGACCGGCGAAGGGACCGCAGGAAGGCCCTCACGCGACCGTCCGGGGGTCGAGCCGCCGGTAGAGGAGATCGACGAGGAGGTTCGCGGTCACCACCGTGAGCGTCAGCACCAGGAACGCCCCCTGCATGGCGGGATAGTCCCGGGTGCCTACCGCTTCGATCATGTACCCGCCCACCCCCGGGTAGGCGAAGATCCGTTCGACGAAGATGACGCTGGTGAGGGCCAGGCTGAACTGCAGGCCGATCACGGTGACGACGGGCAGGAGGGCGTTGCGCGCGGCATAGCCGTACTTCAGCCGGCGCTCACGCAGCCCTTTGGCCCGACCGCCGAGGAGATAGTCGGAGCCCAGCTCGCTGACCATGGACGAGCGCATCACCAGATACTCGAAGGTGGCGAACTCGAAGCCCATCAGCAGGGCAGGAAGGGCCAGGTGGTGGGCGATGTCGAGCAGTTGACCGAAGCCGTTGTACTCGGCAAACGGGGTGGTGGCCCCCCCGAGGGGGAAGATGCCGAACTTGGCCGCGAAGACGACGAACAAGACCGATCCCACGAGGAACACCGGCAGGTTCTGGACGGAAATGAAGAAGCCGAGGAGGCCGCGGTCGACGCGCTTGCCCCGCTTCCATCCCGAGTGCACCCCCGTCGGGAGCCCGACGAGCATGGAGATGACGATCGCGGTGGCGATGAGCAGGAAGCTCCAACCCACCCGGTCGCCGAGCTCCTGCCTCACCGGGGCGTTGGAGACGATCGAAACGCCGATGTCGCCTTGCGCCAACCCGGCCAGATAGTGGACGTACTGCTCGGGAACGGATCCGTCGAGGTTGTAGTACTCGGCCAGGTTGGCCCTGGTCTCGTCGTCCTGGACGAAGTTGGGGGAACCGTTGGCCATGAGGGCGTCGATGGGGTCGCCGGGCATGACCCTCGGCAGAGCGAAGTTGAACGTCACGAGCACGAACACCGTGGCCACGTAGGTCAGGACCGGCACCCACCAGGGCCGCCGTCGCGGCGGCGGGTCTACCAGGCGATCGACCGTGGCGGCGGCGGCCCCAGCCTCCGTCGCCACCGCGGCCTCTCCCCTGGAGGCCTCGGGCTCCGCTATCCGACTAGCGAGAAGACCCAGTTAGGACCCACCGAAGGGGGGACTCCCGCCCTGGCCGAGCCGGCGGCGGCGGGCCCAGATGACGGCAGCGGCCCCGCCCGCAGCTAGTGCAAGAGCGGGAATGACCAGTGGCAGCCCGTCGTCGGAGTCGGCCACGGGACGGGCAGCAAGGTCCGAACCGGCGGCCTGGCCAGCCGGGCGCGTGGTGGTGGCGCCGGGCGCCAGCGACGACGACGTGGTGGACGCCGACGGGTCGGGCGTGGACGAGGGAGAACCCGGGACCGAAGGCGAGCCCGGGGCCGCCGGTGAACCGGACCCCGAGGGCGATCCCCCGTCCGACGGCGAAGCACTCGGCGCTGCTCCCGAGGGTCCCCCGGTGGCGCCGCACACGGACTGGCCGATGACCATCTCGCCGATGGCGATGGGCCCGAGGAGGAACATGTGGGCGGCGTTGACCGTGAGCGAGCCGTCAGCATTGGTGATCTGCTCGTTGAGGACGATCCTGAAGTGGTCGCCGACGTGGTCGATGGTGCCGAAGTACTCGTCGTTCACGGGCGGGTTCGACGGGATCGGCCGGATCTCGGACTGGATCGGCAACTGCGTGTCCTTGTCGTACTTCTGCTCGACGATGCCGTTGACGAAGGTCACCGAGCCACCGACGCCCGACTCATCGGCCGTGCAGGTGCTGTGGACCTCCTCCGCGATCAGCGGTCCCGGGCCGATGCCGCCGGGCGCCAACGGGCGAGCGGGGTTGTGGAGGACGATGTCGACGGAACTGGTCACGGACCCGCCCGGTCCCGTGGTCCCCTGGGTGCTGACTGTGATGGGGCCCGATGGTCCACCGGTAGGCGCCGGTTCAGGCCAGATGCCTCCGAAGACGACGGCCGGTCCGTACTGGCCCTTGGCCCCGTCGGGGAGGGCGTCGCGCTCGTTGCCGCCGCCCGCTGGCAGCGTCACCCTGGGTGCCGGCCCGTGGGTCGAAGCGGCGCCACCGAAGAGGCCGACGTTGGTGAAGTAGCCGAAGGCGCTCCCGTTCAGCGCCGTGACGTCGGCGGCGGAAGGACCGGCAGACCCGAGCATCGCCGAGCCGAAGGTCGCCAGAGCGACGAGCGGCGCCAGCAGACCCGCCCTCCGGACACTCGATCGATCACGACGAACCACAGTTACTCCCCTGACTGGCCCGCGTCGGCGGGCCCTGGTGCATTGGCGTCCACGCTAAGCATCGCGGGCCTGGGGCCCCACAACATCGGTCACCTGGCCTATATCGCGGAACTCAGGCCCTGACTTCGCCGGTAACGGCCAGGTTGAAGGCGGGCGAGGCCTCGACCAGCATGCGCGCCGTCGGGCTCTGGGGGGACGTGCACACGAGGGCGGACGGCCCCTCCTCCACCACCCGGCCGGCGTCCAGGACCACGACCCGGTCGGTCACCTTGCGGACGACGGCCATGTCGTGGGAGATGAACACCAGCCCCAGCCCCATCTCGACCTGGCGTTCCCTCAGCACGACCAGCATCCGGGCCTGCTCGGAGGCGTCGAGCATGGCCGTCGGCTCGTCGGCGACCAGCAGCTTCGGCCCCGAGACCAGGGCCCGGGCCAGGGCGATCCGCTGGAGCTGTCCTCCGGACAGCTCGTGGGTCCGGGCGTCGAGGAAGGGCCCGGAACCGGGCAGACCGACACTTTCGAGGGCCTCGCTCACCGCGGCCCGGCGCTCGGCGGCATCACCCGTCCTGGCCACGTCCAGCGGCTCCCGGACCAGCTCCTCGACCCTCAGCCGGGGGGAAAGAGCGTCGGCCGGATCTTGCATGACCAGCTGGATCCGGCGGCGCCGAAGGCGGTCGCCACCCCGCCACGACGTGGGCAACACCTCCCCCTCGAGCAGCACCTGCCCCGAATCCAGGGCCAGGTGCCCGGCGAGGATGCGGGCCAGGGTGGACTTGCCGCTGCCCGACGGTCCGACGATGCCGACGGACTCGCCCTCGCGCACGGCGATCGAGACGCCGGCGAGGGCGGGAACCGCTCGGTGGCCACGGCCGAAGGACTTGGTGATGTGGCGCGCCGACAAGAGGGTCTTGAGGCCCCCGAAGTGGCAGAGCACGAGCCTGTCCCGGGAGGGGACCAGCTCGGGACGGGTTTCGGCGCAGACCGTCTCGGCCTGCGTGCAGCGGGGATGGTAAGGACAGCCTGGCGGCACGGCCCGGGGGTCGGGCGGGCGGCCGCGGATCGGCCGCAGGTCCTTGGTGGTGGTCATCACCGGGTAGGCGTTGACCAGGGCCCAGCTGTAGGGGTGAGCGGGCTCCCCGATGACCCGGGCAGTGGCGCCCGCCTCCATGGCCTCGCCCGCATAGAGGACCATGGTGCGACGGGCCAGCAAGGCGGCATCGGGCAGGTCGTGGGAGATGACGATGAGGGCGAACCCCCTGGCGTCGACCAGGGAGACGATGCGCTGAACGAGCTGGTGGCGGGTGGCCGGGTCGAGGCCGGCCGTCGGCTCGTCCAGCACGACCACGGAGGGGTCGAGGGACAGGACCATGGCCAGGGTGGCGCGCCGGCGCTCGCCGCCCGAGACCTGGTGGGGGTACCGGTCCAACAGGGCCGGGTCGAGCAGGACCTCGCCGGCCAGCTCTTCGGCGCGGCGCCGGGCCTCGCCCGCCCCCATTCCGAGACGGTCCCGCAGCGGTTCTGCCACCTGGTCGCCCATGGTGGTCACCGGGTTGAAGGGCGAGCCCTGGAGGGCCAGCGCCACCTTGGCCCAGCGCACGGGGCGCAAGGCCTCCTCCGAGGCTCCGAGGAGCTCGACGCCCTCCAGGCACACGCTCCCGCTGGCCTCCGGCGGCTGGATCAGGCCGGCGAGGCACATGGCCAGGGTCGACTTGCCCGATCCGCTCTCGCCCACGATGGCCAGTGACTCGCCCGGCGCGAGGGTGAAGCTGACCCCGCGCAGGGCGTCCACCTCGCCGCCGAAGCGCACCGCGAGGTCGGTCACCGCCAGCAGGGGCGCCGTCGTTGTCATCGTCGGAATGTGGGCCACGGCACGATAGGGACGATAAGCGAAGCGACCCGGGCCGGCGTTCTGGCACGCTGACACCGTGCCGAATCGTCTGCGGCTTCGCCGCCCCGGGCGGGGCCCCTTCACACCGTTCCGGCACGGCGCCAGGCCCGCCCTCCTCCCGAGCGTGGGGCCCCTGCCCCACGCCGGGCCGTGTCTCCGAGGCTGATGAGCCCATGGCGACGATCGACATAGGGCGCGTGACGCGGATCGAGCGCCGGGAGGCACCGGGCCTGGCCGCCGAGGAGTACCGGCGGATGGCCGCGGTCGCCGAACAGCTGTCGCCCGACGAATGGGCCATGGCCACCGAGTGCCCGGGCTGGACGGTTCGCGACGTCATGGCCCACGTTGCCGGATCGATGGCCGGCACCTCCTTGCGGGAAGGAGCCCGTCAACGCAAGCTGGCTGGGCAGTGGGTCGAGGCCGGCGGCGGAGCCTTCCTCGACGAGATGAACCAGCTGCACATCGAGGAGCGGGCCGGCCTGTCCGAGCCGGATCTCGCCCGTGAGCTGCGGGATCGGATCGAGCCCGCGGTCCGAGCCCGCCGACGAGTGCCGGGCCTTCTCCGCCGGGCCCCGATCCCGACCTCCGGCGACCGGCTCACCCTGGGGGAGCTCCTCGACGTCATCCTCACGCGCGACGTCTGGATGCACCGGGTGGACGTATGCCGGGCCACCGGTCGGACGCCCCACCTGACCCCCGAGCACGACGGACGCCTCGTCGCCGACGTCGTGCGCGAGTGGGTCGACCGCCACGGTCAGCCCTTCACTCTCCGCCTCACCGGCCCCGCCGGAGGCACGATCACCTCAGGAAGTGCAGGGCCCGAGCGGCCCGAGCTGGACCTCGACGCCGTGGACTTCTGCCGCACGCTCTCGGGACGGGCGCCCGGCGAGGGCCTCCTGGCCACCGGAGTGGTCTTCTGAGCCACGGCCGGGCGAACGGCCGGCGGCGGGGCCGGGGCCCGAGCGGCCCTCTGAGCGGAAATCCGGGCCCCCGCCGCACCGGAGGAGGCCGGGCCGGCTCCGTGCCGAACGGCCTGATCGGCCCCGGCCGGGGCGGCGAAGCCGCCAGAAGCACAGCCTCGCCGGCCGTGGCCACTCTGCGGCTTCTGCCGCAGGCGAGCACCCGCCTGACGGTGTGGGTGCTGGTGCTGGTGGCGTTCACCGCCCTGCTGCCCGCCGCTCTGGCCCTGGCCGGTGGCGCGCTCGTGGGGTCCATCGGAGGGGCCGTCGCCGACGGGTGGGACTCGCCCGCCGGTCGCCGGCTGATGGCCAGCATCGCCGCCGTGGCCGGCCTGTTCGTCCTCCAGCAGCTGACGGGTCCCGCCCTGCGGTCCGTCGCCGATTCCCTGGGCCGGCGGGTGGAGGGCCGCCTTCGCCTGAGGGTCATGGAAGCGACGCTCGCCCCGCCCGGCGTCGCCCATCTGGAGGAC
>JBHENM010000144.1:0-54941 GCA_046262035.1 Acidimicrobiales bacterium | reverse complement strand
GTGTGTCAGCAACGTGGAGATCCTCGCCGGGCGCCTGGCCCTGACCTGCGACTTCACCGAGATCCCGCGGGAGCTGCTGGTGTCGGCCCCACTCTGAACGGGCCGGGCTCGGCCACCGGGCGCTCAAGCCCAGCGCGGAGGTGGTCGACAACCTGCCGGTGCGCGGTCGCCGTCCGCCGCCCCGACGGCGAGATCGAGTGTCGGGATTCGACGGTCCCGCCCTGGGCTCTCAAGCTGCGCCGGGTGCCGATCGTGCGGGGCGCCGTCGCCCTCGTGGCCACTGTGTCGCTCGGCATGGGCGCGCTTTCGTGGTCGCGGTCGGTGGCCGACGGGGACAGCGAGCGCGCCCCCTCCCGGCTGTCGGTGGTGCTGGCCACGCTGTTCAGCGTGGTGATCATGGTCAGCCTGTTCGCCCTCCTCCCCGCCCTCTTCGCCCGATGGATCGCGGGAGACGGCGGGTTCCTGTTCGCCCTGACCGAGGCCTTCCTCCGGCTGGGCATGCTCGTCGGTTACATCGCCGCCATCGGTCGCCTGCCCGGCATCCGTCGGACTTCGAGTACCACGGTGCCGAGCACAAGGCGGTCGCCGCCTTCGAGGCCGGCGCCCCGCTCGAGGTCGCCACGGTACGCACGTTCAGCCCCCGCCACGCCCGCTGCGGGACCGACTTTCTGATCCTGGTGGCCCTGGTTGCGGTACTGGCTTTCGCCCTGGTCTCACCTGAGGCGTGGTGGGCCCTCCTGGCCAGCCGGGTGCTGATGCTGCCGGTGGTGGCCGGAGTGGCCTACGAGGTGTTGCGGCTGTCGGACCGACCCAGGGCCCGACGCTGGCTCAGGCCCCTGCTGGCGCCGGGGCTGGCCGTGCAACGGCTCACCACCCGGCCGTCGACCGACGATCAGGTGGAGGTCGCCATCGCCGCCGTCCAGGCCTCGCTACGTAGTGAGCCGCTGGCGCAGGGATCGGCGGGCTAGCTCCACCTGCTTGCGGACGGTGGACGCCCGGATGCCGAGCACCGATCCCGCGTCCTCGGATGTGTAGCCCAGGAGCAGACAGAGCAGGGCGCACGTCCGCTGACGGGGTGGCAGCCCGGCGAACGCCTGCTCCAGGCTGGTGTGGAGCACGACAGCGTCGTCGGCGGCCGCGACCGCCGGGGAAGGCGCATGGCCGTCGCCGACGAGGTGGGGCTGGGCCCGGCGCAGGAGGCGGAACGCGACCCGGTACACGTAGCCCGGCGGGTTGGAGCCGGTGCGCACCCGTCGCCACCGGGAGAGGGTGCGGGCAAAAGCTTCCTGGGCCACGTCTTCGGCGTCGTCTCGCCTGGCGCCGGTGAGGACCAGGACCTGAACCAGTCGGGGGTAGTGAGCCCGGTAGAGCTGGACGTAGGAGTCCGCCGCTTCATCCGCCGCCACGTGCCGATCCTGCCAGGTGGAGGCCGGCGGCGCCGGTTACGGCACCGACACGGTTGTGGGCCCGGGCAGGATGGGCCTTGCCGGCGCGGTCTCCGACGCAATCCCGTCCGGGGGCGGTGGCATCGGGGGCCGGCACTCCGCCGGTATTTCCGGGCCGGGGCCGGCGGCCAGGTCCACGGTGGCGAGGACCGCGCCGGAGGCGTCGAGAGCCTCGACCACGCCCTCGGGCGGTCCCCTGAAAAGGTCCTCCGCGGTCCCGTCGACGTGGCTGGCGAGCACGGCCCAACCGTCGACCGGCGCCATCTGATCGGCGGTGGCGTCGCCGCGGCGCAGCCGTACGGCGGCGACTTCCGGGGAAGTCCGCAGCCCCACCCGGAGGATCGGTGATCCCTCAGCGACACCGACGAGGCCGACGTCGAGCAGGGTGACGGGCGCCGGCTCCGGCGTCCAGGTCATGACGGGAGCGGTGCCGTTGTCGGCCACGAAGTCGTCGGAGATCTGAGCGTGGAACAGCTGGGTGGGCCGCCGGCAGGCGGCGGCATCGGCATTCTCACCTTCCAACCCGGGGGGGAGCGACCCGAGGTCGCTCGTGTAAGCCCGGATGCGGATTCGGTCCTCGGTGTCCCGCAGGAAGAGACGGGTGGCGGCTGGAGGGCCGTAAAAGCCGGGGTCGCCCATGCTCCCCATTTCGGAGGCCGAGACCGGCGGGACGTGGACCACCTCCGGAGCCGGTGGCGTGGGCTGCCCGCTGGCGGCCTGCACATCGCGAGCTCCGTCGCCTTCGGTCGAGCGACCGAGGGCCCAACCCAGGGCCGGCCCCGCGACCAGAACGACGAGCAGGCCGCCGGCCAAGGCCCGGACCTGGCGGCGACGGTGCCGCTCGACGATCGACCGGAGGGTGTCCTCCGAGGCGTCGGGAGCGGCGATGGACTCGATGGCGTCGTCGAGCGACGGAAGTTCTTCCACGCACTACAAAGCCCCGAGGGGGCTGGTTCGCGTAGGCGGCCCCTAATTCTTGACCACGAGCTCGGCCAGCTCGCTCACCGCGACCATGGCGGGGGAGGACGGGTCGGCGTCCATCGGGGCCACGCCCAGGTGATCGGCCCGCTCCACCGACCGGTCTTCGGGAACCCGGAACACCTCGCCCACTCCGAGCAGCTCGCCGATGCGGGCCGCGTCCTCCTCGGACAGGGACCGGTTGGCCACGCCGATGATCCGGGTGACCCCCAGCTCCTCGGCCACCACCACGGCGCGGCGGGCGATCTCGACCGACTTCTCGCTGCCCTCGCTGACAGCCAGGACCACGTCGTCGCCTCCGGGCTTGGCCCAGATCAGGTCGTTCAGCCCCGCCTCCAGGTCGGCCACCACCACGCGGCCGTCGTCGGCCAGCTCGCCGAAGAACTGGCGGGTGGTGTTGTGCGAGCCGCAGCACAGGCAGGCGTCCGAGGGCCGCTCGATCTTGCCCGTCGCCACCAGCCGGATCCCCTCGGGGGCGTCGACTCCGAACCTGGTGAGCAGGTCCTCGGCCAGGGGCTGGGGGTCGTCGTGGGTGTGGCCCTCGTCGAGAAGAGCGTTGAGGATGGGCCGCATGTCCTCCACCGTCCCGCGGTCGACCCCCAGGGAGATGCCCAGGTTGGGGTTGGGGTCGGCGTCCACGGCCACGACGGAATGGCCGCGCCGGGCCAGATGGCGGGCCAGGGAGCCGGCGATCATGCTCTTGCCCGACCCGCCCTTGCCGCAGATGGCGATCCTCATACTGGTACCTCCTGGGAGACGAACAGCTCGGCCACCTGGGCGATGGCCCGAATGGCGGGGGACTCGGGACAGACGTCGAGGGGGGAGAGGCCGTGGCGCTCGGCCTCGGCCACCTCGGGATCGAAGGGAATCCGGATCCGGGGGACGAGGCCGGGATGGTCGGGCTCGTTGCGGAAGCGGTTGGCGACGATCGTGGTCCTCCGACCGTCGCCCACCATCGGCAGCAGGCGGCGGGCGGTCAAGGCCGAACGCCAGGCCGGGCCCACGACCACCATGACGTCGTCGGAGAAGGCGTGGTAGCGCTCGAAGGGAGTGGTGGGACCGGCCTCGAGGTCGCCGATCACGTCCCAGCCGGGCTCGCCGAACCCCAGCAGGATTTGGATGACGGCGACCACCGTCCGCTTGGCCGACGACTTGTCACTCCGCTCAGAGGGCCGCTCGGGCCCAGGGTCGACCTCGCCGATCTTGCCCATGGAGAGGAAGGCCACGCCGTCGGGAGCGGGAACCGCGAACCGCTCCACCGCCTCCCGGGGGAGGAGCCCGCTGCGCAACTGCCACCCGTAGGCCGCCCCCGGGCTCTCCTCGAGGGCGTCTAGCGATAGCCCGTGGTCGCCACCGGCGGCCTCCAGTCCGATGCTGAAGGCCAGGCCGGGGTTGGTGTCCATGTCGACGGCCAGCACCTTGCGCCCCTGGCGGGCCAGGAGGCGGGCCAGGGTGGAGGAGATCACCGTCTTGCCCGCCCCGCCCTTGCCGATCACGGCCAGTCGCAGCCCCAGCCGGCCCTCCAGATGCCGCCGCTCTACGTGGTCCATGCCGGCCAGCTCGGACTCAGCGGCGGCAACCCGGTCCTGGAGGGACCGTTGATGGGCGTCCAGCACGTCGGACATCTCGGAGAAGGCCCGGCCCTGTTGCCACGTGTCCAGGTGCCTCAGGTAGGACAGCGCCTGGCGCCGGAGGGCCAGCCAGCGCAGGGGGTCGGCGGCGCGGGCTTCCAGGTCGTCGACCACCGCCGTCTGCCGGGCGAGGGCGTCGAGTGCCCACTCCTCGCGCCGGCGTCGCCTCGCCTCCCGCTCGGCGTCGTCCATCACCCAATAGGTTACGGGCATGACGGTCCTCGACGCGGCCCGAGAGTTGGCCCCCGTGCTGTCCGAGCGGGCGGCCGAAGGCGAAGAGGCCCGGACCATGCCCGCCGACCTGGTCGAGCAGGTGCGGGCCGCCGGCCTCTTCCACATGGCCATGCCCGAAGCCCTGGGCGGTCCGCCGTGGGACCCGGCGACGATCATCGAGGTCGTCGAGGAGCTGGCGCGAGCCGACGGGTCGGCGGCCTGGACGACGCTCATCGGAAACGCCACCTGCTTCGCCGCCTGGCTGGAGCCCTCCGTCGCCCTCAAGGTCCTTTCGACGCGACCCGACGGCATTGCCGCCGGGTCCTTCACGCCCGGCGGCCAGGCCGTGCCCAACGGCGACGGGTCGTTCACGGTCTCGGGGCGGTGGCCGTTCGCCAGCGGCGCCCCTCACGCCGACTGGTTCGTGAACGGGGTGCTGGTGATGGATGGCCAGGGCCCGAGCGACCCTCTGAGCGGAGAGCTCGTCCCCCGGATGCTGGAGAACGGCCTGCCCGACTGGCGGTTCGTGTGGCTGCCGGCGGCCGATGTCGAGGTGCTCGACACCTGGCGGGCGGCCGGGCTTCGGGGGACGGGCAGCCATCACGTGGCCGCCGAGGGCGTGCGGGTGCCGGTGGAGCACACGGCGGCGCCGCTCTACGAGCGGGCCCGGGCCGAGGACGCTTTCTTCCGCATGCCGTTCTGGAGCCTGCTCATGGTGATCATGGCCGGCTTCCCCCTGGGCGTGGCCCGCCGGGCCCTCGACGAGTTCGTCGGCCTCACCGAGGGAAAGTCCCGTCGCTTCGACCGCCGGCTCATGAGCGAGGACGAGATCATCCAGGTCGAGGTCGCCCGCCTCGACGGGGCCCTGGGCTCGGCCCGGGCTTACGTGTTCGATGCCGCCGGCGACCTGTGGGACACGCTGGTCTCGGGGAACGACCTGAGCATGGGGCAGCGGGTGCGCATCACGTCCGCTGTCCACCACGCCATTCGATCCGGCCTCCAGGTGGTCGACACCGCCTTCCGGCTGGCCGGCGGGGGAGCCCTCTACGACACCAGCCCCCTGCAGCGCTGCTTCCGGGACCTCCACGCCGCCGCGCAGCACATCGCCTTCAGCACCGAGGTCGAGCGCGGCCTCGGCCGCGCCCTCCTAGGCCTCGACCCAGCCACAGTCCTGCTGTAAGAGGTGGTCGCCAGCCCGTCGCCGGCTGCCGCCGCCGCCGAAGGCGGCCCGCCCAGATGGCGACAGGAGAGAACGGCGGAGGGCGTCCGGCTTTGCCGGTCGCCCGGAGCACGACTAGCTCGACGAGCAAGCTTCGCTTGCGAGTCGAAACCTCAGTATTCGATGCCCTTCTTCGCTTTGATGCCCTGGTCGTAGGCGTGCTTGACCTTGCGCATCTCGGTCACGGTGTCGGCCACGTCGACGACCTCCTGGGGCGCGTCGCGACCGGTCACCACCACGTTGGTGCGGGGCGACCGGTCCCGGATGCCGGCCACCACCTCGTCCACCGGGACCCACCCGTACTTCACCGCGTAGGTCAGCTCGTCCAGGATGAGCAGGTCGTAGTCGCCCGACGCCAGCTTGGCCCGGGCCACGTCCCACGCGTGCCGACCCTTGGCCGCCGTCTCGTCCAGGTCGGTGGACTCCCACGTGAAGCCGTCGCCCAGGGTGTGCCACTCCACGCCCAGGTGGTCGGCGAGCTTGCGCTCTCCCGTCTTCCACTTCCCGCTCTTGATGAACTGCACCACGCCCACCCGCCAGCCGCGGGCCCACCCCCGGCCCATGACCCCGAAGGCGGCCGACGACTTGCCCTTGCCGTGGCCGGTGTTGACCAGCACGAGTGATTCGGCGCGCGCCATCGCCCGAGCGTAGCGATGCCCGCTCCAATGACACCGTCTGCGCCGGAGGGCTACTGTCCCCTGCGCAGAGCAGGGAACCCGGTGAAAGTCCGGGGCTGTCCCGCAACTGTCACCGGGGAGCGAGCCCCACCGAAGTGGCCACGGCCCGAGAGGGCGGGAAGGCCGGGGGGAGCGTCGATCCGGGAGCCAGGAGACCTGCCTGCCCGGAGCGGGTGCTCCGGCGCTCTCGGAAAGGACGCGTGGACGTCGTGGACTTCGTGGTCCGCTCCCGTCAGGAGGAGGGCCGGTCGTGGCCGGTCCTGGTGTGGCGCTCGCCCGTGCCCATGCGCATGGTGGCCTCGGCCCCGCACGGCGGCGGGCTCGGTTCCCGGCGCTGGATCGTCAACGCCCAGGTCCCTGCCTCCTACGGCCGTCGTGATCCCGACCACCACCTGACCAAGCTGGGCATCTCCCTGGGCCTGGCCGGTCACGGAGTGGGGATGCTCACGGCGGCCGACGTCCGCCTGGTGGGCACCGCGACCGATGGGCCGGTGGAGGTGGCGGCCACTGTGGGTCTGGGCCACCCCCTGTGGGCGGCGGCACCTCCCGAGCCCCGGCCCACCAGCCTGGTCGGCACCATCAACGTGGTCGTGCTGGTCCCGGAGCGGTTGTCGGACGCCGCCCTGGTGAACGCCGTGGGTACCGTGGCCGAGGCCAAGGCCCAGGCTCTCTGGGACCGGGGGATCGCAGCCACGGGAACGGCGACCGACGCCGTGTGCATCGCCTGTCCGTCCGACGGGCGGTCCCACGCCTTCGGCGGGCCGAGGTCGTACTGGGGCTCGAGGATCGCCCGGGCCGTGCACGCCGCGGTGTCGAGCGGCTGCGCCCTGAGGCCGGAGCGGCCCCCTGAGCGGGGAACTCAGGGGCCCGAGCGGCCCCCTGCGCGGGGAACTCAGGGGCCCGAGCGGCCCCCTGAGCGGGGAACTCAGTGATCGTGCTCGTGCTGGGCGGGGCGCGGTCGGGCAAGTCCAACGTGGCCGAGCGCCTGGCCCGACGGCCGGGGCCCGTGACCTACGTGGCCACTTACGTCGCCACCGGCCCGACCGCCGACCCGGATATGGCCGCTCGCATCGTCATCCACCGGGACCGGAGGCCTCCCGACTGGGTGACGGTCGAAGCCACTCCCGATCAGCTCGTGGAGGTGGTGCGGTCGGCCCCGCCGGGCGTCGTCCTCCTCGACTCCCTCACCACCTGGTTGGCGGCCGCCCCCGAGTTCGTGGTCGACGTCGAGGCGCTGTGCGCCGCCCTCCAGGGGCGGGAGGGGGACACCGTCATCGTGTCCGACGAGGTCGGGCTGGGAGTCCACCCGTCGAGTGGCTACGGCCGGCGCTTTCGGGACCAGCTGGGGCTCCTCAACCAGAGCGTGGCCGAGGTGGCCGATCGCGTGCTGCTGGTGGTGGCCGGGCGGGTCCTGCCCCTGGAGCGGCTCGCTCTGGACGCGCTGTGACGGTCCAAGGGTGGCGCTCCGCTCAGAGCGCGCTGGCCTTCCTCACCCCCGCGGGCCGCCCCGTCGAACCGAACCCGGGCACCGTGGGCTGGTTTCCTCTGGTCGGAGCGGGGGTCGGTCTCGCTGTAGGTGGCGTATGGGCGGGGGCCAGCCGGCTGTGGCATCCGGTGGTGGCCGCCGCTCTCGCCCTCACCGTCGACCTGGTCCTCACCGGCCTCCTCCACTTCGACGGTCTGGTGGACACGGCCGACGGGCTGCTCCCGCCCCTCGAGCGGGAACGGCGCCTGGACGTGATGTCCGACCCCCGGGCCGGCGCGTTCGGCGTGGTCGCGGCCGTCGTCGTGCTGCTCCTGCGCTGGGCCGCGCTCGCCACCCAGCGGGTTTCGGCGCCCCTGGTCGGCGGCCTGTGGTGCGCGTCACGGACGGTGATGGCCCTCACCATCCGCGAGGTCGGCTACGCCCGCCCCGGCGGGCTGGCCGAGGCCTTCCGTCGCCCCGGGGGCCAAGGGCGCACGCCGTCGCTGGTCCTGGCCGGAGGGGGGCTGATGCTGGCCGGGGCCCTGGTGGCCGTGGGGCGGGGCGGCCCCGGGATCGTGGCCCTCGTCGTCGCCGTGGCCGCCTCGGCGCTCGTCGTGCTCGCCGCCGTCCGGCGGCTGGGCGGGTTCACGGGTGACGTCCTGGGGGCGGCCGGCCTGGTGGGGGAGACGGCCGGCCTGGTCGTGGCCGCGGCCCGGTGGTGAGCCTCCTACCGGCTGCGGCCGGCCTGCTCGGCGACCGGGTTCTCGGGGAACCTCCCGCCGCGCTCCATCCCGTCCGCGGCTTCGGCGCCGTCATGCGCGGAGTCGAGCGGCGAGCGTGGAGGGACAGCCGGTCGAGGGGAGTGGTCCATGCCTCGGGCGGCGTGCTCCTGGGGGCGGCCGCCGGCTTCGGGGTGGCTTCGACCGCGGGAGCGACGTGGCTGTCGGTCGGCGCCCGGGCCCTCTGGACCGCGGCGTCGGAGGTGGCCACCGCACTGGCGGCCCACGACCTGGACGCCGCTCGAGAGGCCCTCCCGTCGCTGGTCGGCCGGGACCCCACCGACCTGGACGAGAAGGAGATGGCGCGGGCCGTGATCGAGTCGGTCGCGGAGAACACGGTGGACGCCATCGTGGCCCCCGTCCTCTGGGCGGCGGTGGCCGGTGCGCCCGGCGCCCTCGGCTACCGGGCCGTCAACACCCTGGACGCCATGGTCGGCCACCACTCACCCCGCTACGAGAACTTCGGGTGGGCCAGCGCCCGCCTGGACGACCTCGCCGGCTGGGTCCCGGCGCGTGTGACTGCGGGACTGGTGGCGGCCGTCCGTCCGCGGGGCGCCGGCCGGGTGTGGGTGGCCGTGCGGCGGGACGCGCCCGCCCACCCGTCGCCCAACGCGGGGGTGGCCGAGGCCGCCTTCGCCGCCGCCCTCGGGCTCCGCCTCGGCGGCACCAACGTCTACGGGGAGCGCGTTGAGGTTCGCCCGCCGCTGGGCGACGGCCCGCCGCCCGAACCGGCCGACATCGGCCGCGCCATACGCCTGTCGTCCGACGTGGCCCGGGCCCTGGCCGCCGGCCTGGTGCTCCCCTCGAGTCGACGAGCGCGGGGACGAGGGCGCCGGTGACTTCCACGAGGATCCCCCCGCCCGGTCCCCACGGGGGCGACGGCGCCCGCCTGGCGGCTGCTCTCGGGGTTGCGCCCGCCGCCGTCCTCGACCTGTCGGTGAACCTCAACCCGGTGGCGCCGGATGTGGCCGAGGTCGTGGCCAAGCACCTCGACGCTCTCAGCCGCTACCCCGACCCGGGCCCCGCCACCGAAGCCATGGCCGCGTCCCTGGACGTCCCCCCCGAGCGCGTCCTCCTGACCAACGGTGGGGCCGAAGCCATCGCCCTCGTCGGGGCGGAATGGGGTGGACGCGTGACCGAGCCCGACTTCGGCCTGTACCCCCGCCACGGCGGCCCCCGCTGGCGGTCCAACCCCCACAACCCGTCCGGCCTTCGCGCCGCCGCCGATGACCAGGCGGACGTGTGGGACGAGGCCTTCTACCCGCTGGCCACGGGACGGTGGACATCCGGGGAGGCTGACCTGGGGACGGTGGTCGTGGGCTCGTTGACCAAGGTGTTCGCCTGCCCGGGCCTGCGGCTGGGGTATGTCATCGGTCCTGACGCGGACTGCATCGCCCGCCTCCGGGCCCGCCAGCCGGCGTGGTCGGTCAACGGTCTGGCCGCGTCGGCCGTGCCCGATCTGCTGGAGAAGGCCGACCTGCCGGGATGGGCGGCAGCCGTGGCCCTGGGGCGGGAAAGCCTGGTCGACCTGCTGCGCATGCACGGTCTCCATCCCGATCCCTCGGACGCCCCGTGGGTGCTCGTGCGGGCGCCCGGCCTGCGGGACCGGTTGGCGCCCCACCGGGTCCTGCTGCGGGACTGCGGGTCGTTCGGCCTCCCCGAGCACGTCCGCATAGCCGTCCCGCCCCCGGAGCGGCTACCACAGCTCGCCTCGGCCCTGGAGGCAGCCGAATGAGGGGCGCCCTCATGGTGTGCGGGACGGCCAGCGACGTGGGCAAGAGCCACGTGGTCACCGGCCTGTGCCGGGTTCTCGCCCGCCAGGGTGTCCGGGTGGCGCCGTTCAAGGCCCAGAACATGGCCCTCAACTCCTACGTCACCCCGTCCGGCCACGAGATCGGCCGGGCCCAGGGGGTGCAGGCGCTGGCCGCCCGGGCCGAGCCCGAGGTGGCCATGAACCCGATCCTGCTGAAGCCCACGGGCGAGCGCACCAGCCAGGTGGTCGTCATGGGCCGGCCGTGGGCCCACCTGGATGCGGCCGCCTACCAGGAGGCCAAGCCCCGGTTGCTGGAGACGGTGATGGAGGCCCTTACCGACCTGCGCCGCCGCTACGACGTCGTCCTGCTGGAGGGCGCCGGGAGCCCGGCCGAGATCAACCTCCTCGACCGCGACCTGGTGAACCTGGGCCTGGCGGCACGGGCCGGGGTGCCTGCGGTGGTCGTGGGCGACATCGACCGGGGCGGCGTCTTCGCCGCCCTGTACGGAACGGTGGCCCTGCTGCCCGACGAGCTGCGTCCCCTGGTCCGGGGGTTCGTCATCAACAAGCTGCGCGGCGATCCTGCGCTGCTGGCCGATGGGCCCGCCGACCTGGAGCGGCGGTGCGGTGTCCCCACCCTGGGTGTTCTGCCCTACCTGCACGACGTGGCCCTGGACGCGGAGGACTCGCTGGCTCTGGGTCGAGGCCTGGGGGGGACGGGCGGCGGCCTCGACGTCGCCGTCATCCGCTTCCTCCGCATCTCCAACTTCACCGACCTGGATGCCCTGGCCGTCGAGCCCGGGGTCGGCGTTCGCCTGGTGGACCGTCCCGGCGCCCTGGGCCGGCCCGACCTCGTGCTCCTCCCCGGCACCAAGGCCACGGTGGCCGACCTGGCGTGGTTGCGGGGGAGGGGCCTGGACACGGCCGTCGCCGCAGCCCGCATGGGGGGCGCCGTCGTGCTCGGCATCTGCGGCGGGTTCCAGATGCTGGGTAGGTCGATCCTCGACGACGTCGAATCGGCGGCCGGTGCCGTGGAAGGCCTGGGATGGCTCGACGTGGAGACCGTCTTCGCCCCCGACAAGGTCACCCGCCAGCGCCGGGGGCGCGCCCTGGGCCAGCGAGCCAGCGGGTACGAGATCCACCACGGTCGGGTCTCGGGCGGGCAGGCGTGGATCGAGCTGGACGACGCCTACGGGTCCGGGCCGGAAGGGGCCGCTGCGGGAGGCGTGTTCGGCACCAACCTCCACGGCCTGTTCGAGGAGGACGGGTTCCGGAGCGCCTTCCTGGCCGAGGTGGCCCGCCGGCGGGGCAAGACCTTCGAGCCCTCCGGTGTCTCGTTCGCCGCAGCCCGGGAGACCCAGATCGACCGGCTGGCCGACGTCCTGGAGGCTCACCTCGACCTGACCGCCGTCGAAGCCCTCATCAAGGCCGCGTCGTGATCCTCTTCCTCACCAACGCCGACACCGAGATCCTCGCTCTGCGCACCGTGCTCGAAGGGCTCCCCACCGGCTTCCCACCCGTCCGGGCGGCCAACCCGGCCAACCGGCCCGGACCCCTGTCCTTGGAGGGGGTCGAGGCCGTGGTCGTGCGGCTGCTCGGCGGGAGGCGGGCTTGGGACGAGTTCGACGAAGTGCGCCGGCGCTGCCTCGACGCAGGCATCCCCCTGGTGGCCCTGGGGGGTGAGGCCGTCCCCGACGCCGAGCTCACCACCCTCTCGACCGTCCCCGCCGCCACCGTGGCCCAGGCCTTCGCCTACCTGGCCCACGGCGGCCTGGCCAACACCGAGCACCTGCTCCGGTTCGTGGCCGACGTCGTCCTGCGCCACGGGTTCGGCTTCGACCCTCCGGTCGAGGTGCCGGCCCACGGGATCCTGGGGCGTCCCCGGGTCGACCCGTCCCGCCCGACGGTCGGCGTCGTCTTCTACCGGGCCCACGTGCTCTCCGGAAACACCGGGTTCGTCGAGGACCTGTGCGCCGCCCTGGAGGGGCACGGGGCCAACGCCCTGCCCGTGTGGTGTTACTCGCTGCGGACTAACCCCGAGGCCCTGGCCGCCCTGGCCGAGCACGGGGTGGACGCGGTGATCACCACCGTCCTGGCCATGGGCCACGCCGACGCCGCCGGCGACGGCTGGGACGTCTCCGCCCTCGCCGCCCTCGACGTGCCCGTGCTCCAGGCCGTGGCCTCCACCCAGCCGGCCGACGCCTGGCGCGAGAGCTCCGCCGGGTTGGGGCCGCTGGACGTGGCCATGAGCATCGCCATCCCCGAGTTCGACGGGCGGATCATCGGCGTGCCCTTCTCGTTCAAGGAGACGGTGGACGACGGTGACGAGCTGGGCGTCCCGGTCACGGCCTACCGCACGGTGGCCGACCGGGTCGAGCGGGTGGCGGGCATGGCCGCCCGGCTGGCCCAGCTGCGTCACATCCGGCCCGAGGACAAGCGGGTGGCCCTGGTGCTGTCCGCCTATCCCACCAAGCGCAGCCGCCTGGGCAACGCCGTGGCCCTCGACACGCCTGCGTCCGTCATCGACCTCCTCCACGCCCTGTGCCACGCCGGCTACCGGGTCGAGCGCATCCCCGAGGACGGGGACGAGCTGATGGCCGAGCTGGCCGACGGCCTGATCTACGACCGGGAGACCCCGGGCGGAGCGGGAACGGCCGCGGTCGTCGGCCGGTGGCCGGTGGCCGAGTACCGGGCCTGGTTCGGCACCCTGCCCGCCGGCCTCAAGGACGGGGTCGTCGATTCGTGGGGCGAGGCGCCCGCCGACGACCTGATGTTCGCCGGCCTCGATCTCGGCGGCGTGCTGGTGGCCATCCAGCCGCCGCGGGGCTTCGGGGAGAACCCCATCGCCATCTACCACTCGCCCGACCTACCCCCCACCCACCACTACCTGGGCTTCTACCGCTGGCTCGACCAGGCGTGGGGGGCCGACGCCGTCGTGCACATGGGCAAGCACGGGACCTTGGAGTGGCTGCCGGGCAAGGGCGTGGGGCTGTCGAGCAGCTGTGCCTCAGACGCCGCTCTTGGCGACCTGCCCCTCGTCTACCCGTTTGTCGTGAACGACCCCGGTGAGGGGGCGCAGGCCAAGCGGCGGGTCCACGCCGTGATCGTCGATCACCTCCTGCCCCCGATGACGAGGGCCGAGGCCTACGACGACGTCGCCCGGCTGGAGTCGCTGCTGGACGAGCACGCCCGGGTGGCGTCGCTCGACCCGGCCAAGCTGCCCGCCATCCGGGCCCAGGTGTGGGAGCTGCTGGTCCAGGCCGAGATCCACCGCGACCTGGGACTGGGCGATCAGCCCGAGGGCGACGCCTTCGATGACCTCGTCCTCCACGTCGACGGCTACCTGTGCGAGCTGAAGGACGCCCTGGTGCGAGGCGGTCTCCACACCCTGGGCCGCCCTCCGGAGGGAGAGGCCGAGCTGGACCTGGTGCTGGCCCTAACCCGGCTTCCTCAGGGATCAGTCCCGGCGTTGCGTCAAGCGGCCGAGGGCCGGACCGGCGTGGACGAGGCCGAGGCCGAGGCCCGGTCCGTCCTCGCCGTCCTCCAGGCCGACGGCTGGCGCTACGACGGCGACCACCCCACGCTGCGGTGGGTCTGCGACCGGCTGATGCCCGCCCTCGGCCGCACCACCGACGAGATCGCCAACCTGCTGGGCGCGTTGGACGGCCGGTACGTCCCCGCCGGGCCCAGCGGCGCCCCGACCCGGGGGATGGCTCACGTGCTCCCGACGGGGCGAAACTTCTACTCGGTCGACCCCAAGGCGGTGCCGTCGGCCCTGGCGTGGGAGGTGGGCCAGCGCCTGGCCGAGGAGATCGTCGAGCGCCATGTGGCCGAGGAGGGCCGGCCTCCGACGTCGGTCGGGCTGGTGGTGTGGGGTACGGCGGCCATGCGCACCTCGGGGGACGACGTGGCCTGCGCCCTGGCCCTGCTCGGGGTGCGGCCGGTCTGGGCCGAGGAGTCGGCCCGGGTCACCGGCATCGCCCTCATCCCCGAAGCGGAGCTGGGACGCCCCCGGGTGGACGTCGTCCTGCGCATCTCCGGCTTCTTCCGCGACGCCTTCCCCGACCTGGTCCGCATGCTGGACGACGCCTGCCGCCTTGCGGGCTTCGACGACGACCCCCGGGTGTTCGGGGCCAAGCCCGGGGCCTACGGGTCGGGGATCCTGCCCCTCCTCGAGTCCCGCAACTGGCGATCGGACGAGGACTTGGCCGCCGTCTACCTGGCGTGGGGCGGCTGGTCGTACGGGCGGTCGGGGATGGGCCTTCCCGCCGAGGCGGCCATGCGCCGCAGGCTCAGCGGCGTCGAGGTCGCGGTCAAGCACCAGGACAACCGGGAGCACGACATCTTCGACTCCGACGACTACCTCCAGGACCACGGCGGGATGATCGCCACCATTCGGGCCCTCCGGGACGGTGAAGCGCCCAAGGCCTACTTTGGAGACTCGGCCGATCCCGCCCGTCCCCGGGTCCGGTCCCTGGCCGAGGAGGCTGCCCGGGTCGTGCGGTCACGGGTGCTGAACCCCAAGTGGATCGGCGCCATGCAGCGTCACGGGTACAAGGGCGCCTTCGAACTGGCGGCCACGGTGGACTACCTGTACGGGTACGACGCCACCGCCCGGGTGGTGGAGGACTGGATGTACGAGCGGGTCACCGACGCCTACGTGGGCGACGCCGAGCTGCGGAAGTTCTTCGAGCGCTCGAACCCCTGGGCCCTGCGGTCGATCGCCGAGCGGCTCCTGGAAGCCCACGAGCGGGGGCTGTGGGACGCGTCCCAGCGGGCTATCGCCACCCTGCGCTCGGCCCTGCTGGAGGCCGAGGGCTGGGAAGAGGGGCGGGGATGACCGAAATGGACCTGGACCGGCCCCGGCCCCGTCCCCAGTTCCCGTTCTCGGCCGTGGTCGGCCAGGACGACGCCAAGCTCGCCCTCCTCCTCGCCAGCGTCGACCCCGCCATCGGCGGCGTCCTCCTCCGGGGTCAGAAGGGGTCGGCCAAGACCACCCTGGCCCGGGGCCTGGCCGCCCTGCTGCCGGGGCCGGCGCCGTTCGTCGAGCTGCCCCTCGGCGCCACCGAGGACCGGGTGGTGGGCTCCCTCGACCTGGCCGCCGCCCTCACGGGGGGCGAGGTCCGCTTCCAGCCCGGGCTCCTGGCCGCGTCCCACGGCGGGGTGCTCTACGTGGACGAGGTCAACCTTTTGGCCGACCACCTGGTGGACGTCCTGCTCGACGTGGCCGTCTCCGGGGTCAACCGGGTGGAGCGGGAGGGGATCGCCCACGCCCACCCCAGCCGGTTCGTGCTGGTGGGATCCATGAACCCCGAGGAGGGCGACCTGCGCCCCCAGCTGCTCGACCGCTTCGGCCTGGCTGTCGACGTGATGGCCAGCCCCGACCCGTCCGAGCGGGCGGAGGTGGTGCGCCGCCGGCTCGCCTTCGACGCCGATCCGGAAGGGTTCGGTTGTGACTGGGCGACCCTGGATGTTGCCCAATCACAACAGCTCGCCGTCGCCCGGCCCGCAGCTCTCGCCGACGAGCTGCTGGAGCGGGTAAGCGCCCTTTGCGCCGCCGTGGGTGCCGAGGGCCTGCGGGCCGACCTGGTCATCTGCCGGGCGGCGGCGGCCTTGGCCGGCCTCGACGGGCGGGGGGAAGCGACGGTGGAGGACGTTCGCCGGGTCGCCCCCCTGGCTCTAGCCCACCGCCGCCGGCGCCAGCCCTTCGAGGAGCCCGGCATTCCCCCCGAGGAGCTGGACGCGGCCCTGGCCCCCGATCCGCCCGAGGCGGATCCCGAGGAAGGGGCGCCTCAGGCCGAGCCGCCTCCCGACCGCGCTCCGGCCCGTCCCGACCGCGCCACGTCCGTCCGGCGGCTCGAGGTGCCCCGTTCCCAGGGCCGGGCCGACGGCCGGCGATCGACGGTGGAGGGAGACAGGGGCCGGCTGGTGTCCGACCGGCTGTCCGAGCCGGGCCGGCCGGTGACCTCGGTCGCCGTAGGGGCGACGGTACGGGCGGCGGCGGTCCGGCGGGCCGGAGAGGAGCCGTCGGGAGCGCCGGCCATCGTCACCGCCGACGTGCGCCAGGCGGTGAGGGAGGAGCGGGCGGGGAACCTGGTCGTCTTGGCCGTCGACGCGTCCGGGTCGATGGGGGCCGAGCGGCGCATGGAAGCGGCCAAGGGCGCCGTGCTCAGCCTGCTCCTGGACGCCTACCAGCGCCGCGACCGGGTGGCGGTGGTGACCTTCCGGGGCGACGGGGCCGAGGTCGTCCTCCGGCCCACGGGCAGCGTGGAGGTGGCTCGCGCCCGCCTGGCCGACCTGCCGACCGGGGGGCGCACGCCCCTGGCGGCGGGGATCGTGGCCGCCCTGGAGGTGGCCGAGGGCGGGTCGAGCGACCGCCACCGCCCGCTGATCGTGCTGGTCACTGACGGCCGGGCCACGTCCGCCCCCGCCGACAGGGACCCGATGGCGGCCGCCCGCGAGGCGGCGGCCCGGGTTCACCGCCGGGGCGTAGCGGCGGTTGTCGTCGACGCCGAGGACGGGGCCACCCGGCTCGGCCTCGCCGCCGAGCTGGCCGCCGAAATGCGTGCCCTCCACCTCACCCTTCCCGAGCTGGAGGACGGGGCCCTGGGCGCGCTCATCAGGGACCACGGTCCCGCAGGCCGGTAGGCCCGGCCCTCCGCCCTACCGCCCGGCCAGCGCTTCGAGCACCGGTACCGCTTCGGACGCCGGTGGAAGGCCGGCGATCTCGGCCGCGATGCGCCCCGCGCCCACGCGGTACCGCTCGTCGGCCAGGACCCGGGTGACGGCCGAGGCGAGGCCGGCCACGGCACCCGGCCCACCCTCCAGGGCGACGCCGGCCCCGACGGCGTCGACCCGCCGGGCGTTGTGCGGCTGATCGGCGAACAGGGGGACGACGACCTGGGGCACGCCAGCGGTGAGGCCGGAGAGGGTGGTCCCGTAGCCGCCGTGGCCGACCATGGCCGACGCGTGGGGCATCACCGCCTTCTGCGGCCACCACTTCTCGACGTGCACGTTGGCGGGGACGGGCTCCAGGGCCTCAGGCGCCCCGGCGTCACCCAGGGTGAGCAGGACCCGGATGGGGACGCCCGCGAGCACGTCGATCGCGGCCCGGTACAGGTCGGGGAACAGGCCGAACCCGGCGGCCACGCTCCCGAACGTCACGTACACGAGGGGGTCGGACTCGTCCCGCCACCAGTCGGGGAGGGGATCGGCGTTGCCCGTCACGACTCCGTCCCGAAAGCGGCGAGTTCCTTCCCCGCCCGTGGCCGCCGGATCCTCGAACGACTCGGGAACCATGGTCAGGCGGGGAGCAGCCCGAAGGCCGGCCAGGCCGGGCTCGGCGCCCAGGCTCGTCAGAGGCTCCTCGAGCACACCGACTCCCCGCTCCTCGAAGGCGGCCAGGCCCACGGCGACCTGGGCGTGGGGAACGCCGGCGGCCTCGGCCGCGATGTAGGAGGCGAACTCGCACGTCTCCCGGACGATCAGGTCGGGCTTCCACTCGGCGACCATCGCCGCCATGGCCGGCAGCGCAGCCCGGGTGTCGATCCGGCCGAAGACCTCACCGATGACGAGGGCGTTGCCCTCCTCGTTCGAGCGACCGGGCAGGGTGGCGAACACCGCCCCCAACTCCTCCTGGGAGGCGTCTCCGAAGGGTTGGTGGACGAAGCCGGCCCGGGTGACGGCGGCCGCGAACGACTCGGGGGCGGCGACGGCGACGTCATGACCCGCCTCCTTCAGGGCGACGGCGAAGGGCACGAGCGGGCCGAAGTGCCCGGACCCTGCCGTGGTCGCAACCAGAACCCGCATGAGGCGCCAGTCTTCCAGGGCGCCGGCCCGGGCCGGTGTCGCCGGAGCCTCGGTCTGGAATCATGGGGGGACGATGACCGAAGCCTCACAGCCCGATCCCGAGCAGCCCGATGGCGCCGTCCTCGCCTACCTGGCCGCGATCGAGGCCCGCCGCAAGCCGCCCGAGACACTCCCTCACCCCGACGAACCCGGACCGGCCCTCGCCGGCGCCGCGATGATGCACGGGGAGGAGGGCGACGACCTGGCCGAGGACCTGTCCGCCTGGACACCCGGCAGCAGCGAGAACATCGACCGCCTCGAAGCCGGTTTCGTGGCCGCCGCCCCTGACTACGGACGCCGCCACCAGGTCACCTACGAGGGCTGGATCGCGGCGGGCGTAGATCCTGCGGTTCTCGAGAAGGCCGGGATCCGGCCCGAGGATCGCACTGCCTGACGCCAGCCGCTGGGCCGAAGCGTGCGGCGCGCTCTCGGCTGCCGACCCGGCCCTCGCCTCGGCCATCGCCGCCTACGGGCCGTGCACGCTGGCGCGCGAGCGTACGGCGGGCGGAGCGTTCGGCGCCCTGGCCGGCGCCATCTGCTACCAGCAGCTCGCAGGCGCGGCCGCGGCCGCCATCCACGGCCGCTTCGTCGCCCTCTACGGGGGCAGGCCCACGCCGGCCGTAGTGGCGGCCACGCCCGAGGACGTCATGCGAGCCGTGGGCCTGTCGGCGGCCAAGGTCGCCTCCATCAAGGACCTGGCGGCCAAGGCGCTGGACGGCACCGTCCGCCTCGAAGGGTGGAGCAGGCTCAGCGACGACCAGATCGTGGAGCGCCTGAGCACGGTGCGCGGCATCGGCCCGTGGACAGCCCAGATGTTCCTCATGTTCCAGTTGAACCGGCCCGACGTGTGGCCCGTCGGTGACCTGGGCGTGCGGGCCGGCTACGCACGGATCCACGGCCTGGACGAGATGCCCTCCCCCCCCGAGCTGGCCGCCTTGGGCGATGCCTACCGCCCTTTCCGCACCATCGCCGCCTGGTACTGCTGGCGGGCGGTCGACACCCGCCTGCCCGCAGCTGCGACGCCGACGGCGGGCTAACGGCAGGCGGCCACCAGGGAGGGGAAGGGGTTGATGCTCTCGCCACCGCCGGGGTGGATCTCGAAGTGCCCGCCGGGGTGGATCTCAAAATGGAGGTGGGGTGACGTCGTCCGGGCATTGCCGGAGTTGCCCACGTAGCCGACCACGGTGCCACCGTCGACGGTCCCCGTCTCCCCGAACTCGTCGAGGTGGGCGAAGTAGTAGCGGTTCCCGTCCCGGCCGTAGAGCTGGATGGCGTTTCCTCCGAGGTTGTTGGGGAACGGCTCGGCCACGCCGCCCACCGGCGCCACGATCGGCGTGCCGCGGGGTGCGAAGAGGTCCACCCCGTTGTGGCGCTCTCCCTCGGGGGTCACGTACCCGTAGTCGTTGACGAACGAGCCCTCGGGCAGGGGGCACTCCCAGGCGTTGGGGACGGAGATCACCTGGCCGACGGTGAGCATGTCGGGGTCGGTGATGCCGTTGGCCGCCGCCAGCTGGCCGGCGGGGACGCCCAACTCGAGGGCGATGTCGGAGAGGGCGTCGCCTTGGCGGACCGTGTACCTGCTGGACGAGGAGGCGGTGGCGGCCAGGGGTGGGGCGGCGGTCGCCGAGGTGCTGGCTCCGACCGGCGGCACCGACAGCAGCCGGCCGGCGGGGACCCAGTCGAGGTCGTCGAGGCCGTTGGCCGCCGCCAGCTGCCTCAACGGAATCCCGACCCGGTCGGAGATGTCGCTCAGTGTGTCTCCCTCGCGGACGAGGTACTCCGTGGCCGAACCACCGTCGGAGGGCACGACCAGGAGCCGGCCGGCCACGATGAAGTCGGGGTCATCCAGCCCGTTGGCCGCAGCCAGCTCCTCGACCGGGACGCCCAGGCGGTCAGCCACCTGATCGAGCGTGTCCCCTGGCCGCACCAGGTAGTCGGCCTGGGCGAAGTGCACGTGGAGAGCCATCGCCGCCAGGGCGACAACCAGGGCCAGAAGCCGCTTGGGCTGCACTGCTTGATGCCTCCTCAGCCCCTCTTCGCCCGGGCGCAGGTTAACAACACCAGCAACACGTGTCACTAGGGCAACAGGAGCAACCGTCAGCCGGTGAGGATCTTCAGCAGCTCAGCTCCCGAAACCCAGTCCCCGGTGATGTCCTCGAACTGGTCCTGCCCCTGGTACTGCAGGAGCCGCACCCATCCGCTGCACACGGCCGGGAGCAGGGAGACCTGGCGGTTGTCGCAGGTGTAGGGGTGGCCCATGAAGCTGGGCTCGTCGTTAGTGGCGCGGAGCTTCTCGGTCAGGGCATTGGGGGTGAGGGCGTCGGACCCCAGCCCCGTGAGCAGGCGGTGCAGGTTCATCACCAGGGCGAACCCGGCCTGGGAGAGCAGCGAGGGCGTGGCCCCCGAGGCGTACCGGTTCAGCTTCTCCCGGTAGGTGGCGACCTCGGGATTTCCGGTGTCGGTGTAAGGGAGCAGGCCCGAGGCGAACGTCACCCCTTCGACAGTCTCGCCGCCGGCGTCGAACACCTCCTGGGTGGCGCAGCCGCTGGGGAGGAAGAGCCGGGCCCGGATGCGCAGGGCCTGAGCGGCCTGGAGGATGCGGCTGCACCCCTGGGCCGGGAAGACGACCATGAGCACTTCGGGGTTCCCGGCGGTGGCGGCCCGGAGGGCGGGCACGAAGTCGGCCGCCTCCGCTTTCTCCGAGACGATCTTGAGGTCGGTGACGCCCCGTCGCTGCAGGATCGTGCGGGCGGCCAGGACCGCGGCCGACTGCAGCCCGGGCAGGTCGAGGTGGACGACGCCCACCCTCGTGGCCTTGAGCGTGCCCGTGATGTAGTCGACCTGTCCCAAGAGGTCGGCAGCCAGCCCGCCGGTGAGAGTGAACGAGGTGGTCGAGCTCAGCTCGTCGCCCAGCGCCGGGGTCATGCTGAGGTAAGGGATCCCGGCCTTCTCGAAGACGGGCAGCGACGCCGCCGCCCCGAGGTCGATCCCGCCCAGGACGGCGACGGCGTTCTTGGCCCTCAGCTCGTTGGCGCACGCCTGGGAGGATTCGGGCGTGCCCTGGGTGGCGCACGCCTCGAGCTGTATGGGTCGGTCGTCTACTCCGTCCAGTTCCTCGTTGACGTAGCGCACGGCCGCCTCCGCGTCGCGCCGAAGCTCGGGGAAGGAGCCGATGGGCGTGTCCTCCATGTTGATCATGCCCACGACGAGGGGCTTGCCCTCGGCCGTCCCCACCCCTTTGGGGCCGCTGTCGCCCCCGGAGCAGGCCACGGCCACCACGCTGAGCAGGATGGCGAGCGCGAGCACCCGTCGGCGGTGACCCATGGCGAGATGATCCCACGGCCCGTCGTCCGCCGTCCCTTACCCTCCCCCCATCCGCGACACCATCGTCTTCCTCCTCCTGGGCCTCGGCGCCGGCGGCGTCTACGCCGCCCTGGGACTGGGCCTGGTCGTCGTCCACCGGGTCTCGGGCGTGGTCAACGTGGCCCACGGGGCGATGGCCAGCGCCGCGACCTACGTGTTCGTGGAGATCCGGGGCGACCTACCACTGGCCGTGGCCCTGATGGCCGCCCTGCTCTTTGCCGCCGCCCTGGGCCTGGTCGTCCACACGCTGGTGTTCCGGCCGCTGCGCACCGCTCCCGCCCTGGCGCGCGTGGTGGCCTCCGTCGGCGTGATGGTGACCCTGGTGGCGGCCATCGTGCTCCGCTTCGGCAGCACCAACCGGTCGGTGGCTGCGGTGCTGCCCGCTCAGCCCTTCTCCCTGTTCGGCCTGGACGTGCCCCGCGACCGCCTTCTGCTGGCCGCCCTGGCCGTGGCCGCCGCCGTCATCCTGTGGGCCCTCGGCCGGTTCACCCGGTTCGGCCTGGCTACCCGGGCCGTGGCCGACGATCCCGAGGCGGCCGCCCTCCTGGGCTGGTCGCCCGAGAACGTGGCCGCCGTGAACTGGACGCTGGCCAGCGTGCTGGCCGCCCTCGCCGGCATCCTGGCGTCGCCCATCAGCTCCCTGAACCCCACGACCTACAGCCTGCTGGTCGTTCCCGCCGTGGCCGCCGCTCTTGCCGGCGGGCTGTCGTCGTACGGGGGCACGGTGGCCGTCGCCCTCGGTCTGGGGATGGCGCAGTCCCTGCTGGTGAAGCTGCAGACGGAGGGAGGCTTGTGGTCACGCCCCGGCCTCCGGGCCGGCCTGCCCCTCCTGGTGATCGTGATAGCCATGGTGGCGCGCGGCGCGGCGCTGGCCGGACGGGGCGATCCCCCGAGCCTCCGGCTGCCGGTCGCCCCCCGGCCCCGGCGGCCCCTGATCACGGCTGTGGCCGGGTCGGGAGTGGTGGCCCTGGCCCTTTTCGCCCTGAGCGGTGACCTGCGTCTGGCCCTCATCCAGAGCCTGATCGGCGTCGTGGTGTGCCTCTCGCTGGTACTTCTCACGGGGTACCTGGGCCAAATCTCCCTGGCCCAGATGGGGCTGGCCGGCGTGGGCGGGTTCGCCTTGAGCCGGTTTACGACCGACGCCGGCCTCCCCTTCCCTCTGGCGCCGATCCTGGCCGCCCTCGTGGTCGGGGCCCTCGGGCTGCTCCTCGGACTTCCGGCCCTGCGAGTGCGGGGCGTCAACCTGGCCGTGCTCACGCTCGCCGCCGGTGTCGCCGTGGAGGAGCTGGTGTTCAAGGACCCGTTCATCACCGGGGGGGTAGGCGGCAGCCGGGTTCCCGACCCGGGCATATTTGGCTTCGACCTGGGGATCGGGGGCGCCCGGGCCTCGGTCTACCCCCGACCTGTGTTCGGCCTGCTCGTGCTGGCGGTGGTGGCGGCCCTGGGTCTGGCCCTCGCCTGGCTGCGCCGGGGACGGCTCGGGCGGAGGTTCCTCGCCGTCCGGGCCAATGAGCGGGCGGCGGCCGCGGCCGGGGTCAACGTGGCCGCCACCAAGCTGATCGGGTTCGCTACTTCGGCCTTCGTGGCCGGCCTGGGCGGCGCCTTGCTGGGGTACGCCCAGGGACGGCTCTCGTTCGGGTCGTTCAGCGTGTTCGTGTCGCTCTCCTACCTGGCCGTGGCCTACATCGGCGGGATCGCCCGGATCTCCGGAGCCATCGTGGGCGGAGCGCTCGTGAGTGGGGGGCTGGCCATCGTCGCCCTCGAGCGGGTGGCCGGCCTGGGCCGCTTCCAGCTCCTCGCTACCGGCCTGGGACTGGTGGCCATGGCCGTCCGCTATCCCGACGGCCTGGCCAGCGCCGGGGCGCGCCTGTTTCGCCGGAGCGGCGCGTGACCACCCTCCTGGAGCTTTCCGACGTGTCCGTGCGCCTGGGGGCGGTGGACGTGCTGAGCCGGGTGTCGCTCGAGGTGCGGGAGGGGTCGGCCGTGGGACTGGTCGGGCCCAACGGCGCGGGCAAGTCCACCCTGCTCGACGCCGTGAGCGGGTTCGTCCCCCTGGCCGGGGGATCGGTCCGGCTGGGCGGTGTCGACCTGCGCCGGCTGGCGCCCCACCGGCGCGCCCGCCTGGGCCTCGGCCGCACCTTCCAGTCCCTCGACCTGTTCGACGACCTGACCGTGGGGGAGAACCTCCAGGTCGCGGGGGAGACGCCGAGGGGGGCGATCTCGGCGACGGGCGTTGAAGGTCTGGACGGCGAGCTTCCCGGCCGCTTGGACCACGCCCAGCGCAAGGGCGTGGCCCTGGCCCGGGCCGTGTCCGGCGGTCCCCGCGTCCTGCTCCTGGACGAGCCCGCCGCCGGGCTGGACGGGCCCGCCCGCCAGGCCCTGACCGACCGGCTCCGGGACATGGTCGGGCGGGGGGTGGGCATCGTGGTCGCCGACCACGACCTCGACCTCGTGCTCGCCGTCTGCGATCACGTGTGCGTCCTCGACTTCGGGCGGGTGATCAGCGCCGGGCCGCCGGCCGCGGTTCGAGCCGACCCGGCACTGGCCGCCGCCTACCTGGGCGAGCCCCTGGGCGCGGCCGAGACGCCCGCACCCCAGGTGCCGGGGGACGTGCTCCTCGAGACGCGCCGGCTCACGGCCGGTTACGGAGCCGCGCCCGCCCTCTTCGGCGTGGACCTGGAGGTTCGGGAGGGGGAGGTCGTCGCTCTTCTCGGTCCCAACGGGGCGGGCAAGACCACCACCCTGCGGGCCGCCTCCGGCCTCATCCCCATCTCGGGAGGAGCGGTGACGTTCCTGGGGTCTCCGGTGAGGGGACACCCCGCCCGCCTGGCTCGCGCCGGCCTGGCCCACGCCCCCCAGGGCCGGGCCGTGCTGGGGAGCCTCACCGTCCGGGAGAACCTGCGCCTGGCCGCCCGAGGTCGCAGCCGCTCGAAGGGAGCGCCGGTGGAAGCGGCTGTCGCCGGGTTCCCCGCTCTCTCCGCCCTGCTCGACCGGCGGGCCGGCGACCTGTCCGGCGGCGAGCAGCAGATCCTGGCCCTGGCCCGGGCCCTGGCCGCCCAACCCCGCGTCCTGATGGTGGACGAGCTGAGCCTCGGCCTAGCCCCGCGGGCGGCCGCGGGAGCCCTCGCCGCCGTGCGCCAGGCCGCCGATGCCGGCGCGGGGGTCCTCCTCGTCGAGCAGCACCCTCGCCTCGCCCTCGGCATAGCCGACCGGGCCCTGGTGATGGCCCGGGGGCGGGTGGTCTTCTCGGGGACGGCCGCGGAGCTGGCCGGGCGACCCGAAGTCCTCGAGGCCGCCTACCTGGGCGGGGCCTGAGCGGTCTGAGCGGCCGGGCGCCGTGAATAGACCTCGGCCCGGTCGCGCCCTTTCCGCTTGGCCGCCATGAGAGCGACGTCGGCCGCTTGGAAGAGGGCGGCGGCGTCGCTTCCGTCATCGGGATAGCAGGCGATGCCGAAGCTCATGGTCACGGGAAGGGGGTCGCGGCTGAAAGCGGTGCGCATGCTGTGCCGCATCCGCTCGGCCACCAGGAACGCGCCCTCGGCGTCGGTGTTGGGGAGCACGAGTGCGAACTCCTCGCCACCGAGCCGAGCGGCGATGTCGATTCTCCGCTCCGACTGCTCGAGCTGCGTCGCCACCCGGCGCAGGACGACGTCGCCCGTGGGGTGGCCGAAGCGGTCGTTGACAAACTTGAAGTGGTCGAGGTCACCCAGCACGAGGGACAGGGGGAGCCCCGTCCGTTCGGCCCTGGCGATCTCGAGCTCGATGAGCTCGTCGTAGGCCCGACGGTTCCGGAGGCCGGTGAGGGGATCGGTGCGGGCCGTCCCCGCCAGCCGGTCGACCAGGGCGTTCACCCGCGCCCGCAGAATGGCCACCATGGCGCACGTCACCACCGTGGTCAGCACGGTGATCGTCCACCGCATGATCGGGAAGTCCGGGCCGGGGATGGCGAGGAGGCAGACGGCGTAGTCGAGGGCGATGAACGCCACCTGGGGGGCGGCCCGCTTCCAGGGCAGGAAGTAGAACGAGTGGACCGACAGCCACAGGTAGAAGAAGCCGTAGGGGCTGTCGATGTCCTGGTAGGTGAGGATGATCCCCCCCACGACCAGGTAGAGCACGTAGGCGCACAGGTCGGGCGTCCAGCGGGGAAGGTGTTCCCGGCCGGCGAAGAGCAGGCCGAGGACGCCGAAACCGCCGATGACGTCGATCCGCAGCAGGTCGTCCCTGCTCCCCGACGGCGGCTCGCTCACGAGCAGGACGAGCAGGAAGAACAGCGTGCCCAAGGCCCAGATGACCATGAGCGACCGGACCATGATCTCCCAGTCGGCGCTGGTGCGGTCCAGAGCCCCCCGCTTGGGCGCGTAGCGCTCGGGAGCGCCCGCAGGCATCGTTCTCCCCGGATGATGCGACCGAACCCGCATAGAACGGAATATCGGCAGGGGGCGGCCCCGTCTGTATTTGTCTGCGGCTTCGCTGTATTTCCCGGCGGGCACCCGGTTCCTTCGGAACTCGCCCGCCGGTGCTGGCGGGGCGCAGCCACGCCGTTCGGCACGGAGCCGGCCCGCCAGCCTGAGCCAAGACGGCGGACCCGGTCTTAGTCGGTGCCTCACCACGGACCGGCGTCAGCCGTGCCAGTGTGTCCCCATGAAGGTCGGAATCCTCGGAGGAACTGGTCCCGCCGGTCTGGCGCTGGCGGCACGCCTGGCATCGGTCGGCATCAACGTGATCGTCGGCTCCCGCTCGGTCGAGCGCGCCGTCGACGCGTGCGACAGCTTGCACAAGCGGTGGCCCGACCGGGACCTCCCCCTCATGCCGGGAGGCAACGCCGACGCCGCCGGCGCCGACCTGGTGATCGTGGCCACCCCATGGGACGCGGCTGCCGACACCGCCGCCTCCGTCGGCCCGCACCTGGCGGGCAAGGTGGTGGTATCCATGGCCAACGCCCTGACCAAGGTCGACGGGGAGCTCCAGGCCCTGATCCCGCCAGGCGGATCTGTGGCCGTGGCTGTGCAGGAAGCGGTGGAGGACGCGGCCGTGGCCGCCGCCTTCCACCACCTCCCCGCCCGCTCCCTGGCCGACCTGGACCGGCCGGTCGAGGGTGACGTCCTCATCTGTTCCGACTCGGCCGAGGCCGTGTCGGCCACCGCCGACCTGGTGCGAGCCATCCCCGACCTGCGTCCGCTGCACGCCGGCTCCCTGGCCACGGCGGCGCCGGTGGAGGCCTTCACCGCCGTCCTCCTGGGCATCAACCGCCGTTACAAGGCCAGGGCCGCCATCCGTCTGACCGGGATCAACACGGACGGGGCGACGCCCGGGGGGTGAGCATGCGCCTCTACGACACCGCCCGCCAAGCGGTGGTCGACTTCCAGCCTGGGCCGCTGGTCACCATGTACACGTGTGGCATCACGCCCTACGACTCCACCCACGTCGGCCACGCCGCCACCTACGTGCTGTACGACGTCCTCCAACGGCGCCTTCGGGACGCAGGACACGACACGCAGTGCGTCCGCAACGTCACCGACGTGGACGACGACATGCTGGCCCGCGCCCGGCTGTTGGGCGTGCCCTACCTCGACCTGGCGGCCGAGGAGACGGGTCGGTTCCGCGGGGATCTCCAGGCTCTCAACGTTCTCCCCGTCTTCAGCGAACCGGCAGCCTCCTCCGCCATCCACGACATCCTCGGCTTCATCGGCATGGTCCTCGACCGGGGCCACGCCTACCAGGCGGGCGGAGCGGTCTACTTCAGCGTGGCCACCTTCGAGCGGTTCGGGCAGGTGAGCCACCTCCCCCGGACCGAGATGCTCGAGCTGGCGGCCGAGCGCGGCGGGAATCCGGACGACCCCCACAAGCGGGACCCGCTCGACTTCGTGCTCTGGCAGCCATCGGCCCCCGACGAGCCCGTGTGGGAGACGATGTGGGGCCCCGGCCGTCCTGGCTGGCACATCGAGTGCTCAGCCCTCGCCTTGCGGGAGTTGGGCACCACCATCGACCTGCACGGCGGGGGAGCCGACCTGATCTTTCCCCACCACGAGTGCGAGGCGGCGCAGTCCGAGGCCGCCACCGGGGAGCGCTTCGTTCGTCACTGGCTGCACGCCCCGATGGTCCGCCTGGACGGGGTGAAGATGTCCAAGTCGCTCGGGAACCTGGTGTTCGTCAGCGAGTTGCTCAAGGAGTGGGACCCCATAGCCGTCCGCCTGGCCATCCTCGACCACCACTACCGGCACCCGTGGGACTGGCACGACGGGCTCCTTCCGGCCGCCACGGAGCGCCTCGACCGCTGGCGGGCGGCGGGGGAGAAGGGGCCGGAGGCGGGGCTCGACGAAGTCCGGACCGCCCTCGACGACGACCTCGACCTCCCTCGGGCCATTGCGGCCGTCGACCGGGCCGTGGCGGCAGGGCAGGCCGTCGGCTCCGCCGCCGCGCTCCTCGGGGTGAGCATCGAGCCGCTACGCTGAAGGCGTCCCCGGTTGCCCGCTGACACAGGCGCGTCCCGGGAGCTCCCAGATGCCCGCCGATCCGAGGAGGAAAAGCATGAGCGTCAAGGGGAAGTCATTCTGGTCGACCACCAGCGGCCTGGTCACAGGTCTGGCCGGGACCGTCACCGGAATCGTCGGCCTGGTCACCGTGGCCACCCAGATGGGGTGGATCGGCTCAGACGACGCCGACACGTCACCCACGGGTGTCACCACCGAGGGGTCGGCCGCGCCGGGGGCCACCACCCGCAGCGGTGCGCCGGCTGCTGCCACTCCCTCGTTCACCGTCGACCCCCTCCAGGTCACGTTCGAGAACCTCGGGCCCAAGAAGGCGACGGTCGAGGTGGTCAATACCGGATCGGCGCCCATGACCGTGGAGCAGCCGTCCATCGACGGCGACAACCCCGGCCAGTTCAGCGCCTCGGCGCCCACGTGCACCAGGCGTGACGTCGAGCCCGGGCGCAGCTGCGACGTCGAAGTGACGTTCACCCCGGCCAAGGCGGGGACGCCCTACTCGGCCACGCTGGTGATCGAGGTCACCGGCGCCCGCCCCCAGGAGGTCGACCTCTCCGGGTCCGCCCTGCTCTGACCTGCCTCAGGGCGGGACCCGCCGCAGCGAGCGCACCAGCTGGTGGTCGGCGTTGAACAGGCGGCCCAGGGTGAGGTGGCCGGCGATGAGGGCGGCCAGGGCGTTTCCGGCCAGGATCATGTACATCACCACCAGCTGAAGCCGGATGGCGGCGGCGGGTGACGCCCCGGCGAGGAGCATTCCCGTCATGGCGCCGGGCAGAGCCACCAGCCCGACGACCTTGGTGTTGTCGACGATCGGGAGCAGCCCGTTGCGCAGGGCCGTGCGGTGCCACGGCGCCGCCGCCTCCGAGGCGGGCTGGCCCAGGCTGAGGCGGGCCTCCACCTCGCGGCGGTGCGACGCCAGGTCATCCCGCAGCCTGGTCATCACCAGCGAGGCCGTGTTCATGGCGTTGGCGATGATCATCGAGCCCAGGGGGATGGCCGCCCTCGGCTCGAAGGGGACGATCCGCAGCGCGAGGAGCACGCCCAGAGTGGCGGCCGTGGACACGATCAGGGAGACGGCGGCGATGCTCCATGCTCCCGGAACCCGCCGGGCCCGGGACCCCGAGGTGAGGGCAGCGGTCAGGATCATCACCGCCAGCACCAGCGGCGTCAGCCAGTCGTGCCCCCCTCCGAACACCCACTCGAGGACGAAGCCGACTGCCAGAAGCTGGGCGAACGACCGGAAAGTGGCCACCAGCATGTCGCCCTCGAGGCCGGCCCGCCGTCGCCAGGAGATGGCCACGGCCACGGCCACCAGGACCAACGAGAGGGCGACCTCCTCGAAGCCGATGCGCCCGCTGAGGTCGTTCACGCCGCGGGGCCGATCGTGATCATCCGGTCGGCGAGCACCTCAGCCTGACGGGCGCTGTGGGTGACCATCACCACGGTGAGCCCCTCGTCGGCCAGGGAGCGGATGAGGCGCTCGATGCCCGCCTTGGACGACGTGTCGAGGGCCGACGTGGGCTCGTCCAGCACGAGGCACTGGGGACGGCGGGCCAGGGCCCGGGCGAGGCACATGCGCTGGGCCTCACCCACGGACAGGACGTCCGCCGGGCGAGTGGCGATGGCGGCCGGCAGGCCCACGCGTTCCAGCAGATCAGGCCACTCGGGACCCACGTTCTGGGCGACGGTCCCGGGGAACGGCACCGGCACCTGGCCCACGAGCTGCACCCGCCGGCGCAGTTCCAGCACCTCGAAGAGCCGGACGTTGCGCCCGTCGAGCAGGACCTCTCCCTGGTCAGGATCGTCCAGGCGGTTCAGAAGGCGGAGGAGGGTGGACTTCCCCGAGCCCGACGGGCCTACGACCGCAGTGAGGCCGTCGGCCGGGATCCGGGCCGAGAAGCGGTCGACGATGGGGCCCTGATCGCCGTCGACGCGGACGTTGCAGTATTCGAAGCGGTCTCCGATGCCCCAGAATCCCACGCCGGGTGATCCGAGGCCCCCCGATATCCTCACGGGGATGTCCGATCAGATCGAGGTCCGCCTACCCGACGGCTCCGCCCGCCGCCTTCCTGCGGGCGCCACCGCCGCCGACCTGGCTGGCGCCGTCGGTTCGCGCCTGGCCAAGGCGGCCGTGATCGCCGTGGTCGACGGTGCTCAGGCCGACCTGCAGGCACCGCTGCCCGACGGGGCGACGGTCTCGATCGTCACCGCCGACTCCGACGACGGCCGGACCGTGCTGCGCCACTCCACCGCCCACGTGCTGGCCCAGGCCGTGTGCGACCTGTTCCCGGGCGCCAAGTACGCCATCGGCCCTCCCATCGAGGACGGCTTCTACTACGACTTCGAGCTCCCCGGCGGGGCCCACTTCACCGAGGACGACCTGACCCGCATCGAGGCCCGCATGCGCGAGATCGTCGGCGCCGACCAGCCCTTCGTCCGCCAGGAGCTCTCCCGCGACGAGGGCCTGGCCGTTTTCGCCGACCAGCCCTACAAGGTGGAGATCATCGAGGGAGTCGAGGCCGGCGAAGGGGCGGCCGGCAACGTCGTCAGCACCTACCGGAATGACGGCTGGCTCGACCTCTGCCGCGGTCCCCATGTCCCATCCACCTCCCGCCTGGGCCATTTCAAGCTCATGAAGGTGGCCGGCGCCTACTGGCGGGGCGACGAGCACCGTCCCATGCTCCAGCGGATCTACGGCACGGCCTGGGAGTCCAAGCAGGCCCTGGCCGACCACCTCCACCGCTTGGAGGAGGCCGAGCGCCGCGACCACCGCCGTGTCGGCCCTGAGCTCGACCTCTTCTCCTTCCCTCCCGAGCTGGGTGCGGGGCTGGCCGTGTGGCACCCCCGGGGGGCCATGGTCCGCAAGCTGATGGAGGACTTCTCCCGGGCCGAGCACGAGGCCGCCGACTACCAGTTCGTGTTCAGCCCCCACCTGGCCCGGTCCACCCTGTGGGAGACCAGCGGGCACCTGGGCTTCTACGCCGACGCCATGTACCCCCCGATGGAGATGGAGGGGGCGCCGTACTACCCGAAGCCCATGAACTGCCCCTTCCACCTGCTCATCTTCCGCAGCCAGATGCGCTCGTACCGCGAACTGCCGCTGCGCCTGTTCGAGCTGGGCACCGTCTACCGGTTCGAGCGGTCCGGTGTGCTTCACGGCCTGATGCGCATGCGGGGCTTCACCCAAGACGACAGTCACATCTTCTGCACCCCCGAGCAGATCGTCCCCGAGCTGACGTCTCTGCTCGAGTTCGTGCTGCGGATCCTGCGCACCTTCGGCTTCGACACGTTCGAGGCCGAGGTCTCGACCCGGCCCGAGGAGAAGTCGGTGGGGGCCGACGAGGACTGGGAGCTGGCCACTGACGCCCTGGTGCAGGCCATCAAGGCCTCGGGGATCCCGTTCGAGATGGCCGAGGGGGAAGGCGCCTTCTACGGTCCCAAGATCGACGTCCACCTTCGGGACGCCATCGGCCGGAGGTGGCAGCTCTCCACCCTCCAGGTGGACTTCCAGATGGCCAAGCGCTTCGGCCTCGAGTACGTGGGGGCCGACAACCAGCGTCACCCGCCGATCATGATCCACCGCGCCCTGTTCGGTTCGGTCGAGCGGTTCTTCGGCATCCTCCTCGAGCACTACGCCGGGGCCTTCCCGCTGTGGCTGGCACCGGTCCAGGCCAGGGTCCTGCCCGTGCGCGACGACCACGACGCCTACGCCTTGGACGTGGCCGCCCGGCTGCGGGCGGCCGGCCTTCGGGCCGACGTCGAGGTGGCCGACGAGCCCCTCGGCGGCCGGATCCGCAAGGCCAAGCTCGAAAAGTTGCCCTACGTGCTCGTGGTGGGGGACGACGACGTGGCCGTTGGCACCGTCGGCGTCAACCCCCGCGGTGGCCAGGTCGAGCGGAACGTGGCCGTGGACGCCTTCTTGGCCCGCACGGCCGGCGAGATCGACCGGCGGGCTTGACCCTCGAGCGGCTCTGGGCCGGATGGCGCCGGCCCTACGTGGAGTCGGCGGCGGGGGAGACGGCGGGCAACGCCGAGGACTGTGTCTTCTGCCGGATCCTCGCGTCCGACGAGCCGGGGGAGCGCACGTACGTCGTACGGCGGGACGACCGGTGCGCTGTCGTCCTCAACGCCTACCCCTACACGAGCGGTCACCTGATGGTCATGCCTGTGCGTCACGTGGGGGAGCTGGAAGAGCTGAGGGACGACGAGGCGGGGGCTGTCTGGGCGTCGGTCACGGAGGGGGTACGGGCCTTGAAGGCGGCCTACCACCCCGACGGTCTGAATCTGGGGGCTAACCTGGGGCGCCCCGCTGGTGCAGGAGTTCCTGGCCATTTTCACGTCCACGTCCTGCCGCGCTGGTCTGGTGACACGAACTTTTTGACCACGGTCGCGGAATCGCGCGTTTTGGCCGAGGCCTTGCCGAGTACATATCAGAAGGTACGGGCGGTTTGGCCGGACCTCTGAGGAGGAATCGATGCGAGTGCGCGCTGCCAGCAGGAAGCTGCTGATCGGCGCGGGCGTACTCGTGGGCCTGGTCCTGGCCGGCAACCTGGCCATCCTCGGCGCCTCCTGGATCGCCCGGGGAACCACTCCCAGGATCGATGTCGCTCCTATCCGTGGCGTGAACAACCTGGAAGCGGTCGACGACAAGCTGTGGCGGGGTGCGGCTCCGACGCCCGAGGGCTACCGGGCCCTGGCCGCCAACGGGGTCAAGGTCATCGTCGACCTCAGGGCCGAGCCTCAGGCCGAGGCCGACCAGGCCATCGTCCGTTCGCTCGGGATGCAGTCGCTGCGCCTGCCGGTGCGCGACGGCCAGGTGCCCACCCGCGACCAGATCGACGAGTTCCTGCGGGTGACGCGGGCCGGAGGCCTCACCTTCGTCCACTGCGGCGCCGGCGTGGGTCGCACGGGGGCCATGGCCGGCTCCTGGCTGGTGGCCGAGGGTGAGCTGAACGGCCGGGGCGCCGTCCGCCGCAACCTGGCCGTCGGCCCGCCGACCCTCGAACAGGTGACGTTCGTGGCTCGCCTCGACGACGGCTACGCACCTCGCACGCCGGGTGTGGTGACCGCCCTCAGCCGGGTTCTGGATGCGCCCCGGCGGATCGCCCACAACCTCGGCCTCTGACCGCCGTGGGGGCGCAGGTCGAAGCGTGGGCCCGCGAGGAGCTGGGGCTCGACCCGGCCGCCACCGTCTCCATTCAGGAGAAGCCCGGAAACGACCCCCGCTGCTCCCCGCTGGTGACGGAGCTGGCCATCAGCACGCCGGGGGAGAGCTCCTACACCTTCCACATCGAGCGGCCGCTGGCCGAGGTCGACCGCATGGACGTGGTCGCCGCCATCGCCTTCGGCGGACACTGAATCTCTGGCGGCTTCGCCGCCCCGGCCGGGGCCCGACCACACCGTTCGGCACGGAGCCGGCCCGGCCTCCTCCCGAGCGTGGGGCTCCTGCCCCACGCCGCGCCGTGCTCGCCCTGGCTCTAGCCCGCGGCGAGGTCCCGCTTCCGGACCACGTTGGCCAGCATGTTGTCCACGCTCATGTCCTCCAGACACCCCTGCAGACGTCGCCAGCTGTGCTCGCCGATGGCGGGCTCGAAGACCAGCCGGAACCGGTCCGTCCCCACGGCGGCGATCCCTGGTGGCGTGAGCTTGTGGTGGAGGGTGCTCTGGCACGTCGCCCACAAGCCCTCGGCCGCCTGCTGGGGTGATCCCCGGTGGTTCCGGGTCCTCACCTCGAGGATGACTTCGCTGCGGGACCCTGGCGTAACCCGGTCGGGACGGTCCTGAGTGAGATCGCCGAGCACGTCCAGTCCGGCGGTGACGACCACCGCCAGGACCAGCAGGACGATGGTGCGTTTCACTCCGCCGGGAGTGCTTGGGGGCCTCCCAGCAGGGAGCGGACGTCCTGCTCGGACTGGTCGAGCGGGAGGTCGGGCCAGGCGAGGGGTTGCAGCCGAACCGCCAGCCCCCGCTCCAGGGCCGGTCGGGCGGTAGCCCGAGCAAGGCGCTCGACGACCCACGCCAGGGCCGACGCCACGACGCCCACGCCCATGAGGATGGGCACGAACACGCCGAACCGGTCCTGTCGCGGCTGCAGCCAGGCGAAGGGGTGGTGCGGGTCGGGCGCCGTCTCCTGGAGCCGGTTGAGGGCGGCGGCGGACGGCGCCTCGCGCAGCCGGCGGTCGATCCGTCCCAGCCGTTCGAGCACCATCACCGTGGCCATGGCCACCTCGGCGGCGATGAACATCACACCGGCCAGAAGAGCCCGGTTCCACTCCCAGCGCCACAGATAGATGAACACGTAGGTCCCGGTGGCGAAGAGGACCACGGCCATCACCAGCTTGGCCATGCGCCCGGCGGTCACTGGACCGCCCTCGTTCCGACGGCGGTCCAGTGGATGCTCATGGACCGACCTCCCGGGCCGGTCATGCCGCCCCCAGCGCCGACTCGGCTGCCCCCACGGCGGTGACCTCGCCCGTGGTGCCGTCGACGATCACCGACGTGCCGGGGAGGAAGCGTTCGAGGGCGCCGGCCACGCCCACGGCGGTTGGCACGTGGTACTCCCGGGCCAGGATGGCCAGGTGAGAGAGCGGGCTCCCAGTCTCGGACACCAGTCCCGCCAGATGCGGAAGCCAGGGCGCCAGGCCGGGGTCGAGGGTCCGCACGACGAGCACGGCGCCCTCGGCGGGCGGCTCGGGGCCGGAGTGGACGGGGCCGATCCCGCGCCCTCCGCTCGCCCCCCGGCCTCGGCCCGCCTCGGAGGCCGGGATCTGGTCGGCCACCACCAAGCCGTCGTCGGTGATCCGGAAACGGGCCGGCAGAGGTGGAACCGGGCGCCCGGCGGCGCGCACGTCGAGATCGGCCGGCACTGCACCCGTCGTGACCGCGACCCGGATCTCGCCGAGACGCAGCCACCGAACCAGGTCGGCCCGGCTGATCGTTCCCTGGGCCACGAGGCGCAGCCCGAGCTCCCACGCCACCCGGGCCGACAGCTCCTGAACCCAGCGGGCACGCAGCCTGAGCGCCTCGCGGAGGACAGCGGCCTCGTCGGCATCGTCCGGTGGCCCGTCCGGGGGGATGGCGCCATCGGTCTGGGGGAGGGCCGGAGAGGGCGAGATCCGGGGCGGCACCAGGGCCAGGACGGTCGGGTACCGGGCCACGATCTCGCCGTCCGGCAGTCCTGCCGCCCGGCCGACCGCCAGTTGACGGAGGGCGACGGAGGCCGCGGTCGTGGACGAGACGGTGTCCCCGATCAACCAGCCCATGAGCACCTCGTGCCCATGCAGGGCCACCAAGCGGGGTGCAACCCCGGCGAGCATCCCGAGCAGAGCTTCGTCAGAGAGGCGGCTGAGGGGGGCGAGTCGGGCTAGCTCGCCGTCGGCCCGCTCCAGGAGGTCGCGCGCCAGGGCGGGAAGGGCGGCCCGGAGTCGACCGACGCGCCATGCGGCCACGAGGCGCCGGATGGGAGGCCGAGGGTCGAGGCGAGCCAGGCCATGCCGGTCGGACGTGCCCGCGCCGAAGAGGTCGAGGTCCACCGCCACCCGGCCACCCACGCTGGCCACCACGGGAGACTTCCGCACCACCCGGCGGGAGTTCGTGCCCGCCAGGTTCAGGGCGTTGCGTATCGCCGTCCGGAGAGGATCGACCCAGAGGTCCTCCTCCAAGGGAGCAAGGGCGTCCGGGAAGGTCTCGGCCACCGGCCCGGGGCCCAGAGCGGGACCCCGGGCCGAGCCCGCCATGGCTGTGATCGGACGGCTCTGCAGCATCCACAGCCGGCCGTCGCCGTCGAGGGCCCACTCGATGTCCTGCGGGCCGCCGAACAGGGCGGCCGCCCGGTGGGCGAGTCGGGCCAGCCGGTGGAGATCAGAGGTCGACAGCGGACTGGAGCCCTCGATGACCCGGCCGTGCGGGGTCATGGTGGCCTGCACCCCGTCGCTCTCGCCTTGTACGAGGGCCACCGGGCCCCCCTCTGCGGCGGCGACGGCCAGGCGGTCACGGCGTCCGGATACGGGGTCGACCCCGAACAGGACGCCGCCGAAGCTGGCCTCGACCAGGGGCTGAACCAGGACGGCCAGCGGTGCGCGCTCTCCTGACAGGGGGACGACGTTGCCTGAGGCCAGCACCGCGTCCACCGCGTCGTGGAACTGCTCCAGCGTCCGCACGTCGACCACCGACGTGAACAGGCCCGCCATCGAGTGATGGGCCCCGTCCTCCACCGTGGAGGAGGACCGCACCACCACCGCCCGGGTCGCCCCCGCCGAGACTGCGTCCCAGGCCACCAGCTTGGCCAGGCCGAAGTCGCTCGACGACACCGCCGTGGTCAGCACCGTGCCCGGCAGGACGGGCAGGCCGGCCGATCGTGCTGCGGCCAGGGCCGAAGCCTTGGCCCCGACCAGCGTCGGATCGAGCGCCTCCCGGTCGTCCAGGGCGACGACCGGCGGCCGTTCTGCGCCTTCTCCCGCGAATGCCCTCATCGGCACTTCCCCTCGAAACCCCTCTGGGGCGCTCAACACCGGATGGGCGCCGCGCATTCCTGGGCCGCCTACCCTTCTGGCCATGCCCGGGACGGATCTGCCCGAGGAGCACGACTCGCTTCCCGAGGATCTCGACGTCTCGGCCGTCCGGGGCCCCTACACCTTTCCCGACATTCGCCGCCGCCGGCGGCCGGGGTGGCTCTACCTGGGGCTCGCCGTCCTGTGCCTCCTGGCCTGGGCCGCCGGCAATCGGGATCCCGTGCTCGTGAACGCCGGCTTCTTCGGCATCAGCGTGCTGCTGCTCGCCCTGGGCGCCTACCACCTGGCCAGCGGGTGGCCCCTGGCCGTGCGTGATCTGGACGCCCTGGTCGCGGCGGCGAGCGAGGTCGGGTTTCCCGTCGGGCATGCCTCGGCCCAGCTCGGTTGGCGTGGGCTTCTCAGCCGGCCGACGTGGCGCATCCTCCTGTACTCGGCCGAGGAGCCGCCGGAGAACCGGGCACTGGTCCTGGTCGACGCCGTGGACGGCAACGTCCTCTCCCACTTCGTGGAGGCCAACCCCGAGGACTGGTCCGGGTACACCGCGAGGTAGGCACAGACCCACCTGCGAGTCGGCGGCGTTGGCATGGCCATTTGACTCTTGACGCTCGACAGCCTCGGGTGTAGGACACATTCAGGCCAGTAGAGACTGCGCCTCGGATGGTCTGGCGAGGACGCATTCGGAGCGGGCGGCACGGCGAGCGTCGATCTGGGGGCGATGAGTGCTGCGGCGTCGCCGCGGGGACGGCACACAGGAGGCGCCATGGACGGTCTCGAGTTCCGCATGCTTCAGCGCAGGGTGGACTTCCTGGAAAGCATCATCGAACAGTCGGGCATTCTCGAGAACCTCGACCCGATCGGCCTGGCGTCGGACCCGGCGCCCGACGACATCGTCCGAGCCCGGCCCAGCCGCGCCGCGTTGGCGGCGGCCAAGATCAAGGTCCCGAGGCCGGGAGACCCGTCCCCCGTCGATATCGGTCGCTTGAGCAAGGTCCAGCTGCAGGCGACCCTGCACCAGCTCGCGGCTGAGCGAGTGCGGCTCGAATCGATGGAGGCCCTGGTGAAGGAGCAGCTCGAGGGCGGACCAGGCTGAGCCATGGACCCTTCGTCTACCTCGCTCGCCGCGGGAGAGCGGGTGGCATTCGGTCGCCGCGCCGAGGTCGATTTCTCGCCCGACGCCCGGCGTCCTCCGGGCAGTGGCCTGCGCCTGCTGCTCGTCGGGTTCCAGGACCAGGACAACCTAGGGGTTCGTTACCTGGCTTCGGCAGCCCGCCATTACGGCCACGTCTGTGAGGTCGTCACCTATCAGGACGACCCTTCTGCTCTCTGTGCTCGGGTAGCCGCTGAGGCGAGGTTGTCCCGCAGCTTGTTGAAGTGAGGTGGCGGTCCCCCGCCTGAGACCTGCCTTCTGGTAGGTGTCGGGCGTTCCGCCAAGAACACCGACAAGGAAGGGGACCACCACCAATGACGAAGAAGAACCTATCCGCCGTCCGCCTCGTCGACCGTGATGAGGCGCCCGAGCTTCCCGAGCTCTCCGAGGAGCTGCGTCTCGTCTTCAGCGAGCTGGCCGGCGCCGCCCGCGAGGGGTTGCTGGCCATGAGCGTGTCCGTGGGCCTGCGAGTGCTGGTCGAGATGATGGAGGAGGAGCTGACCGCCAAGGTCGGACCAAAGCACGCCAAGATCCCGGGACGTGCCGCCACCCGTCACGCCAGCGCCCCGGGCTCGGTCGTGTTGGGCGGCCGCCGGCTCAAGGTGCGGCGACCCCGGGCCAGGACCACCGACAACACCGAGGTGCACCTGGACAGCTATGCGACCTTCGCCGACGACGACGTGCTGTCGGCCGTGGTCATGGAGCGGATGCTGGCCGGCCTCGCCACCCGCCGTCACCGGGCGGCCAACGAGCCGGTCGGCACCGAGGTGGAGGCTGAGGCCCGGTCCACCTCGAAGTCCTCGGTGTCGCGGCGCTTCGTGGCCAACACCAAGAAGGCCCTCGACGAGCTCATGGCCCGTGACCTGAGCGATCTCGAGGTGGTGGCGCTGATGCTCGACGGCGTCAACTTCGCCGAGCACTGCTGCGTGGTGGCGCTGGCCATCTGCGCCGACGGCACCAAGGTGCCGGTGGGCCTGTGGCTGGGCGACACGGAGAACAAGACGGTCGTCACCCACCTCCTGGCCGACCTGGTCGACCGGGGCCTCTCCGCCGAGGGCGGTCTGCTCGTCGTCATCGACGGCGCCAAGGCCCTGGCCGCCGCCGTGCGCAAGGTCTTCGGTGACGCCGCCCTCATCCAAAGATGCACCTTGCACAAGCGCCGGAACTGTGCCGACCACTTGCCGGAGTCAGAGCGAGGGTGGGTGGACGCCCGCCTGGCCAAGGCCTTCAACCACGCCGATCCGGCCGCCGGGCTGCGCATGGTTCGGGACCTGGCCCGCCAGCTGGAGACTCGCTGGCCCGACGCCGCGGCCAGCCTGCGCGAGGGCCTGGAGGAGATGTTCACCGTCCGTCGTCTCGGCGTCGGCGACCGCCTGGCTCGCACGCTGACGAGCACGAACCCCATCGAGTCGATGATCTCGGTCGGGCGCTCCACCACCCACAACGTCAAGCGGTGGCGGGACGGCACGATGGTGAAGCGTTGGGCGGCGGCCGGGATGCTCAACGCCGAGCGGAGCTTCCGGCGAGTGAAGGGATGCAAGGAAATGCCAAAGCTCGTCGACGCTCTGCGGCGTCACGTCGATCCCGCCGTCACACCCTCATGCGAGAATGAAAGGGTCGCATAGCAAGAGGTCGGGCCGTCACCGAACTCCAACAACGTTCGGGACATCCTCATCCAGATGGGCGGGTGGGGTTGCTGGACCGGACGCGGGCGGTAGGTGGCGTTGCGCAATCGGTAGTGGCAGCCTTCGAAGCTGGCTCCGTCCTCGGTCATCAGGGCCGTCATCACCTGGAGGGCCTCGTCCAGGCGGTCCATCCGCTCGCCGGGCCGAGGGAAGTCGAGCCCCAGCTCCTCGTGCTCCTGGCCGAACCAGGCGGCGCCGATGGCCAGCTCCACCCGGCCCCCGGATACGTGGTCGACGGTCACCACCTCGGCGGCCAGGATCGAGGGGTGGCGGTAGGTGACGCCCGTGACCAGGGGCCCCAGCCGGATCCGGGAGGTTGCCGCGGCCAGCGCCGCCAGCAGGGTCCACGCCTCGAAGCACGGGCCGTCGGAGGGGCCGTAAAGCACCTTGAAGTGGTCGAACACCCACGCCCCGTCGAAGCCGGCGTCCTCGGCGAAACGGACCCTGGCCAGGAGCTCGTCCCAGGAGAGCTGGTGCTGCGAGACGTCGATGCCGATCCTCACTCGGGTGCGGGCTTCCGGGCCCGGCTGGGTGCCACCCGGGGAGGCTCACCGGGCATCTTGGGGTAGACGGGGGGCCACGGCGCGTCCAGCAGTCCGGCGGCCCGGTCCCGCTCGTGCAGGGCGAGCAGCGGCTCCAGCGACTGCGGGTTGGTGGCCATTACCGCCCACGGATCGCCGTCCCGCGCCACCCGGTCGGGGACGGTGGCGATGGTCAGCGGGTCAGGGTGGATGGCGTCCAGCTCCTCCCACGGGAACGGCGTCGACACCTGTCCCCCCGGACGGGCCCGCACCGACCACGCCCCGAAGATGGTCTTGTGGGGGGCGTTCTGGTTGAAGTCGACGAAAACGCGAGTGCCCCGCTCCTCCTTCCACCACGCGGCGGTGATCAGGTCGGGACGGCGGCGTTCCAGCTCGCGAGCGACGGCTACGGCGGCGGAGCGGACGTCGTAGGACGTCCACCGGGGTTGGAGGCGAACGTACACGTGGATGCCCCGGTTGCCGGTGGTCTTGGGCAGCCCGAGGACGCCCAGCTCGTCAAGCAGGGCGCGGACCTCGTGGGCCGCCTCCTGCACCATGGCGAAGGTCACGCCGGGTGTGGGGTCGAGGTCGATGCGGAGCTCGTCGGCGTGCTCGGGATCGTCGGCCCTCGTGGGCCACACGTGGAAGCCGAGGCAGGCGATGTTCACCGCCCACAGGACATGGGCCAGGTCGTGGATCACGAGGGCCTGCGAGGTGGTGCCGTTGGGCGTGCTGACGATGGTGGTCCGCAGCCAGTCGGGACGGGTCTCGGGGACCCGCTTCTGGAAGAACGAGGAGCCGCCGGCCCCGTTGGGGAACCGCTGCAGGAGAACAGGGCGGCCGCCCATGGCCGCCAGCAGGGGACCGGCCACCGCCTGGTAGAAGCGGACCAGGTCGAGCTTCGTCTCGCCCCGCTCGGGAAAGAAGACCTTGTCGGGGTGGGTGATGACCAGCTCCCGGCCCGCTGCCTCAACCGCGATCCCGTCGTCGGCCACGGCCCGACGGTAGTGCTCAGACGATGGTGATCTCGGTGGGCAGGCTGTGGTCGGTGGTGCTCCCGTTCCTGACCCAGCACAGGTGGCGCTCGCCCGAGGTGAGGTTGGAGGGGAGCACCCGGCGAACGGGGGCGATGTCGCCGCTGCCGTCGGCGTTGACGGTGCCGCCCAGGAACGTCGTCGACAGGTGGCAGGTCTCCGCGCCGGTGCCGAGCTTCAGCCGGTAGGAGGAGTTGGGCGAAAGCAGTCCGTGGACGCCGGCCGAGAACGCCTGCCCGGGCTCGAGCACGGTGGGGTTGGCGAGGGGGGGTGCGCCCAGCCTCTCGGCCGTCGCCGTGATCGGGACTCCTCCGGCCACCAGAACGTCGCCGCTTCCGAGGAGGCTGGCCGTGTGCTGCTGGCGGGCGACGGCCATCCTGGGGCCGGAGGTCCAGCTGTTGGAGCTGGGGCGGTACCGCTCGGTGCTGTTCAGCGACTCGACCGATGAGTTGCCTCCCACCGTCCCCCCCGTCACCAGGACGGTGCCGTCGAGCAGCAGGGTTGCGGTATGACGGACGCGAGATACGGCCATCGAAGTCGCCGCGGACCACGCGTTGACGGCGGGGTCGTACAGCTCGGCGCTGGCGAGCGCGTTCCCGAAGGCGTCGCCCTCTCCTCCCGTCACCAGGATCCTGCCGCCGGACCCCAGCGTGGTGGCGGTGGCCCATGAGCGAGCGGCCGACATGCTGGGCCCCGATGACCATGTTCCCGCGCCCGGGTCGTAGAGCTCGGTCGTGGCCACTCCCTGGACGTCGTTGCCGTCCCCGCCGGCCACCAGCACCGTGCCGTTGGGGAGCAGGGTGGCGGTATGGGAAGCGCGGCCCTGGAGCATGGGCCCGGTGGGGACCCAGGAGTTGGTCGCAGGCACGTACACCTCGGCGGACACGTGCGATGTGAAGTCGTCGCGCGCGCCGCCGGCGACGAGAACGCGCCCGTCCGTCAGGCGGGTGGCGGTATGTCTCGATCGTTGGAAGTTCATAGGCGGCGCCGGCGAGAAGGTGTTGGTGTCGGGGTTGTAGACGGCGGCCTTGTTGTCGATGCAGTTGTGCTGCGGGCACGGCCCCAGCTGGTGGTTACCTCCGGCGACGAGGACTCGCCCGTCGACCAACAACGTGGCTGAGGCCCAAGCCCCGAATCCGGGCGCACCCGCCGGAGACCAGGTGTCGGACGACGGGTCGTACAGCTCGGCCGTGTCCACGAAACCGCCCGGGATCCGGCCGCCGACGACCAGTACCTTCCCGTTCAACAGGGTGACGGCGGCGTGGGCCGAACGGGCGCTGGCCATGGTGGCGGCCGGCGTGGCCGAGAGACCTTCGGCCGGGCCCACCTCCACCGGTCCGGGGGCCGCAGCCGCGGGGTCGGGCGTAGCCAGGAGCGCTACGAGCACGGTGAACGCCGCCGCCGCCCGCCGAGCCCGCCTGCCGCCCATCTCCCTGAATTCTACTGCCCGTGCCCGTGGCCGGCGCAGGCTCCGCCGTGGCCGTCGATGCCGGCGAAGGGCCCGCACTCGTGGTCTTCGAGCCACACGTGGAGCATGGGTGGGGTAGCTCGGAACGTGCCTCGGGGGAAGCACTGGCCGCTGAGGAGGATGCCGGCGAGGCGGGTCCCCGACTCGTCCCAGCACAGGTTCTGGTGGTCGTGCCACGTTGTGAGGTCGCCGGCGATCTCGGGAACGTCGGCCATGGTGTCGCCCCACTCCAGGATGTACATGGCCGACGCCAACCGCTTGCCGGCACCGGTGTTCTCGAACACGACCGACTCGATGTGCTCGGGATCCAGCTCCCGCCCGTCGGTCAGGTAGTCGGCGTTCACGAAGTGCTCGAAAGTCCCGACGGCGCGTCCGTCGCCGATCGAGCGGTAGCCGGCGGCAACCACGGCGGCCTCGTCCGCCAGGTTCTCGGCCACGGCCGCCCTGGTCCCGGTGATGAGCCGCTTGGCCGCGTCCAGCTGTTCCGCCGGCACGTGGGACGTCTCCGCCCCGGAGAAGATGGGGTCGACGACCAGGGCCTGGGCGACTCCGTGGTGGCCCGCCTCGTTGGGCGACCCGTTGGGCGGACCGTCGTGCTGGTGGGGGGCCGCCATCCCGACCACGGCCGGCAGCGCGGCCAGAGCCAGCAGCGGCGAGAAGCGGGGCCTGAGCGCGGCGCCGGGCTGTACGGCGGCGAGGATGGCGGCACCGGCGGCCAACACCTCGACCACGGTGGCCGACAAGTCCTGGAGGCCGACGGGTTGCCGCTGAGCCAGGTCGTCGAGGAGCGGGAGCCCGCTGAGCCTCGAAACGCCCCATGCGGCGGCGATGCCGAGGTTGAGAAGCGCGCAGGCGAGCAGCGTCCGGCGGGCGGGGTGGACCACCAAAAGCGCCGCCACCGCCACTTGGGCGAGGGCGGCCCCGGCGAACAGAAGGGCCAGCGCGGCGTCCCCGCTGTGGGTGCCGGCGGCGGCGGCGTGGATGAGACCGGCCACCGCGGTCATCGCAGCAGCCACCCCGACCACCAGAGAGCTTTTCACCGGCACGTCACCATCTTCGATGCGATCGATGAGCTACGTCGGCCCGGCAGGCTTCACACAGGGCGAGACGAGGCGGAACGCCATGTCGACCGCGGTCGCGCCGGGACGGGAGTAGAACGTCGCGATCCCGGCGTAGAGATCCACGGCGTAGGCGTCCGGAAGAGGCAGGTCTCCACCTCGCGGGGGAGGCGTGGACCGCGTCCCGGTCAAGTTCTCGCTCTGGGTGCTCTCGGACACGGCGAACCCAAGTGCCCGCAAGCTGTCTGCCATGTCTCTGAACCGGCCGAGGTAGTCCGGAGGAAGCTGGCTTTGGGGTATGCCGGACACCTCGGTCACGGCCAAGGCCGAGGGAGGAACGAACGCCCGGGTGCTGAACCCCCACGAGAGCCACACCGAACCCGTGTCCCGGTTGGCCGAGTCGCGGCATACCTCGGGCTCGGACCTGACCACGGATGCGACCATGGCAGCCGGATCGGGGAGGGCATCCAGGCTCAGCTCCGACCCAGACGGGAGACGCGGAGGCGGCTGCGGGCCCGTCTCAGACAGGCCGGTGATGACCTCATCGAGCACAGTCCGAGCATCGGAGACGGTCAGCAAAGGTTCGGCGAACTCCACGACCTTCGACTGGTACACGATCGCCGCCGCACCACAGCTCAGGGCGGCGCCGATCACCACGACGGAGATCAGCCCGGCCGTACCCATGGTCTCGGCCGAGCGGCGCCCGGCTATGACGAAGACGACGAACGTCACGATGAGACCGGCGATCAGGATGGCGGCCACCAACAGACCGTCGATGAGGTACTGGGGCACCCAATCCGCGGACTGGTCGTTCGCCGACCCCAGCCTTCGGGAACCTCTCATGATCAGGTAGAACCCACCGAGGCCCAAGCCCAGGAAGACGGGAAGGGCGATCTGGCGAGCCTTGGCTACGTCCTGCTCCATTGGCCAAGTATCGGCCCCGGCAGGGCGAGGTTCTAGGGAGCCATGCCCCCATTTCCGACTGGGGCGGGACCCGGGTCAGAGGCCGGGGAGGCCGTGGGTGTGGCCCACGTCGTAGATCAGCTCGTCGCCGGCGCGGCGCACGCCTTCGGTGGGGACGTGCGGAACCAGCCCGCCGTCGTGGCCCAGATGGAGCACCTCGACCGAGCGGACCAGGGCGGCGGCGTCGGCCAGCAGCCGGCGGTGGCAGCGCCACCACAGCGTCTCCGAGCACATGACCGCGGTGCGGTCCCGGGCCGCCTCGGCCAGGACGGCATCGAGCGCGGTCCAGAACCCGGCCGTCCCCATGTGGTCGGCGTAGCCCCGGAACGAGGAGTTGTGGAGGGCCACGTGAGGTGAGTCGGGACGGGCCCGTCGCCACCCTCCCAGGTCCGGCTCCCACCGGTAGGAGATGCCGGCGGCGGGGAGCCACTCGGCCAGGGCGTGGCGGCTGAAGTGGGGATGCCGGCGGCTGCCGGGGGAGGTCCGGACGTCGACCACCCGGCGGACCCCGGCGGCCGTCAAGACCTCACCCAGCTCGTGCTCGGAGAGGGTCCCGTGGCCCACAGTGAGGAGCGACTCGTCCACCGGCCCAGTTTGGACGCCATCCGCTGGCGGTAGGTCTCAAGCTGTTGAGCACCGCCGCCGACCTCGTTCCTCCGCAGCCCACGCTTTCCGCTCTGCGAGAGGCGGCCTCCGGGTGCCAGGCCTGCCCGCTGTGGAAGAACGCCGCGCAAACCGTCTTCGGCGAGGGCACTGAGAAGGCCAGGCTGATGCTGGTGGGCGAGCAGCCCGGCGACCGTGAGGACCTGGAAGGGCGTCCCTTCGTCGGGCCCGCGGGACGCCTCCTCGACCGAGGCCTCGACGAAGCGGGCATCGACCGGAAGCTGGTGTACGTCACCAACGTGGTCAAGCACTTCAAGTGGGAGGCGAGGGGGAAGCGGCGGCTGCACAAGCGGCCTAACGCTGAGGAGATCACCGCCTGCCGCCCGTGGCTCGAGGCCGAGATCGAGACTGTCTCACCCGAGGTGGTGGTCTGCCTGGGTGCCACTGCAGCTCAGGCCCTCCTGGGCAGCTCGTTCCGGGTCAGCCGCCAGCGGGGGGAGTTCGTTGTGGGCCTGCTCGGGCCCGTGCTCACCGCCACCGTGCACCCGTCCTCGATCTTGCGGGCTGGCGACGATGCCGCTCGCCAAGCGGAGATGGCGGCCTTCGTCCAGGACCTGAGGCTCGTCGCCGAGCGGCTGAGTGGAGGCCCGGGAGGGCCGAGCGGCTGATCCCGAGCGTCAGGCGCTCCAGAACCGGCGGCGGCGAACGCGGCGCACGCCGGCGGCGTCGGTCACGATCTCGTGGGTCGCCCCCTCGGGAAGCTCGCCGTTCGCGTCAGGCTCGGCCGCCTCGCCTCGGGCGATCAGGCCTTCGACGAACCGAGCCGCCTCCTCGTCCTCATCCCGTTCTTCGGGACCGGCCACAGCAGGCGAGGGTAGCGGGAGCTTCGAACAACCGCCGGACCACGACGAGGGCTTCTCCCTCTTCGACGATCTCGTGGGTCCTCATCCGACTGCGGGGGGCGCCCAGATCGTCGGGCGGACGGCCGGGGACGTCCACCCGGTCCCTCATCACCAGCTCGGACAGGAACGCCCGGGCCGCCATCTCGGCGGAGAGAGGTGTCGAGGGAGCTCCGTCGAGCCCGTTGGAAGCGACAGCTAGCCGGCCGGGCTCGCCTGCCGCGCTCACGAGCAGCGGACGGCTGCCCAGTCCGAAGTCATGGCCCGGGAGCGTGATCGTCGGAAGCTCCGATCGGCGGGGGGCGGCGCGGGCACCGGGGCCCGGCGCCATGGCCGCCACGGCCAGGGCCGGTTGCGCCCCCCGGGTCACACTGGCGGGCGAAAGCAAAGAGCGCGACAGGAACCCGTACTCCAGCGCGGCAGCGTACTTGCCTTCGAACATCACGCCGTCAGCGACGATCATCTGGGCCGCCACCTGGGCGTAGTAATCGGGGACGACCGGGGCACCCCGCACGGCGGCCACCAGCAGCCGGCCGGCGTCCTGGCTGGCCTCGAGAAGGTGGTCCGCCGTGGGCTGGCGGCTCAGGGTGACCATCATCCCTGCAAACGCCTCGAAGAAGGCGGCGGTGAAGACCCTCGAGAACGAGTGCGGGGCTGACGAAAGGGCCGACGCCGGTGCGAGCATGGGGAGCGCGGCGGTCGGGGCGTAGGCGAAGCAGTTGACCGCGTTGCGGAGGCAGTCGGGCTCGACGGCACAGGGCTGGCGCTGGCGCACCGCCCAACCCATCTGCTCCGCCACCCGCGATACCCGCGACGATCGGTAGCGGCCCTCCGTCTCGGCGATGGCCCGCTGGCGGACGCTCGAGAGCTGGAGTGCGACCAGGATGGCGCTGATGTCGCCGAAGGACTCGTGGAAGGCCGCCACTTCCGAGCTCATGGCGTCCCACAGCTGGGGGCGGATGGCGTCGAGGACGGCGTGGCCCAGCTCGTGGGCGACGACGTCTGGGCTCTCTCCCGTATAGATGGTGGTACCGGCGACGTTGGCGTGGAAGAAGGTGAGCGTCTCCCGGTTGTAGAGGGCGTTGACCTTGTCACCAGCGTCGAGCCGGACGGTGAGGGCCGAGCCCTTCTGCCAGCCCGTGCCTTTGGGGAGAAGGGGAGACCAGAACGACACCGCCCGCTTCAGCACCTCGGCCGCCACCCAGTAGCGGAACTCGGGAGTGCCGGGGTCGTAGGGTTGGGCCACCGGAGCGGCGCCGTCGATCGTGACCTTCATCCGGCCCGTGGGGAGCTTGGGGACCGGGCGCTCGATGGGCACGGCACCCGTCGAGATGGGGTCGTCCTCCCAGACCCGCACTGTCTTCGCTGCAGCCGGCTTGCGAGCCCGGACGAGAGGCATTACCGGTAGATCTCGGACCCGCCGGCCACGAACTCGGCCGACTTCTCCTTCATGCCCAGCTCGACCGCTTCCTCTTCGCCCAGGTTGTGGGCCTCGGCGTAGGCCCGCACGTCGTGGCTGATCCGCATGGAGCAGAACTTGGGGCCGCACATCGAGCAGAAGTGGGCGGTCTTGGCCGGCGTCGCCGGCAGGGTGGCGTCGTGGTAGGCGCGGGCGGTGTCGGGGTCGAGAGCGAGGTCGAACTGGTCCTCCCACCGGAACTCGAACCGGGCCTTGGACAGGGCGTCGTCCCACGCCTGGGCGCGGGGATGGCCTTTGGCCAGGTCGGCGGCGTGGGCCGCGATCTTGTAGGCGATCACGCCCTGCTTGACGTCGTCCCGGTCCGGGAGGCCTAGGTGCTCCTTAGGGGTGACGTAACAGAGCATGGCCGTCCCGTACCAACCGATCATGGCGGCACCGATGGCCGACGTGATGTGGTCGTAGCCGGGGGCGATGTCGGTCGTGAGGGGCCCGAGGGTGTAGAAGGGCGCCTCGTGACAGAGCTCCAACTGGAGCTCCATGTTCTCCCTGATCTTGTGCATGGGGACGTGGCCCGGCCCCTCGATCATGACCTGCACGTCTTGGTCCCACGCCACCTTGGTCAGCTCGCCCAGGGTGGCCAGCTCGGAGAGCTGGGCCTCGTCGTTGGCGTCGGCCACCGAGCCCGGGCGCAAGCCGTCGCCCAGGGAAAAGGCCACGTCGTAGGCAGCCAGGATCTCGCACAGCTCCTCGAAGTGGGTGTAGAGGAAGTTCTCCTGGTGGTGGGCCAGGCACCAGGCGGCGAGGATCGAGCCTCCCCGGCTGACGATCCCCGTCACCCGCTTGGCCGTGAGGGGGACGTAGGCCAGGCGGACGCCGGCGTGGACGGTGAAGTAGTCGATGCCCTGCTCGGCCTGCTCGATGATCGTGTCCCGGTAGAGCTCCCAGGTCAGCTCCTCGGGGCGACCGTCCACCTTCTCCAGGGCCTGGTAGATGGGCACGGTCCCGATGGGCACGGGGGAGTTGCGCACGATCCACTCGCGGGTGGTGTGGATGTCGGCCCCGGTGGACAGGTCCATGACCGTGTCCGCCCCCCACCGGGTGGCCCACGTGAGCTTGTCCACCTCCTCGGCCACGGACGAGGTCACGGCCGAGTTGCCGATGTTGGCGTTGATCTTGACCAGCAAGTTCCGGCCGATGGCCATGGGCTCGGACTCGGGGTGGTTGACGTTGGCGGGAATGATGGCCCGGCCCTGGGCCACCTCGGCCCGGACGTACTCGGGCTCGAGCCCCTCCCGGACGGCCACGAACTCCATCTCGGGAGTGATCTCGCCCCGCCGGGCGTAGTGAAGCTGGGTGACGGTGCGGCCCGGGCGAGCCCGCAGGGGCCGGTTGCCGCTGCCGGCAGTGAACTGCTCGGCGCTCCCGCCCCGCCTGACCGCGCCCCGCCCGTCGTCCCGCAGGGTGGGGTTCCGGCCTTCGTACTCCTCCACGTCGTCCCGTTGCAGTACCCACGGGCGGCGGAGGGGTGGAAGCCCGGCAGTCGGCTCCGACCCGGGCCCGCTGGTGTCGTACAGCCGCACAGGCGGGTTGTCGCCGGTGAGGGTGACCTCGGTGAACGGCACCCGGACCTGCTGAGGGCCGTCGACGTAGACCTTGCGACGCTTGACGCTCATGTTTTCTCCCTCCGCCGGCATTACCCGGATCAGGTTCGACGGTCGGCGCCCAAACGTCTTGCGCCCTCTCAGCCCGGCCGTCCGGGCTCCCGTGTCCCATCACCGTACCGTGGCGGTGCCATGGAAGGCTTCGGGTACCTGTGCGCGTTGGTCCTGGCCGTCACCTTCGTACGGGCGGCGGCGGCCAAGCTCGCCCGTCCCGCGCTGACCGCCGCCGGCTTCGGGGCCATGGGCCTGCCCGCCCCGGGGGTGTTGTCGCGGGCGGTCCCGGTGGTGGAGCTGGCCGTCGCCGCCCTGCTGGTGGCGCTTCCTGCCGTGGGGGGCGTGGTCGCCCTCGCCCTGCTCGTGGTGTTCAGCGTGGTCCTGGCCCGAGCCGTCCGAGCGGGGGTCTCGACCGGCTGCACGTGCTTCGGGGCCGTGTCCAGCGAGCCCGTGTCCTCGGTCGACCTGCAGCGCAACCTGCTGCTGGCGGGCCTCGCCCTCGGCGCGTTGGACGCCCCGGAGCCGGTCGTGCCGTCGGTCGCGGCTGTGGTTCTGGTGGGGGCGGCGGCTCTGGCCGGGGTGGGTCTGCTTCGACTGAGCCGCCGCCGGAGTGACAGGTAACGTCCATCTCGTGACCGCCCCCTTCCTCGCCGCCTGCCGCGGCGAGCCCTGCGAGCGGGTGCCGGTGTGGTTCATGCGCCAGGCCGGTCGGTGCCTGCCCGAGTACCGGGCCATCCGGGAGCGGGCGGGGATGTTCGACATCGTGCGGTCGCCGGAGCTGGCGGCGGAGGTCACCCTGCAGCCCGTTCGCCGCCTCGGGGTGGACGCCGCCATCCTGTTCTCCGACATCGTCGTCCCTCTCGTGGCCATCGGGATCGACATCGCCCTCGAGGCCGGGACCGGGCCCATCGTGGGGGAGCCCTTCCGGTCGGCCGAGGATCTGGTGCGGCTGCGCCCACTGGAGCCCGAAACCGACATGCCCTACGTCATGGAGACGGTGCGGCTCCTGGTGAAGGAGCTGGACGTGCCCCTCATCGGCTTCGCCGGTGGTCCCTTCACCCTGGCCAGCTATCTGATCGAGGGCGGGCCGTCCAAGAACCACGCCCGGACCAAGGCGCTCATGTACGGCGAGCCCGACACGTGGTCGGCCCTGGTCGAGGCCCTGGCCGGGCTGGCCGTGGTCTCGCTGCGGGCCCAGGTGGAGGCCGGTGCCGCCGCCGTGCAGGTGTTCGACTCGTGGGCCGGCTTCCTGTCGCCCGCCGACTACCGCCGGTACGTGCTTCCCGCCAGCCGGCAGCTGTTCGCCGCGGTGGGCGACCTGGGCCCGAGCGGCCCTCTGAGCGGGAGAGCCGCCGTTCCCCGGATCCACTTCGGGGTCGGCACGGGCGAGTCGTTGGAGCTGATGGCCGAAGCGGGGGCGGACGTGGTCGGGGTGGACTGGCGGGTCCCGCTCGACCGTGCTCGGGACCGGCTGGGGCCCGATGTCGCCGTCCAGGGCAACCTCGACCCCGCCCGGTGCCTCGCGCCCTGGGAGCTGGTGGCCGAGGGGGTGGACGACGTCCTGGCTCGCAACCGCGGCCGCCCGGGGCACGTGTTCAACCTGGGATGGGGGGTCCTGCCCCAGACCGACCCCGACACCCTGCGACGGATCGTGGACCACGTGCACGAGCGGGAGCCGGCAAACGGCTGACGATGCACCCCGGGGACTGCTGGCCATGGCCTACGGCACCCCGGCCACTCCCGACGAGATCGAGCCCTACTACCTCCACATCCGGCGCGGCCGCCCACCCACACCGGAGCAGCTGGCCGACCTGAAGCGGCGGTACGACGCCATCGGCGGCACGTCACCCCTGCTGGAACGCACGCAGTCCCAGGCCGCAGGGCTGCAGGCGGCCCTGGGCGACGGGTGGATCGTCCGGCTGGGGATGAAGCACGCGCCGCCCTTCGTGGAGGACGGGGTGCGGGCCCTGGCTGAAGCCGGGGTCGAGCGAGTGGTGGGCCTGGTGCTTGCGCCGCACTTCTCCCGGCTCTCGGTCGGCGAGTACGCGGCCCGGGCGATGGCGGCTGCCGCCGACTGCGGCGTCGAGCTGGCCATGGTGGAGTCCTGGCACCTGGAGCCCGGCTACCTGGACCTGCTGGCCCGCTTCGTCGGGGAGGCGGTGGCGGGCATGGGCGACGTGGACCCGCACGGGATGGAGGTGGTGTTCACGGCCCACAGCCTCCCCGCGCGCATCCTGGCCGAGAACGATCCCTATCCCGAGCAGCTCCGCGAGACGGCCGAGGCGGTGGCCCAGCGGGAGGGGCTCGAGCGGTGGTCGATTGGGTGGCAGAGCGCAGGGCGCACGTCAGAGCCCTGGATGGGCCCCGACATCCTCGATGTATTGCGGAGCCGAGCCGAGTCAGGCGGGGGCGCGGTGGTGGTGTGCGCCTGCGGGTTCGTCTCCGACCACCTGGAAGTGCTGTACGACCTGGACGTGGAGGCGAAGGCCGAGGCCGAGCGGCTGGGGATCGGGTTTGCCCGCACCCGGATGCCCAACGACCACCCTGCCTTCTGCGGCTCGCTGGCGTCGCTGGTCCGGCGGCTTGGTTGACGTCGCCGTCGTCGGCGGCGGCATCAGCGGGCTGGCGACGGCGTGGTTCCTGCGCCAGCAGGCCCCCGACCTGACGGTCGTCCTCCTCGAAGGGGACGACCGGCTCGGAGGCAAGATTCGCACCGGCGAGTGGATGGGCGTGCCCGTGGAGGCGGGGCCCGACACGTTCCTGGCCCGCGTGCCCTGGGCGGTGGACCTGTGCCGGGCTCTCGGCCTTGAGGACGACCTGGTGGCGCCGGCCACGGGCCGGGCCTACGTGTGGACCCGGGGCCGGCTGCGTCCCCTGCCCACCGGTCACGTGCTCGGAGTGCCCAGCCGTCTCGGGCCCCTGGCCCGGTCGGGCCTGGTGTCGCCCGCGGGGATGGCCCGGGCTGCCCTCGACCTCGTCCTCCCGCGGGACGCGGGCCGGGGGCGGGCGACGGGTGACGACCCGTCGGTGGCCGAGATCGTCGGCCACCGGTACGGCCGGGAGGTTGTCGATCGCCTGGTGGACCCCCTCCTGGGCGGGATCCACGCCGGGTCGACCGACCGCCTCAGCCTGGCCTCGGTGGCGCCGGTGGTGGCCGAGGCGGCGCGCCGGAACCGGAGCCTGCTACTCGGACTGCGGGAAACGGCCGGGGCAGACGGGGCCGCCCCGGCGCTGGAAGGTCCACTCTTCCTCGGGGTCCGGGGTGGACTCGGTCGGCTGGTGGATCGGCTGGGCGAGCGCTTGGAGGGGGTGGACGTTCGCACCGGCGCACGGGTGGAGTCGTTGCTACCGGCTGATCGGGACGGCCGGAGCTGGCGGTTGGACTGCGGCTCAGCGGGCGAGGTGGAGACGCACGCGGTCGTCCTGACCGTGCCCGCGTTCGCGGCCCTGCTGGGCGCCGCCTGCCCCCAGGTCGTCCCCGACCTGGAGGGGATCACCTACGCGTCGGTGGTTTCGGCGACCCTGGCTTACCGGCCCGACGCGGTATCCCACCCGCTGGACGGGAGCGGGTTCCTGGTCCCAGCGGTCGACGGGCGGCTGCTGACCGCCTGCACGTGGTTGACATCCAAGTGGCCCGACTTGGCCCGCTCGGGCCGGGTCCTCCTGCGGGCCTCGGCCGGGAGAGCGGGCGACGACCGGGCCCTGCACATGGATGACGACGCCCTCGTCGCTCGCCTTCACGCCGAACTGACCGAAGCCCTGGGGCTACGGGCCGCACCGGAAGAGTCCATGGTCGTCCGCTGGCCCCAGGCCTTCCCCCAGTACGAGGTCGGCCACGCCGCTCGGGTGGCCCGCATCGAGCAGGCCGTGGCCCGGGTGTCGCCGAGGCTGGTGCTCACCGGCGCCGCCTACCACGGCCTCGGAATCGCCGCCTGCGTTCAGCAGGCCGAACGAGCGGCGACCCGGATACTCGACCGGTCGGGGGCGCCGTAGCATCGGGCCATGGCCGAGGTCCGCCCGGTGCCGATCGGTGACGAGCGGTTCGCGGGTGGCGGTGACGCGCTGATCGTCCGATCCCCGTACGACGGGGCGGAACTGGGCCGGGTCCCGGCCTGCGGTCCCGAGGAGGTCGAGCGGGCGGTGGCGGCCGCTCGGTCAGCACTGGACGCCGCGCCGCTGCCTCCCTGGCGCCGGGCCGAGATCCTCGACCGGGCCGCCCGGCTCCTGGACGAGCGCTCGGAGGACTTCGCCCGCATCATCGCCGGCGAGGCGTCCAAGCCCCTGAAGACCGCTCGTATCGAGGCTCGCCGGGCGGTCAGCACGTTCACCTTCGCCGCCGTCGCCGCCCGGACCCTCACGGGCGAGGCGGTGCCCGTCGACGCCGCCGAGATCGGGGAGGGCAAGCTGGCCTTCACCCTGCGGGTCCCCATCGGCGTGGTGGGGGCCATCAGCCCCTTCAACTTCCCCCTGAACCTGGTGGCCCACAAGCTGGCCCCGGCTATCGCCGCCGGCTGCCCGGTGGTGCTCAAGCCCGCCAGCCAGACCCCGCTGTCGGCCCTGGCGCTGGCCGAGCTCCTGCTGGACGACTGCGGACTGCCCGCCGGCTATCTGAGCGTGGTCACCGGAGGAGGGGGCACGGCGGGCAAGGCCCTGGTCGGGCACCCCGACGTCGCCTACCTCAGCTTCACCGGCTCGGGTGAGGTGGGATGGGAGCTGAAGGCCACCGCCGGGCGGAAGAAGGTCGCCCTCGAGCTCGGGAACAACTCACCCGTGATCATCGATGCCGACGGGGACTGGGACCGGGCCGCCCGCACCATCTCTGTCGCCGGGTTCAGCCACGCCGGCCAGTCCTGCGTCTCGACGCAGCGGGTGTACGTCCACGCCTCCATCGTCGACGGCTTCTGCGCGACCCTCGGCAAGCTGGTGGGGGACCTGGTGGTCGGGGATCCCATGGACGAGGCCACCGACGTGTCCGCTCTCATCTCGACCGACGATCGCGATCGGGTGAAGGCGTGGATCGACGAGGCCGTAGCCGGGGGAGCGGAGGTGGTGGTGGGCGGCGACGTGCGGGACGGCCTGCTGCAGCCCACGGTGATGCGCAACGTCAGCCCCGACATGCGGGTCTGCCGGGACGAGGTGTTCGGGCCGGTGGTGGCGGTCCAGGCCTACGACGAGCTGGACGAGGCCCTCCGCCTGGCCGACGACACCCGCTACGGCCTCCAGGCCGGCATCTTCACCGAGAGCCTGGGCGCCGCCTTGCGCGCGGCCCGCGAGCTCCACTTCGGAACTGTCCTGGTCAACGAAGTGCCCACCTGGCGAGCCGACCAGATGCCCTACGGCGGGGTGCGGGCCAGCGGGAACACCAAGGAGGGCCCGGCCTGGGCCGTGCGGGAGATGACCGAGGAGCGCCTGGTCGTGATCGGCCCCTAGGTGCCGGACGGCTCATCCCGCGGCGGCGTGAGTTCGCCCCCGCGCCTCCTCCCCATGCTCGCCGGTGGCAACGGCATCCCGCCCAATCCCGATGCCTACCAGCTCGAGCCCAAGCTCGACGGTCAGCGGGTGGTGGCCGTCGTGGAACCGTCGCGGGTGACGCTGCTGAACCGGCGCGCAGGCGAGATCACCGGCACCTACCCCGAGGTGGCGGGCCTGGCGGAGTCCCTGGCCCCGCACTCGGCCGTCCTCGACGGAGAGGTTGTCACGTTCAACGAGAAGGGCCAGACGAGTTTTCAGCGCCTCCAGCGGCGGATGCACGTGATTCAGCCCACCTCTCGGTTGCTCGCCGAAGCGCCGGTCGTGTTCGTGGCCTTCGACGTCCTGTGGCTCGACGGGGAGTTCCTGGTCGAGTGCCCGCAGACAGAGCGCCGCCGCATCCTGGAGAGCCTCGAGATCAGGGGTTCCGCGTGGCAGACCGGCCCCGTCCTCGACGCCACCCCCGACGAGCTGATGGAGGCGTGCCGGAAGCTCGGGCTCGAGGGCTTCATGGCCAAGCGGCTGGACGCCACCTACCAGCCTGGGCGCCGGTCGCCCGCCTGGTGGAAGGTCAAGTGCGGCCGGCGGCGGGACTTCGTCGTAGGCGGTTGGTCGACAGGCCAGGGTTCCCGCGAGATGAGCATCGGCTCCCT
>JBHENM010000143.1:0-19075 GCA_046262035.1 Acidimicrobiales bacterium | reverse complement strand
GGCTCCGCCTGGACAGGTAGGCGAGAGCGAACACGAGAAGGGTGGCCACGACGATGCCCAGCGCCACCCGGCGGCCCGCGTAATCGGCGATGGGACCGGCCTTGAGCGGTGTCAACCACCACCGCTTGCCGGAACAGTTGGCGTCGGCCCCGCACTGGTAGGCCATAAGGTCGATCGTGACCACCGAAAGGCCGGCGGCGAGCAGAGCCGTGAGGCTGGCGCTCAGGACCAGGATCACGCGCCCGACCGGGGTACGGCGCGGGTCCCCGTGGCCGGCGGGTGTGACCGGGGCGGGCGAGCGCTGCGTCCATCCGGCGACGTTCATCACGGAGAAAGGGAGGAGCAGCAGCCACAGGGCGCGAGTCGCCTGCCGAGAGGTGAGGCCGCCCCAGGAGTAGGCCTCCGAGTGGCGGCTGGGCAGGTCGTCGGATCGGTAGAAACCGGCGATGTCATCCCCACCGACCTTGAGCGGGAACGGGTCGAAGAGCATGCTCTCAGGCGTGGTGCCGCCGACTCCGTGGATGCGTAGCTCGGTCACGCCGCTGAGCTCAGCGGTCTCGCCGACCCGGTTCCGGTACCGCCGCACCGGAGTTCTCCCGGCCACGCTTAGGTCGTCATTCCTCGCGCCCGCCCGTCGTTCACACGCCGCCTCCCCATGAACCGGTCACCCCCCGGCCCGACCGGCCGCGCCGAGGCGGCTGGCCGACTGGCCTTCGTACTGGCTTTCTAGCACCACGACCCCCGCCTGCGGCGACCGAGCGGTGAATTTCTGGCGTCCGTTCCGTCGCAGTGTTGACAAGGCTGCGAATAGCGCGAAAGGTGGAACGGGTCGCTTCGGCGAGGAGGAGGTCTAGGTGTTCGCAAGACTAGGTCCCTGGTGCCACGACCGCAGGAAGCTCGTCCTCGGGCTGTGGTTGGCACTTCTCGTGTTCGGCAACGTCATCGCCAGCGGGGTGGGCAGCGCATTCCGCGACGAGTTCAACCTGCCCGACAGCGAATCGAAGACCGGCTTCGACATCCTCGACGAGAACTTCGGGGGCCAGGGCACGGGCATCGTCGGCACGATCGTGTTCCGGGCCGACCAGGGCGTAGAAGACCCGGCGGTCCGCCAGGCAATGCAGGCCCTCTTCGACAAGGTCGCGCAGATCGAAGACGTCAACCGTGTCCAGAGCCCGTACGCCGAGGACGGTGCCCAGCAGATCGCGTCGACGGGCCCGGAGTCCGGGAAGATCGCATTCGCCAACGTCGAGTTACCGGACGACATCGACTTCAACCGCTCCTTCGAGATCCGCAAGGAGATCCTCGCCGACGCGCCGCGGGTCGACGGTCTACGGATAGAGCTGGGCGGGTTCATCTTCGCCGAGTTCGAGGAACCGTCGACGGAGATCCTTGGCGTGGCCTTTGCCATCGTCATCCTCATCGTCGCCTTCGGTTCGGTGCTGGCCATGGGTCTTCCCGTGGGCGTGGCCTTGTTCGGAATCGGCATCGGGACGGCCATCATCACGCTGCTCAGCAACGTGACGGCCATCCCCGACTTCGCCACCGTCCTCGGCATCATGATCGGTCTGGGCGTAGGGATCGACTACGCCCTCCTCATCGCCACCCGGTACCGCGAGCAGCTGCGTGGCGGGCACGACGTACGGGAGTCGGTGACTATCGCCATCGACACCGCCGGGCGGTCGGTTCTGTTCGCAGGCGTGACCGTCGTGATCTCGCTGCTCGGCATGCTCCTGATGGGCGTCAGCTTCATCCAGGGCCTCGCCGTCGGAGCCGCATCGGTGGTGGCTGTCACCGTGGCCGCCTCCCTCACGCTCCTGCCCGCTCTGCTCGGCTTCGCCGGCCACAAGATCGAGCTGACCCGCTGGCGTGGGCTGATCGCCGCTGGGCTGGCCGCCATCGCCCTGGTGGGTGTCGGCCTGAAGTTCACACCCCTGTTGATCGGCCTCCCGCTGGCCGTGATCGTGCTCATCGCCGGTTTCTTCGTGGCTCCCCTGAAGCGCGAGGTCCCTCGCCCGCCGGCGAAGCCGCTCCGGGAGACCCCGGCCTACCGGTGGAGCCATCTCATCCAGCGCCGCCCCTGGACGTCGGCCATCATCGGTGCTCTGGCCCTGCTCCTGCTGGCCATTCCCGTGCTGAGTCTCCGGCTCGGCTTCTCCGACGAGAGCAACTACGCCGAGGACACGACGACCAAGCAGGCCTACGACCTGCTGGCCGCCGGCTTCGGGCCCGGCTTCAACGGCCCCATGCTCCTCGTCGCCGAGATCCCATCCGGCACCGACGTAGACCGCCTCGCTCCGGTCAAGAGGGCGGTTGAAGCCGACCCGGGCGTGGCCTTCGTCTCCGACGCCCAGCCCAACGAACAGAACACGGCCGCGGTGTGGAACCTGGTGCCCAACAGCGGACCCCAGGACGAGGCAACGACCGCGACGCTGAAGCGGCTCCGGGGCGACGTGCTGCCCCGCACCGAGGCCGAGGCCGGCGTCGATGTCTCGTTGACCGGGACGGTGGCTGTCAACAACGACTTCTCCAACTACCTCGAGTCGCGGCTGCCCCTGTTCTTCGTGGTCGTGCTCGCTCTGTCGTTCCTCCTGCTCATGGTCGTGTTCCGGTCGGTGTTGGTGCCGGTCAAGGCCGTGATCATGAACTTGTTGTCGATCGGTGCCGCCTACGGCATCGTCGTCGCCCTCTTCCAGTGGGGCTGGCTGAGCGACCTCACGGGGGTTCAGCCCGCGCCCATCGAGCCGTGGGCGCCGATGATGCTGTTCGCCATCGTCTTCGGCCTCTCGATGGACTACGAGGTGTTCCTGCTGTCGAGAATTCGGGAGGAGTGGCGTCGGACGGGTGACAGCCGCACGTCGGTAGCCGACGGCCTGGCCGCGACGGCCAAGGTCATCACCGCGGCCGCGGCCATCATGGTCTTCGTCTTCGGCAGCTTCATCCTCGAGCAGGACCGGATCGTCAAGCTGATGGGTGTGGGCCTGGCGACGGCGATCCTGCTCGACGCCACCATCGTCCGCATGCTGCTCGTGCCCGCCACCATGGAGCTACTGGGTGACAAGAACTGGTGGCTCCCGCGCTGGCTCAACCGGATCATCCCCGACATCGACGTCGAGGGACATCCGGCGCCGGTGCCGCCGGAGGAGGAGCTCCAGCCCGCCACCACGACGTGAACCGCGGATCGCTGCTCTAGCCCTGGAGCCGGTCGACTGAGGGCGGATCTGGTTGGTTATTTCGACGTTTTCACCGCCGCACCCAAGTGCGGAAGAAGCTGCGGTTTCCTTGCACCGGCGGCGGGATCTTCTTAGCCAGGGCGAGCTCGCTCATCTGCCGTGTCAGCGGCGGCTTCGTGTCGCCCTTGAGTGGCGTCTTGAAGGCGGGGGACTTCACGCCTTTCGGCTGAGGGATGGAAGCGGTTACATCGCCATGGCGGGTCGACGTGCCCGAAGGCCGCTCCCCGCCTGACGCGTGAGATCGGTGAGGAACTGTTTTGGGAGCGAGGTCGCGATCTGCCGCGTCCCCTGGATGGCGCCACCCGCTCAGTTCTTCAGAAGATCCGGAGGACCTCCGAGCCCCATGCCCAGCACGACGCCACCGGTCTGGCCCAGGCTGTCGCCGCCGCCGAGGTGGGCACATCGCGGTCGGCCATAGGCCCCGAAGAGGGCTGTCTTGCCCGCGGCCGTGCTGACCCTTCCCCCTCCCTCGCTGCTCCTCTGCATAGCCCCCGGAGCCCCCCGCTCGTTCCCGCTGGTGGGGGTCCAGCGCCTCCTGAACCTAGCGAAGGCCGGTTGACGATCCCGGCACCATCCCAGGCCCACCAGGCCCACCAGGCCCACCCCAGTCAGGATGAGCAGACCCGCCTGGTGGGCCAGGCCCCGTGCACCCGAGCCCGTGAGGGCGAGCGCCCCCGCCGGCAGGCCAGGCGAGGTCGGGGCCACTCGGCCGGCGGGAGTGACTCCTGGCCTCGGGAGCGCCGTGGGCGCCTGGGGGACCGGCGGCTCTGGGGGCACCGGGGGGACGACGTCGGTGAGACCGACGGTGGCCTGGGCCCGGCCCTGGCCGGGGGTGCCGTCGTCGTCCACGAGGGTGGCCGTGACCACGTCGGTCTGGGTTGTCCCAGGGGCGCCGAGGAGGGAGGCTACGAACACGCACCTGAAGCTTTCACCGGCCGCCAGGAAAGCGCCGATCGAGCAGGTGCCCTGGCCGTTCAGGTCGCCGTGGACATCGTCCATCAGAGCCTGGAGGGTGACCGGCTCGGCCGACGCGTTGGTGACGGCGACCGCAAAGGTGAAGGGGCCACCCGGCGCCGGCCACGAGCTGGGCGACACCGTCTTCACCACCGAGACGCTCGGGGCTACGTCGGCGAGCACGATGGTGCCCTCCAGCTCGTCGCTGGTGGCGGTGGCGGAGGTGCCCTCGTTGTCGACGACGGTCACCGCGATCCTGGTGGTCTGGCGGCCACCGGCATTGCCGGTGAAGGTGTCCACGAACGAGCAGCTCGAGGTGGATCCCGGATCGGGCGGGGGCGGCAGGGTGATGCCCACCCGGCAGGTGCCCCTGCCCCCAAGGTTCCCGTGCAGGTTGCTGGCCAGCGATGCGATGGTGGCGGCCTCGCTGTTGCTCACGTTGCGGACCGTCACCGTGTACGTGAACGTCCCGCCCGGCTCGGGCCGGAGCTGGGGCGTGACGCTCAGGTGGACCTCGACCTCGGGGGGCACATCCGTCAGGGCCACGGTGGCCGCGCCCGTGGCCGTGGCTGACGTGCCGTCGGGGTCCACCACGGTGGCCTGCACGACATCGGTCTGGCTGTTACCTGCCTCACCGGCGAAGCGAGCGGTGAAGGAACACGTCAGGGTGGCGGCCGCCGGGATGACCGTGCCGGGAGCCGCCGTGCAGGTGGAGCCGGCCAGAGTGGCGAGGTTGCCGTACACGCTGTCGACCAACGACACGATTCGCACAGGCTCGCTCCCGGTGTTGGTGACCGTCACCGTGTGGATGAAGGATCCGCCCGGCTCGGGCCGCCTCGGCGGAGTGACCACCTTGGTCACGGTGATCGTGGGAATCACGTCGGCAGTGATGGAGATGGTGGTCGAGGCAGTGCCCCTAAACACTGGCACCGGGGGAGGGTTCCGGGGATCGAAGAACGGTCGACCGTGCGCTACCACGGTTATCGTGTTCGTCTGGCTGGCACCGGAGCCGCCGGTAAAGGAAGCGGTAAACGAGCACGTGAAGGACTCGCCCGCTCGCAGCTCGTGACCCCTCGCTGCCGCGCAGGGGGAACCGGGAGGGGTGCTCAGGTCTCCGTACACGTCGTCGGTCACGGTCTGAAGATTGAGCAGGGCGCCGAGGGTGTTGGTCACGGTGACGGTGAACGTGAAGTCGCCTCCCGGCGCCGGGCGGCTCGAGGGGTTGGCGTGCTTGGTGACACTGATTCCCGGGACGCCGGTGACCACCACGGTCTCCGCCGGGTCGTTGCAGACGGTGCTGGCGGCCGCGTGGTTAACGTCGCCTCCGTAGGTCGCCACCCACCGGTAAGTCCCCGGGCCGCGGGGCATGAACGGCTCGGACGTGTAGCTGCCGTTGCCCACCACCAGCTTGAACGAGGTGTGCACGGGCCCGCCCGAGCACGTTGTGTCGTCGGGCCCGAACAGCCGGAAGGAGATCCCGCCCGTGGGGTTGACACCACCCGAGAGAGCGGCCGTGTCGGTGAGCGGTCCGGCCCCCGGGGCCGAGGCAGTCGTGGTCAGCACGACGACGCGCGGGCCCAAAGGCACAATGACCGTCGCCGACGGGTCTCCGCAGGCCGTTTCGACGGGCAGGTGGTTGGCGTCGCCGCTGTAGCTGACGACCCACGTGTAACGCCCCGGGAACCTGGGGACGAAGGGGTCGGATGTGTAGGTGCCGTTGCCACTCACTGACTTGACTGCCGTCAGCAGGGGTGTGGCGAAGCAATCGCCGGGCGGACCGAAAAGCCGAAACGTGATCGTCCCCGTCGGGTTGGCGCCGCCCGAGATGGTGGCGGTGGCCATGAGCGGGGTGCCCGCTGGGAAAGGCGACGAAGCGGCCGTGGTCAGCACGACCACGTCTGCGGCCGGGAAAACGGTGACCGTCCCAGCCGGGTCCCCACAGGCAGTCCTCACAGGTGCGTGGTTGGCATCGCCGCTGTAGAGCGCGACCCATCGGTATGTGCCGGGGGCCGTCGTGGTGAAGGGGTCAGACGTGATGGGGGTCCCGTCCAGCACCCGGGGGACGTTGTTGAAAAGAGGCGCGCCGGAACAAGTTGGGTCGTCGGGGGCGAACAACTGGAAGGTGACTCTGCCCCTCGGATTCGTGCCGCCGGAGACGGTGGCGGTGGCGGTGAGCGGGCCGCCCACCGGTAACGGCGGCGAGGCGGCCAGGGTCAGCACGACGACGCCCTGCCCCTGAGTCACGGTTACCTTCTCGGCCGAATCGAAGCACAGGCTGGAGGCCGGGCCGTTGTTGGCGTCACCGCCGTAGCGGGCGAGCCAGGTGTACTCGCCGGGGGCAATCGGCGTGAAGGCGTCGGAGGTGACTGGGCCGTTCCCGACGACGGGCTTGCTGCTGAAAAAGACTGGGTCGCCGCCGCAGCCGCCTGCGACGAGGTCGAACGTAATGAAGCCCGAGGGGTTGACGCCGCCGCGGAGGGTGGCTACGTCGTAGACCTGGCCGCCGAGGCGCACCGAGGGGGAGGCTGCGGTGGTGATCGAGGTGGGGGCCCTGTCGACGACAGTTCTCTGGCCCGGGTCGTCACAAGCGCTGGCGACAGGCTCATTGTTGGCGTCACCGCTGTAGCGAACCACCCACCGGTACGTCCCGGCCGAAAGGGCGATGTGGGATTTCGACGTGTAGCCGCCGTTGCCGGCCACGGCGACGACGCTCGTGAAGATGGGAACGCCGGTACAGGTCGAGTTGTCCGGTCCGAACAGGTCGAAGGTGATCGATCCTGTTGGGTTGACACCGCCGCTGAGGTTTCCAGCGTCGAATATGGCCGAACCGACGAGAGACCCCGGGGATGACGCTTGAGTTGTCAGCACAGGAGTGACAGCCAGGGCGGGCCGAGAGACCAGAACCAACGAGAAGAAGGCCAGAGCCGTAGCCACGACTCCATGCCAGGTTCGACGGCATCGCGTGTGAACGCTCACGGTGCGCCGCGCCAGACTGGACTCCTGCTCATCCGCACCGCCCGGCACCCGCGGGCGCCCGTTTGAAGAAGCCACCCTAGCCTGACGTGACTCTGCTGCTCATCCTCGCATCGACCGATGCTCCTGCCCAAACCACGAGGCGATCTAGACCGGAATGGCGCTCGAGTCGCTCGCTGTCCCGACAGCAAGACGACAGGTTTCGGCCCTCCGAGCAGACACCCCACTTGCCGCGCGACCCTCCTGGCCTCGGCCCTGCTTCATAGCCTCCTGCGGTCCGACGCCGCCGGCGTGCGCGTGTCGGAGGTCAGGCGGTTCGTCGACCGCTCGATGGTCGTAGCCGCAGTGGCGGTGATCCTCGGCGTCGCCTACTGGGCGACGGTCACCTACACCGGCATGAACCTGCTGGTGCTGCTGGGGGTCCTGGCGGGGTCGGCCGTGCCGCTTGGCTAGCTCTCACCGTCGCACTGGAGCGTGTTCAGTCCGCTTTCCTGACCCGATCCAACCCTTGTGGCTCTGGCCCAACGCCTCGACACGACGGTGGCTCCCGACCAGATCCTCCCCGATATCGTCAGCACCGTCGCCGGCGTGCTGGAGCTCCCGTACGTTGCCGTCGAGGTGTGGGACGACCAGCGGGAGGACATCGCCGTGAAGCTCCACGGGGACATGATGCCGAACGCAGAGGCTTTCGTCTTGTGCACGGGAGCGAGGTGGTCGGCCGTCTGATCGTGGCAACGGACACCCCCGGAGGGCGGGCTCCGTGCCGGGGACCGCCGGCCGCCGTCACCAGCCGCATTCCGGCCACGGCTCACGGAAAGGCCTCACACAGCATCGGAACCGGCTCCGACAGAACCCCCGACCCAACGAGGCGCAGGCCACGGGCTCCCACAGTGACCTCGGCGTGACCGCCTTGGTCAGGGCTCACCGAGATTCTGTGGTGCATTGTCAAGTCCCGGTACCCGCACGACACTTTGGCTCCGGTACCTAGACGACACTCGGTCATGGGTTAGGCCGCGTTGATCCAGCGCGGCCTACCGCCGGGGTTGGCCAGGGCACCGTGCTCCCGGGTGCGGTCGTGCTTGACCGGGTAGCAGCGGATGAGCTCGTTGCCGATGGAGATCTCGACCATGTCGCCCACCACCGCGACCTGCACCTGGCGCCGCCGGAACTTGGCCCCCGCCCGGTAGCTGGCGCCGGCGAAGCACACGTTGCCCGAGGAGTCGACCTTTCGGGTAACCGACGCCGCCGTCGGTGTCGGCCGTCGCTTGGCCTCGGCCGTCTTTCGACGGAGCCCCGCGGCCTGCTTGTCGACCGAGTGGCGACGGGCGTGGGTGGCTATGAGGATGCCTCGGTGGTGCAGGTGCACGAGGGCGCCGTCGCAGGTCACGGTGACGTCCTGGCCGGCCAGCCACATCCCGGCCTTGTAGCTGGCGGAGGCGAAGCTGATCGTCCCCTTGACCTCCACCCGCCGGGTGGCGGCCCCCGGCGGCAGGGCGAAGTCGGCCGGCGCCGCGACCTCCTCGGTCACCGGCGCCCGGGCGGCCAGTCGGAACCTCTCCCAGGGGGCCACCATGCCGATGCCCTGATGGGGACGGTTCTCCGGGGGTCGCAGGCTGTGGTGAAACGCGGACGGCGACGTCGGTGCTGGTGGGGCGGCCAAGACGGCGAGGCGACGAGTGCAACAGCTGTGGTGCACGTGGCCGGGGTGCTTCACGTGTGAGAACGAGGGGCGTTGAGGCGGGTCATCAGCTCTCGGTTCGCCAGGCGGGCGGCAGCCAGCTCCTCGGTTCGCTCGTCGAGTTGGATCCGGAGATCGGCAGCCTCCGCTTCGAGCGAGGCGATGTGCTGGTTGAGCCGGTTGATGTCGTCCGGTGCTCCGAGCCCGGAGTCGTGCCAGGCCTGCTCGCCAAGGAGCTCCGACAGCCGGTGTTCGAGGTGCTGCACCCGGGCGGCCAGGCGTCCGCCGCGGTGCTGTGCGGTCAGGAGGTCGGACTGCAGTGACGCCCTCGTCACCATGAGGGCTGCGCCAGCCGCACCCGGCAGCTGGGCGCCGAGATCATGCAGCCGCTCGAGCAGGTCTCGGTGGCGGTAGAGGAAGGTCCGGTCGACGCCGGCTCGTCCGGCGATGCCGCTGACGGTGATGGGACCTCCGGCGAGGGCGGCTTCGGCCAGGGCGCTGAGCACGCGTTGGCGACGCCGGGCGGTGTCCGCTCGTCGGCCCTCGGCCATGGCGGCCGTGCGATCACCCGGCCCGGTCACCGGCCTCGGGTCGGTCGCAGCTCGACGGGCACACGGCGGACCTGTGGCATGGCGACGCTGACGGCACGGTGGCGGCGGCGCCGCCGCCGGCTCGGACGTTGGAGGGCTCGGTGCACACACCGAAGGGGACGGCGACCTCGCCCAGCGCTCGTCGGGCGTGCTCGGAGTCGAGCAGAGCCTGAGCGGCGCGCCAGATTCGGTTGCCGTGCCGATCGAAGGCGAGCTCGGTGACGCGTTCGACCGCCGCCCGCCGGCGGGGCTCGCCGACCCGGTTAGTAGCCCTTGGTGGTATCGAGCTTGCGGTGGTCCATGAGTTCACGCAGGACCTCGATGGGGACCCCGGCGTCGGCGTGGCGCTGGGCATAAGTGTGTCGATAGGCGTAGAGGACGACTCGGCGCTTGTCGAGCTCGGCGCCGTCGCTGGTGCGGACGACCGGCAGCCGGCCGACCCACTCCCGATGGTGGAAAGCCAGGCTGAAGCTGGTGATGGCGCTGCGCCCGTCGGGGTTGCGCCGGTCGGTGGGCAGCAGCCGCAGCTCGCCGGCGCTCGTCCCGGGGTATCGAGCGCGGACGCGCTGCTGCTGCACGAGGATGACCCCGTCGGTGGCCTCGGCGATGGGCAGGCGCCGGCCGAGGCGGTTGGCCTTGTGGTTGTCGAAGACGAGCACGGCGCTGCCGTCGTCGTCGCGGGCCAGGCAGTCGTAGGGAAGGTCGCAGATCTCCTCCGGCCGACGGCCGGTGTCGATGGCGAGCTCGACGGCGCAGCGCATCTCCGCGGAGGTGATCTCGCCCAGGTGGGAGCACAGCTGGCGCATGACCTCCGCCGGCAGGTCCCGCCCGGCCCTGGCCGGCTCGGGGGCCTCGGGGATGTCGTCGCGGTGTATGACGAAGTCCTCGCCGAGCCCGGCGGCGACCTGGCCCGGCCGGGTCAGCCCCATGGCCCGGGCCCGCGTGAGCACCGCCCGCACCTCGCGGGCCGCTCGCACCCGGGCGTCGCCGCTGATCCGCCCCGCCGACTCCAGGTAGGCGAGGCGGTTCAGGAACGCCTCCATGTCCGGCCGCCCGAGCGACGCCGGGTGCTCGCCACGATCGGGAAGGGCCCGCAGCGACTCCGAGAGCATCGTCACGCAGTTCACGTGATGACGCACGGCGAGGCCTCCGCTGGTGCGCCGGCCCGCCCTGACCCGCCGCCGGGGCAGGTCGTCGGCCGCCCACCGCTTGGTCGCCTCTCGCAGCCATCGCTGGCTGATGGCCGTGAAAGTGACCGTCCCTGAATGCCCGAACACGGCCAGGTCCCACTCGTTGCCGACGACCTCGGTCTCCGGGGTGGCCAGGGCCCGGCGGGCGTGTGCGACCAGTGAGCGCAGGAGACCGACGAAGCCGAGGTCCCGGCGGTCGCCGAGCACGTAGTCGGCCACGGCGTCGACCTGCTGGCGGCGCAGGTCGTCGCACACGGCGCGCACGTCGGCCTCTTTGGTCTGCACCCGCTCGAGGCGGCAGCGCTGCTGGAGCCCGTAGAGGACCTCGGCGACGACCAGGGGGCCGAGACCGCGCAAGCTCACCTGGCCGCCCACGCCCACGGCGGGCTCGACCCGCCGCCACCGGGCCTCGTCCAGGCCCGGGTCGCGCCGGCGGGCGGCACGGAGGCGCTGCTGGTGGGCGTCGCAGTAGGCGCCGTCGGGGTGGCGTCGCTGGCGGGGACAGGCTGCCACCCCGCAGGGGCTGTTCGGCCCCAGGGCCATGACGGCGGGATGGACGAGGAACGCCTCCTTCGAGACGTCCAGCGCGTCGTGCTGGTCGGCGTGGGCCCGGCACAGCCCCGCCGGGCCGGAGGTGCGCTCCCGCCGGCAGCCCGCTACCAGACACCGCTCCGGAACCCGCCTCGGCGGCCGCGCAGCGGCGAGCAGCTCGAACTGATCATCGTCGAGCCCGGCATCGGAGAGGCGCCGTTCGCAGGCCTTGCAGAGCCTCCGTCGGCCGGTCGCGGTGGTCGAACAGCCCTCCACCCGGCAGACCGGGCGCACGAGGAGCCGGTGCCCATCGGGTGGAGCAAGAACGAGGCCGTCGGGGTCCCAGCCCGCCTCGGCCAGGAAGCCGGGGTCGATCATCGCTCTGATCCGCTCGAGCTGACCCCGGCCGCCTCCGAGCGGCAGGCCGGCGAGGGTGACGCGCCCCGACGCCTTGCTCATCGGGCCGCTCCGCCGCTCGCCCGGGGAGTGGGCACCGCCTCGATCGCCCGCCGGAGCCGGGCCGGGTCCGGGTGCATGTAGACCTGCGAGGAGGCCATGGAGCGGTGGCCGAGAAGCTCGGCGATCTCGTCCAGTGCTCCGCCGGCGTCGGCCACGTTGCTGGCGAAGGCGTGGCGCAGCTGGTGCGGCGCAACTGGGGCATCGAGGCCGGCGCGCCTCGATGCCGCCCGGAGCAGCTCGTTGATGGCGTCCGGGCGCATCGGCGCCCCGACCGGCCCGCGGAAAAGGTTCACCAACAGGAAGTCGCTGCTGGACGCGACGGGTTGGTCGAGCCGCTCGAGCGTGTAGGTGTCGAGCGCCCGGACCACGAGGGCGTCGAGGGGGACGACTTGTTGGCGACGCGACTTCGCCCAGGCCTCGTTCGGGTTGTCCCGTCGGGTGACGTGCACGTGGGCGCCTTCGACGTCACAGCCGAGTCGGCGGGAGTCGCCGGCAGGGTGGACGTCGCTGCGCGCAGTCCGCACAGCTCGCCCCGGCGCAGCCCGGCCCTGGCCATGAGCACGACGACGAGGCGGTCACGCGCCGATCGGCACGCGTAGAGCAGCGCCACGCGCCGGGCTCGATGGCTTGACGTTCCACCGGCTGCGGCACTCGGCCGGCCACATGATGCGCGCGAGGTCGGCGTTCCTCTGGAAGTGATCCAGCGGCGCTTGGGCCACGCTTCTATTCGCACGACGGCCGACATCTACGGGTCGCTTCCCGAGCGGGTGGACCGGGCCGTAGCGGATCAGCTGGACGCTCTTCCGAGTGTCCCGCGCTGAGTCCAAGCACCCGGTTGCCGAGGGCGGCCAGGGTTAAGGCTGTTGCCAGGCAGCCGCATCGGGGTCACGGGCTCACGGAACGGCCTCACAGAGCATCGGAACCGGCTCGACGGAGCCCGGTGACCGAACCAAGCGCAGGCCACGGGTCCCCCAGTGGCCTCGGCGTGACCGCCTTGGTCAGAGCTCGACCGCAATTCTTGTGGTGCAGCCGTGGTGCAGAAAACGGCACAACAAGTTATCCACAGGCGTCTGACGACTCGTAAATGCCCTGACCAGGACTTATACGGGTGGAGGTGAGCGGACTCGAACCGCCGACTTCCACGTTGCGAACGTGGCGCGCAACTACCGCCGGCAAGGCCCTGACCTGCGGCTATGTACGTCCGCAACCTCCTCACCCCCCTCGTGCCACACCCGTGCCACTTCCAACGGAAAGCGTAGGGTCGAGTCGGACGCCCAAGGCCACTGGGGCCGCGGCTGCCGGAGTCGGGCCGTTGGCGCGCAGGGATGGCATCATGGGGGGCATGCCGCGCTACTGGAACCTCGAGCGCTACGCCGGCAAGTACGTGTCCATCGACATGAAAAGGGATGAGGTTGTCCTGTCAGCGGACACGCCGCATCAGCTCGACGCCGACATCATGGCTAAGGGTGTCCGCAATGTGATGGTCATGCGGGCGCCGACGGACGACGAACCCCTCTTCGTCGGGCCCGGCTGATCTACGCGGTGCCGAGCCCGTTCCCCTGGCTGTACCCCTACATCGCGGAGAGGGTGCCGCGGCGCGGACGGGAGGTCCTCCGTCCCGTCGTGCCCGTCAGCATCGGTGCCGCTGGAGAGCATCTCGTCCCGTGGGCTGGCCTGATCGATACCGGATCGGGAGCGTCCTGAGTGCCGACTGGCTCGCGGATGTTCTCGGCGTCGACCTACGCGCAAGCAATGACGGGGTGACGATTGGGATCGGGGGTCAGGTCGCCGAGGTGACGTTCGCGGAGGTCGAACTGCGGCTCCACTCTGTCCACGATGCGGATGAGTCCGTCTCTTGGCGAGCCGACGTCGGATTCGTCTCTGGCTGGCCTGCTCCGTTTCCGATGGTCCTCGGACAGGTCGGATTCCTCGATACCTTCACCGTGACGCTCAGCCGCCACCGTCGAGACGGACCTCGCCCGTGGGACCTACCTCGACCCCCGTGCCGGCCAGGTGACCCTCGTCATTTGGACGGCCGAGTGGCTGGACAGCGACCCGACCAAGCGGGCGACGACCAGAGCCCGAGACGAGTATGCGATGCGGATCCATTTTCTTCCGACGCTCGGCCACCGGCCCCTCTCGACCATCACGCCGCTCGACGTCCGTCGTGCCGTCGATGGTCTCGCCGCCAAGGTGGCGCCCGCCACCGTCCGCACGAACGTGGGAGTGCTCCGAGCGGTACTCAATGCCGCGGTCGAGGCGGACCTGATCTCCCGCTCTCCCGTCCGGCGCATCAAACTGGAGACTGCGCCGGCCTGCCACAGACCGACCCTCACGCCGGAGGAGCTCGAGGCCCTGGCCGACGCGGTACCGGGCCGCTACCGGGCGCTCGTCCTGGCTGCCGGCGTCGTCGGCCTTCGCTGGTCGGAGCTGGTCGGCCTTCGCATTGCGAACGTGAACCTTTCTCGGCCGGACTGTGACCGTGAGCGAGACGATCTCGGAGGTCGGTGGCAAGCACGCCGTCGCAGCGGCCAAGTCCAAGAGCTCAGGTCGGACGCTGAGCCTGCCGTCCTTCCTCATCGATGAGCTGGCCGGGCATCTCAGGCTGTACCGACCCGGGATTGGCCCGGATGACCTCGTGTTCACCGGTCCAGCCGGCGGCACGTTGCGCCGTTCATTCGCCGCTCGGGTGTTCAACCCGGCCGTCGCCCGAGCTGGGCTTCCCGACGAGCTGACGTTCCACGGCCTGCGCCACGTCGCCACCAGCTTCATGGTGGAAGACAGTGTGCACCCGAGGGTCATCCAGCACCGCCTCGGCCATGCCACCGCCCGCCTCAGCATGGAGCTGTACGCCCACGTCCCCGAGGCGACTGACCGCGACTTGGCCACTCACCTTGACGCCCGATTTCGCGCTGCCGATCGTCTGCGCCGGCGGGAGTCGGACGGGACCGACACCCGGGAGTAGGACTTCAGTCGCAACGCAGGACTGGGCGTTGCCTTCGTCATGCCGCGGTCGTGGTCTCGAGGCTCCCGACCATCGCGCTGCCGTCACGCTTGCGCGCCCGTGCCGAACCGGGAGTCGAAGACCTCGCCGGCCTCGATCGCTACGACCGCGGCGAGGCGCCCTCTACCCGGGCGTGTGGTGCGTCGCACAATTGTTCACGGGGGCGTGGTCCGATCGGATCGGACGCAAACCTCTGATCGTGGCGGGCATGGTGCTGCAAGGGTTCGCCCTGGCACTGGTGGCAGCGACCACGGGATTCGCGCCATGGGCTGTCGGATCCGTGCTGATCGGCCTCGGCACCGCCCTCGTGTATCCCACCCTCATTGCGGCGGTCGGTGACGTGGCCCATCCGACCTGGCGCGCCACGGCCGTCGGCGTGTACCGGCTCTGGCGCGACACCCGCTACGTCGTCGGCGCCCTCCTCGGGGGGGCGGTGGCTGACCTGTTCGATCTTCGAGCCGCGGTGACGGTCGTCGCCGCCTTGAGCATCGTCTCGGGCCTGGTCGTCGCCGCTCGGATGCAGGAGACACTGGAGGACCTGCGGACACCTGTGCTGGTCCCTCCGCTCCGGCGGTGACGGATACTGCACCCGTGCCCCCGATCCTGTGCCCGACCATCATCGGGCGGGATGAGGTGCTCGGGAAGCTGGAGGCGGCGGTGACCGAGGGAAGATCCGGCCGAGGCGGGGTCACCGTTGTCCTGGGCGAAGCCGGCATCGGGAAGTCGCGCCTGGTCCGAGAGGTCGCCGAGGCCGCTGTGCGACGGGGTCTGGCCGTTCTATCGGGTCGGGCGGTGGATTCGGACAGCCCTGTCGCCTTCCGGCCGCTGTCCCACGCCCTGCTGGGCAGGTTCCGGGTATCCGGACCACCGGAATCGCCGGAGTTGCGGCCCCTCCGAGGGGCGCTGGGAAGGCTGGTGCCCGAATGGCAGGACCAGGAGTTACCCGCCATCGAGCAATCGGTTGTGCTGGTGGCCGAAGCGCTCGTTCGGCTCTTACGGGTGGTGGCATGCGACGGCAGTTGCCTGTTGATTCTCGAGGATCTCCACTGGGCCGATGCCGAGACCCTTGCCGTCATCGAGTATCTGGCCGACACCCTCGCCTCGCAACCGGTCGTCTGCATCGTCACCCTGCGCGGCGACGAGACGACGCCGGCCTTCGCCCTGGTTCGTTCACTCACGGCCAGGCGCGCGGTGACTGCCATCGAACTCGGGCCCCTCGACGATGCCGCCGTCGACCAGATGGCCGAAGCATGTCTAGGGATGACCGACCTGCCGCCGATGCTGGCCGAGCCGCTGCGGGCGTGGGCCGAGGGCGTGCCATTCCTGGTCGAGGAGCTTCTGGCCGCCTGGGTCGAAGCCGGCGTCCTCCGGCCGGGGCCCTCGGGTAGGTGGACAGTGGCCAGCCCGATCGTCCCCATGCTGCCAGCGACCTTCGCCGACAGCGTCCGGAGTCGGGTGAGTGCGTTGGGCGACGATGCTCGCCGCGTCCTCGAGGCGGCAGCGGTGCTGGGACGACGGTTCGATTGGGCGCTGCTCGCGCCGCTGACCGGACTCTCACAGGAGGCAGTCATCTCGGAACTGAGAGCTTGTCTGAACGCGCAGCTCATCAGTGCCGAGGCCGACACGACCCAACCAGCGTTCCGGTTCCGCCACGCGCTCACCCGAGACGCGATCGTCGGCGACCTCCTCAGGCCGGAGCGTACCGAGCTGTTCGCCCGAGCCCTCCGTGCCGTGGAGGACGCGCATCCCACCCTCGCGGGGCCGTGGTGCGAGCTGGCCGCGGAGTTGGCGGAGGCATGCGGTGACACCGAGCGCGCAGCCCGGTTGCTGCACATCGCTGGACGCCGTGCCCTGGACCAAGGGGCGCTGGCGACCGCTGAAGCCGCCCTGGAACGGGCTCGGGTGATGCCGGTCAGTTCGCAAGTGGCGATGGCAATCGACGAAACCCTCACCGAAGTGTTGTCGCTGGCCGGGAAGGTGGAGCGTGCGATCGAGGTCGGCACAACGTTGCTGGCATCGAGGGAGGCACAGGCCGCGCCGACGGTTCGCCGAGCCGAGGTTGTCCTTCGCCTGGCCCGCGCCATGGCCTCCAGTGGGTCATGGGCGGAGGCGTCCGAACAGATCGCCGCGGCGAGGGAACTCTCCAGTGGAGGGGATCCCTCCCTGGCGGCGCGCACCGATGCTCTCGCGGCCCATGTCGCACTGGGTGAGTCCCGCTTCGAAGAGGCCGTTCGGATGGCGGAGTCCGCCCTGCGGATGGCCGAGGCGTCCGGTGTGCCTGCGGTGGCCTGTGAAGCGCTCGAGGTGATCGGACGGCGCGCCCGTCTGCACGACCTCGCCGAAGCGGAGATGTGGTTCGAGCGGTCCAGGAGCGTCGCCGAGGACCACGGACTAACGCTGTGGCGGATCCGTGCCCTTCACGAGCTGGCATCCATCGACGTGCTGCGCACCGTCCGCCTCGACCGGCTCACCGCCGCCCGCGACCTCGCCTATCAGTCCGGCGCCCTCATGACCGCCGCTCATCTTGATCTCCACATCTGCCTGGTCCTCGCCTTCCACTTCGACAGCAAGGAGGGACTGGACGTTGGTCGTCGGTGCGAAGAGGCGGCACGGCGGTTTCACCTCGTGGCCCTCCTTCCCATGGCTCTTCTCCGCCAGGCGCAGTGCCACGCCATCGGTGGAGACCAGGAGTCGATGGAGCAGGCCATTGGCAAGTCGCACGCCGCGGCGGGCGAGAATCCGGACGTGTCGGCCGGTGCGTGGGGACAATGCCGAGCGACGCTCTCCCTGCTCGGAGAGCGGCGCGAACAGGCCCTAGAGGAGCTCGAAGCCGGCGCCGCTCTACTGCGCGACAGGCCCGAGGCTCTCCCGTGGACGTTCCGGGGCCTCTGGGCGCTGCTGCGCACCACCGAGGATGTGGATGGGTCAGGCGCCCGGGCGGAGCTGCGGTCATCCGGCGTCACCGCTATGCCCTTCCACAGGGGGATCCTCGGCTATGCGGACGCGGTGGCGTCGGGACGCGCCGGCGCCTGCGAAGAAGCAGAGGCTGCCTTCGCCGCCGCCGAGACCGAAATGGCGGCGATGGCGGGGCGAGGCGGCTACGGCCATGTGGCTCGCCGCCTGGTGGCCGAGTGCGCTCTTCGGGACGGCTGGGGTGACCCTGCGTCCTGGCTTCGCGAGGCGGTCGTCTTCTTCGAGGACAGGGGCCAGTACCGCGTCGCATCGTCGTGCCGATCACTGCTGCGTGACGCGGGGGTGGCGCTTCCCCGCCGCCAGCGGTCTGACAGAGCGGTGTCGCCGGCTCTTCGTGTCCTCGGAGTCACCGCCCGTGAGGCCGACGTGCTTGCGCTGGTGGCAGAGCGGCTCTCCAACAAGGAGATCGGCCTGCGGCTCTATGTCTCGCCCCGGACGGTGGACAAGCACGTCCAGCGTCTGCTGGCCAAGACCGGCCGCAAGCGGCGTTCAGACCTCGTCGCCATCGCAGGGGAGGCGAGGGTGGGAGGCGCAGACCCATCGCCGGGTGCCGAAGTCAGCGGCGGCCGAGCTCCTCCAGTCGAGAGGCCGTCTGCCGGTAGCGGACCCCGGGGATGAGGTGGACGCCATTAAAGGCGCCACTCTCACCGATGGCATGCGCCAGTTCGCATGCCAGGTCGACGCCGGCCACCCGGTCCCGCTCGACGGCGTCCAGCCAGCCCGCCGGCACGGTGATCTCGGGAATGTCGGCGACCAGCTTGCGGGCCATCGAGGCGCTGGGCAGGACCATCACGCCGGCGTAGACCTCACCGTCGAAGCGGACAGTGTCTCGCCAGGCCAGAAGGGCCTCCAGGTCGAATGACACCTGGACGAACAGGAAATCGGCCTCTCGCTTCCAGTCGGGCAGTGGACGGAGCCGGGTCGTCACCCCGGCTCTGAACCCGCCGGCTTGGCCCCGGTGCTCGTCGCTGAAGCGTCTCAGGTGCTCGATCATCGACCGGACCGTGAGCTGACCGGTTCGGGCCCCGGAGACGGGCGTGTCGCCGTAGACGAACAGGAACTCATCCACGCCATAGGCCGCGCCCGTCAGCAGATCGCGGCGGAAGCCGAGTGCGTTGCGGTCCCGGGCGTTCAGACAGGCGATCGACCGTCCACCCATGCGGTCGACCTCATTGGCCACGGCGACGCTGGAGACGGTGGCCCGGCCGACGTGATTGTCGGGAATCAGATAGGCGGACGCAACCCTGCTCAGCACCTCGATCTGATGGCGGACGTGCATGAGGTCCGGCCTGGTCGGCGGCTCGATCTCACAGATCCACTCGAACGCCGACGGGCTCACCCGGTTCACCCTATCCACGGCGCAACCACCCCTGACCCCGTCGAAGTCTCTTGGTCGGTGAATACGCGTCCGATGGCGCGCCAGTACGCGGTGATGGCCCATGCGCATCGCGTTGGGTCGTCGCACACTGCCCCTGTGACAGTTGCAGCAGCGC
>JBHENM010000142.1:0-3568 GCA_046262035.1 Acidimicrobiales bacterium | reverse complement strand
CGGCCTCGAGGCGACCGACGCCCGCTCCGTCGGCGGCGTGGCCGCGGTGGCCGCCTATTGGCAGCGCCTGGGTCTTCGTGCGCACTTCGGGGACGGGCCGGAGTCCGACGCCGTCTTCGCCATGGTGGCCAGCCGGCTGTGCGACCCGTGCTCCAAGCGCCGGGTGCCCGAGTGGTTCACCGACGACGTCGCCGCCCCCGAGGGCTTCGCCCATCCGCCCCTGCACCGCTACTACCGGGCCGTCGACGCCGTGGCGCAGACCAAGGAGGCCACCGAAGCCCACCTCTACGCTCGCCTCACCGACCTGGCCAACCTCGATCTGCGCCTGGTCTGCTACGACCTGACCTCGACCTACTTCGAAGGCGAGACCCGGCCGTCGGCCCGCTTCTCCTCCCGGGCCTTCGGCTACTCGCGCGACCACCGGCCCGACCGCCCCCAGATCGTCATCGGCCTGTTGACCACCGGCGACGGCATCCCCATCGCCCACCACGTCTTCGCCGGCAACACCGCCGATGTGTCGACGCTGCCCACCGTGCTCGCCGACCTGTCCCGGCGCTTCGGGGTGGGACCCATCCCGGTGGTCGCCGACCGTGGGCTCATCTCGGTCGACAACGTGAAGACCCTTACAGAACAAGGCTTCGACCATGTGCTGGCCACCCGGCTGCACCGCGACCCCACCTGTGCCGCCGCCCTCGAGGCGTCCTGTCGTCCCGACGCCGTGTGGGTGCCGGTGCCCGAGGCCCGCTCGGCCGCGTGCGAGGTCACCGTGGACGGCCGCCGGGCGGTGGTGGTGGCCAGCTTCGAGCGCTGGGTGCGCGACTCGACCCGCACCGCCGAGCTGGTGGCCCGCACTTCGGACAAGCTGACGGCCCTCGAGGCCCGGGTGCGGGCGCGCTCGCTCGTCGACCCGGCCAAGATTGGCCGGGCGGCGCAGCGCATCCTCGGCGAGTCGGGGGTGGGACGGCTGTTCGACGTGGAGATGTCGAGGGGCCTGTTCCTGTGGCACTACCGCGACGCGGCGTTGGACTACGAAGAAGCCCTGGCCGGTCGCTTCGTGCTGGTGACCAGCTTGAGTCGCGAAGCGGCCTCCACCGCCCGGGTGGTGATGGCCTACCGCCGGCTGTTGGAGGTCGAGCACCGCTTCCGGGTGCTCAAGGACTTCCTGCACCTGCGACCGGTGTTCCACTGGACCGAAGACCGGGTGCGGGGCCACGTGGCCATCTGCGTCTACGCCGGGGTGATCGAGGCCCTCACCGCCGCCGACCTGGCAACCGCGGATGTCCGCGATCCCGATCTGGGCGACCAGCACCTCAGCCCGGCCCGGGCGCTACGCGAGCTCGCCCGCATCCGGGCCGTCAGCCTCGACGCCGGCGACAAGCGCATTCGCCTCGTCACCCGCCGCTCCCCGCTGCAGACCGAGATCCTCGACGCCTTCGGCGTGGACACCACGGAGTGGTCCCGGGCCCGCATCGCGTAATCGCAGGTCAACACACCCGCGTAGTGACAAACACCTTCCGCCGCGCCCCGTTGACCAGGACTTTCGCGATCAAGGTGTCAAAGTCGGGGCAGACCGGGCGTGTACCGACTCGCGTGGCGAGCGTCCTGCGTCGATGCACCAAGGGGTTCTGCCGACACGGGCGTCCTGTCTGCAGGCTGAGCCGGCGACCGGAGGATCGTCCGACTACCCGTAGCTCCTGGCCCGGACGAAAGCGAAGCGGCCACGATTCGCGCTGCGATCGGTGAGGTCGAGGTCGAACGATTCACCCCCCAAGTCGAGCTTGAACCGGCTCGACTTTCCGACTTCGGCCGGCGTCCCGAGGATCGTCGCCAGGACGCTGTCGGCAACCGTGATCACCCGGCGCGTGGACCCGATCAGCGGCCTCATCGTGACCGACAGCGCCCGGCCGACGTCCAACTGGGTCGCCCCGTCTTCGGAAGTGAAGGTGATCGGAGCGCGCTGCACCGACTCGACCTCACCCACCAGCTGGGCGAGGTCCGCGAGCGGTCCACCCAGTGCCCCGGTGAAGGCCCGGGTGAGTGCGTTCGCCTGCTCTTCGGACGCTCTCTCGTCGACGAAGAGCGCGACGCGCATACGAGCGTTCCCCCGGTGGCCGGCGTGGTGTGACACGCTCACGGTCGTCAGGCCGGACACGTCGAGGTCTTCGACCCGGCCCTTCGTGACGTACCAGGCGGTGAGCCCCGTGCAGGACCCTTCGTCCGGATCCTCCTCGAACCAGCATGGGCACATGACGCGGCAGTCACACGCCTCCAGGAACTGCCCCCGCAATTCGTAGGCCATTTCGCCTCCTCCGCCGCGGCGTCATTGACGCACGGGGCTCGCCCAACTGGGTGTCTTTAGTCGACATTGCGCTTTGTATCAAGGGATATCTCTTGCCGCGTCGCACGGTTAGGCTGACGAAGGGCTTCCGAGCGCGACGCCGTACAGCGGGATTTGATCGGATAGGCCCAGCGCCTCGGCCAACGGCAGGTCGAGGAACCCGCCAAGGTCCACGGTCCCCAGCCCGCACGCGTTGCCGGCCAGGTTGATGTTTTGCGCCACATGGCCGGCTTCGAAGAGAACGTACCGGTAGCCACGGTCGCCGTAACGGCTGAGCGACGGCTCGAGCCGGGCCACCAACACGGCGATAGCACTTGCCGCCGCCAAGTAGCCCTGATCGAGAAAGATCTCGCAGACCCGCTGGGCGTCGACCGCGGGGCCCGTTCGTTGCAGCGAATGCAGCGCGGGCAGGTAGCGATACGTACCGATCTCCAGACCGGCGACCGAGTGCGCGATCAAGTGGATCTCGAGCGGGTAGCGAGCGCCCGCGGAAGGTACGGGTCGACTTTCGAACTCGAACCCATCGAGCTCGACCCAGCCGTGCTGACCGTAGCCGGCCTGCAAGACCGCCGAAACGTCCGGCAAGGTCAACGGCGCGACGGTGAAGGACCGACACGACGCCCGGGAAGCGATCGCGTCGTGCAGTGAGCCCAGGAGCGGATGGGGCGGGGGGAGGGGCTGAACGGCTCCGTCCGAGGGTGTGGCTGGCCGCGGGACCGAGTCCCGCATAGGGGCTGGGTAGTTCGTCGCCGAGTGGAACCACCATGCCGCCGAGAAGATTTCACCTCTCGAGGGGTGGAGCCGCGAGGTGGAGGGCGAGGGGTCGCCCACGTTCCAGTGCGTCACCATCTCGCGCTGATGCTCGATCGGGATACGAGAAGGCGAGAAGGCGGCGCACTCACACGCCCCCTCGCGTTCTCATTGCTGTCACCGGCGTCGCATTCTCGGGCCTCTAGCAGCCGAAGAGCGGTGGATAGGTTCGACCACCACCCCCGCCGAACGCCTCGGTCGGGTAGGGGTAGGTGCACGGCGGCGCCCGGAACGCCTCGGTGGGGTAAGGATAGGTGCACGGCATCGCCCGGAACGCCTCGGTCGGATAGGGATAAGTGCACGGCATCGCCCGGAACGCCTCGGTGGGGTAGGGGTAGGTGCACGGGCGCGCCGCGAACGCCTCGGTGGGGTAGGGGTAGGTGCACGGGCGCGCCGCGAACGCCTCGGTGGGGTAGGGGT
>JBHENM010000141.1:0-1380 GCA_046262035.1 Acidimicrobiales bacterium | reverse complement strand
CTTAGTACCGCCCGCCAGAAATACAAGCACGTAACTACGGTCACGTAACTCGGGTCCTCCTGTAACGTACGGTCTCCCCCGGAAGGGGGTGCCGATGCCCAGGAAGAGCCCGTATGTACTGGACCTCACGGCCGACCAGCGCAAGGCGCTGGAGGACCGGGCCCGTCGTTATACGTTGCCGTATCGAGAGGTGGTCCGGGCCAAGATCGTGCTCATGGCCGCCGCCGGCCTCGACAACGACGAGATCGCAGCCCGCCTCGACATGCGCCGGGAGATCGTCTCGAAGTGGCGCAAGCGCTTCTTCGAGGAGGGCCTGGCCGGCCTCGATGAGCGTCCCCGGGGCGGTCGACCGCCGACCTTTCCCCCCTGAGGTGGTCGTCGCGGTCAAGGCGCTGGCCTGCGAGTTGCCGTCGCGCCTCGGGGTGCCTCTTGCCCGCCTGCACGTCCCCGACATCGCGGCGGAGGTCCGCTCCCGGGGGATCGTGGCCGAGATCTCCGGCACGACGATCTGGCGCTGGCTGTCGGCCGATGCCATACGTCCGTGGCGGAAGCGGTGCTGGATCTTCCCCCGTGACCCGAACTTCGAGGCCAGGGCGGCCCGGGCGCTCGACCTCTACGCCCGGCGGTGGGAAGGGAAGCCGTTGGGAAAGAAGGACTTTGTCATCTCCGCCGACGAGAAGACGTCGATCCAGGCGCGGGTGCGCTGCCACTCCACGCTTTCTCCCGCTCCCGGGCGGGACATGCGCGTCGAGCACGAGTACGACCGGGGCGGTGCCCTCGCCTACCTGGCGGCCTGGGACGTGCACCGGGCCAAGGTGTTCGGGCGATGCGAGGCGACGACGGGCATCGAGCCGTTCGGACGGCTGGTGTCCCAGGTCATGGCCACCGAGCCCTACGCCTCGGCCCGGCGGGTGTTCTGGGTGGTCGACAACGGCAGCTCGCACCGGGGCAAGGCCGCGGCCGAACGTCTCCGGGCCCGCTGGCCCAACGCCACGCTCGTCAATCTTCCCGTGCACGCCAGCTGGCTCAACCAGATCGAGATCTACTTCTCCATCGTCCAGCGCAAGGTCCTCACCCCCAACGACTTCGCCGACCTGGCCGAGGTCGAGTCCCGGCTGCTCGCCTTCGAGCGCCGCTACGAGCAGACCGCCGATCCGTTCGAGTGGAAGTTCACCCGCGACGACCTGGCCAAGCTGATGCGCCGACTGGCCGACAAGCCGGACTACCGGGCCGCCGCCTGAAGTCCCGACGATACGTGCGCGGAATTACGTTCCAGAGCACTTAGCCCTCCAGCTCCCGGCGGCCCTCGAGGGCCCGGCCCAAGGTGAGCTCGTCGGCGTACTCGAGGTCGCCACCCACCGGCAGCCCGCTGGCGATGCG
>JBHENM010000140.1:0-1548 GCA_046262035.1 Acidimicrobiales bacterium | reverse complement strand
TGGTTTGCGCCTGACTTCGCGATAGAGACCGGCCTCGGAATCAGTCAGCATCCGCGGGTCCCCACGACCCGTGGAGGACGATCTGACCATGCCCGATCCCGAGCGAGGAACCGACCGCGCCGGCCGTCGCGCCAAGCGCTTCTTGAGCCCCTTGCAGAAGTACGAGATCTTCCTGCAGCTCGTCCGCCAGGAGGTGACGATGAACGAGGCGGCGGAACGCTGGCAGGTCGACCGCAACACCATCTCCCGCATCCGAGTGGTGGCCAAGGAAGGAGCCCTGGAGGCACTGGCCAACTCCCGTCCCGGGACGCGGACCAAGGAGCGCGACCTCGAGCTGGAGTCGGCCCGGGCCGACGCCGCCCGGCTGGGCGAGGCGCTCAAGGAGATGGCGGTCAAGCTCATGCTGGTGGAGGGAAAAGGGCGCTGGGGCTGAGTGGCCGGGTCCCCGCCCCCGTCGACGCGGCCACCAAAGGCGCCTTGCTCGACCTCCTGGACCGGGCCACCGCCCAGGGTTGGACCTGGCGGGAAGCGTGCCGGGAGCTCGAGCTGGGCGAGGTCCGGGCGCATCGCTGGGCGGCCCGGCGGGCCGACGGCGAGCTCGAAGACGGCCGCCCCGGCGGCTCCCCCATGCACGGCCTGCTGGCCGACGAGGTGGCCGAGATCGTGGCCATCTACCGCGAGTGGGCCGAGGTCGACCGCTCCCATCGCAAGCTGGCCCACCGGGGGTCCTACCTGGAGCGGGTGTGGGTGTCGCCCTCCTCGGTGCGGCGCGTCCTGGCTGCTCAGGGCCTACGCCTGGACCCCCTGCCCCGTCCGGCCCGCTCGGTGCGAAAGCCCTTTCCCGACTGGGTGGCCTACCGGCCCAACGCCATCTGGATCTACGACACCACGCACTTCACCAGAGCCGGCGTGGCGGTCACGGCCATCGAGGACCTGGTGAGCCGCAAGTGGATCGCCCACATCGTCTCGGCCGAGGAGACCTCCACCCAGGTGCAGGTGGTCTTCGCCGAGGCCCTCGCCGCCGAGGGCCTCCTGGTCGCCGTGGAGGCTCGCCAGGACGAGGTCGTCGATCCCAGCCTCGACGACGAGCGCCGGCCGATCCTGCTGGCAATGAGCGACAACGGGCCGCAGATGACCTCGGGCTCGACCCGGGAGTTCATGGCCCTCTGCGCCATCCACCAGCACTTCGGCCGGCCCGGCACCCCGACCGACCAGGCCTGGATCGAGTCGTTCTTCGGCCATCTCAAGTACGAGTTCCCCCACCTGCTGAAGATCGCCGACCCCGCCGTCCTGCGGGCCGAGCTCGACGTCATCCGCACCGACTACAACGGTGTGCGGCTCCATGCCGGCATCGGTTATGTGACTCCGAACGACGAGCACAAGGGACGAGGGGCGGCCATCCGCAAGGCCCGGGAAGCCGGCCTCGAAACAGCTCGTCTACGCCGCCTCGCCTACCATCGCCAGCACCCCCCGAACCCAACCGACAAGGGACCCCGCGATGCTGACTGATCGAATCGGGATCTCTATCGCGAACTCAGAAACACCTCA
>JBHENM010000139.1:0-3297 GCA_046262035.1 Acidimicrobiales bacterium | reverse complement strand
TGGCGGCCGGTGGACTCGCAGCACAGGTTGGCGGTCATGCCAGCGATGACCAGGTGGGTGGTGCCGAGGCGCCCCAGGTGCTCGGGCAGGTCGGTCTCGAACACGTCGGTGCCCTTGTGGGGCAGCAGCACCACCTCGTCGTCGCCGGGCCGCAGGTCGGGGTGGAAGGCGGCGCCCCAGGAGCCGGCCAGGAACATCTTCTGCTCGAACATGATGCGGTTGATGCCGCTGCGGCGCTGGAGCCGGTCGTCGGCGTAGTCCTCGGCGGTGTAGGCCATGGGGCCGAACAGGACGGGGATGCCGTGGCCGCGGGCCCCCTCGATGGCCCGGCCCAGGTTGGCGACGACGTCGTTCTTCTTGACCGTCCCCTTGGTCATCTCCCACCCGGCGCCGCCCTCGGAGAGGAAGTCGTTCACCGGATCGATGACCAGCAGCACCGTGCGGTCGGGGGGGAAGGCGAGGCTGGCGTCGTCGCGGGCCCGGTAGGTGGCGTAAAGCCCCGTCCCGGAATGCTCGCCGCCGGGTGTGTATCCGGTCATGTCGGTCTCCGAACGTTCGTCGCTTGTCGATTGCCGGAGTCGTTCCTTCCCGCGCCAGGGGCCGGCAGAACGCGAAGTGTCCGCTGGAGGACGAAGTTCGGCAGATGAAGCTTCGGGGCTCTTCCAAGACCGAACGTCCTCTCGGCCCCGCCGGCCCTCTGCACCGGGGATGCCCGCTCCTTCAGGCTCAATCTGTCCCGCCCGCTCGAGACACGAGGATCGCTCTTGGGGAGCGATACCCCGCCAGGGAGGCCACGCTGCCAGCACCCCTGCCATGCTGGGCGTTGAGCGCGGCAGGAGGCAGAGCTGAAAGACGGCCGGCCCCCGGCGCCGCCAGGTGCGCCCGTGCGACTGGGGTCCGCTGCATCACGCCGTTCTAGCGGTCGAGCGCGATCAGGGCGTCCGCGACCTCGACAAGGTCGCGGCCGGAGACGTGGGGCGGGTCGAAGACCTCCGGCAACCGACCCTCCAGGCGTGGCGCCCAGCCGGTCATCAGCCCGGCCCGGCGTGCGTTGTGCACGTCCCACGAGTGCACCGCGATCAGGGCGAGACTGGAGGGGTCGATACCGACGACTCGGGCCGCGTGCCGGTTACGCGCCTGGCGCCGGCTTCCACCGCCCTGCGCCCTCCGCCCCCACCACCGCCTCGATGTGGGGTCGAGGCCTGTGCGCTGGAGCAGCGCCCTCGTCTGGACCTCGCCACCGTTGGTGAGCACGATGACCCGCAGGCCGGCGGCGACCAGGCGGACCAGCGCCGGCTCCGCGTCCGGGTGAGCCGGCAGCGCCTCGAACGCCCCGAGCGCGCGCGACGGCCTCGTCGCTGGGCTCGGGCAGTGCGAACCGGAGGGCACCGGTGGCGACCTCGCGGAACGGGCGGTAGTCCCCGGCAGCCGCCAGGGCGAACCCGTCGTGCAAGAGTCGGGCGAAGAACAGCTCCAGGCCACGGGGACCGGCACGGAACTCCTCGAGGGCCGAGCGAGAACAGGGTCTCCACCGCGTCGAAGGCGACCACGAGCGGCCGGGAGGGAGTCATCGTCACGGCGACGTGGCGGCGAGGACTTCGGCCACGGGCTCAGGATGGTCTTCGGGGACGAAGTGCCGGGCCCCGCCGAGGCGAACGAGCGCAGCGCCGAGGTCGGCGGCGAGACGCTCGCCGTAGCGGAGCTTCTGGAAGCCATCGGCGGCCCCCCAGACGATCCGAGCCGGGACTCGCAGCGCCGCCAGGGAACCGGCCACGGCAAGCGTGTCGGCGGTGCGTAGCGCGCGGATCTGGCGGACGAAGGCGCTCGCACCGCCGAGCTCGGCGTAGGGGCGCCAGTGGCGTGCCACGGAGTCCTTCGCCACCTCGGGGCGATCGTGGCCGAGGCGTACGAAGCCGGCGAAGACGGGCCGGAAGGCGGCCGGGGGCAGGCGAGCGACGAGGCCGCCGGCGGCGCGCATGGCCTTGACGGAGGGGATCGGCCAGGAGTCGTAGGCGATCGAGTTGACCAGCACGAGGCCCGCGCAGCGTGACGGCGACCGCACGGCGGCGATCTGGGCCACGCCGCCGCCTAGACCTAGATCGTGGCCGGCGAGCACGGCACGCCCGACGCCCATGGCGTCGAGCCAGGCGAGCAGGTACTCGGCCTGGCGGGCGACCGAGATGTCGCGGCCCACGCCGGCGGGGATGGACCCGGCGTAGCCGAGCATCTCCCAGGCAGGCGACGGGCACCGCCCAGGCGGGGGAGCACGTGGCGCCACAGCTCGGGGCCGGTGGGGATGCGTGCACGAACACGACGGGGCGGCCCTCGCCTTCCTCGACCCAGCGCATCGTGACGTCCCCGACGACCCGCGAACGCACCTCGGCGATGCCGTAGCTCCCTCTCGACGTCCTCCTCGCTCCTACCCTCCAGGATGACCGGCCGTGCCTCTCGGGCAGCCGACTGTCCTCGAGGAGACACTTCTCCTGCGCGCGGCGGCGGGTGGGACACGCCCGGGTGGCGGCGGGCCCCGTGCGGTTGGCTCACCCCCCGCTCCGACAGGACGGCGATGCCGCGGTTGGCCCCCGGCTGCATGAGTACTCGGGGGAGCCTCGCAGGCACGCCGTCGATCTGCCCGAGGTGTGCCAGGGCGGGACACCCTGCCTACGGCTGGTCGGCTTCGGAGGTCCGGCTCCCGCCAGGCCGTCGGCGATGACACGCTCAGCGACCGGCCACCGCCTGCAAGTGAGTCGGATCGGACAGCGTGATGCGCCCGTAGGCCAACCCGACGGCACCTTGCCGCTCGAATCCCTTGAGCGTGCGGTTCAGGGCTTGGCGGTGGACGCCCAGCATGGCGGCCAGCGTGCGCTGGGGGAAGCGGACCTCGCCCTCGACGGCCTCGTCGAGCAGCAGGGCGGCGACCTGGGCGGCGAGGGGACGACCGAGCAGCTCGACGATGCGCAGATGGCTGCGGGCCAGGCGGGAGGCGATGCTCGAGAGCCACCGGCGGGCGACGGGCGGGTAGTCGGCGAGGAGGCGCTCGAAGGAGCTGGCGGCCAGGAACAGGCAGACCACGTCGTCGAGGGCGTGGGCGCCATAGGGCGGTGGCTGGCCCAGCAGCAGGGCGATGTCGCCTTCGACGTCGCCCGGGCGCAGGACCTGCACCACCAGCGGCCGGCGGCCGTCCCCCACGGTGAGCTCGACGGTCCCGCTGCGCAGGACCCACACCCCGTCCTGGGGCTGTCCCTGGCGGAACAGCACACTGCCCCGGGGGCTCTCCCGTTGCTCCAGGTAACCGGC
>JBHENM010000138.1:0-2289 GCA_046262035.1 Acidimicrobiales bacterium | reverse complement strand
GCCAGGGCGCCGACGAGCGTCGGGCCTCAATGGGATGTAGGGGTCGCAGCCGGGAGGCGGCGCGGCGACCCCTATGAAACAGGTATGGCGAACGGGAGATCCTCGATGCCGGCAGGGGCCGTATCCTGGGAGACAACGGTGACTGATCAGCCCCGAAGGACTCCTGGCTGCCTGCCAGCAAGCAGTGGCCGACCACGACCTGGACTTCTTCGACGAGGTCGAGTCCAGTCCCCTGTTGGGCCAGCTCGACGACGAGTCTCTGCGGACGGCTGGGCCCCGCCCGTCGGATCGTGCCTCGGGCCTGATGTGCGCCGGACGGCTGGCGCAGTGGTGTCTGAGGGGTGGTGCCGATAGCCCACGCCTGGCGCAATGGCTGGAAGCGGCGGTCAGAAGCCCGTCTCCTCCCGCTGTCCCTTCCGGGCCCGATCTGCCTCCGTGGACGACCCCCGCAGGGATGCTGGACACGCTCGAGCCGATCAGCAGCGACCCGTGCGTCAGGGCCACGGCACTGGTTGAGGCTGTCCATCGCAGCGCCCAACCCGCAGCCCTGGCTCTCGGTAACCTCGTCCGCCACTTCTTGCCCGGATCCGACGGACCCAAGACGACCGGACGAATCTCGGTGCTCATCCTCACCAGCCGCCATCGTGAGGGCGAGCTTGTCCACCTGGTGCTGGTTGAACGAGAGGGCCGGCCAGGAATCTCCCTCGACCCACTTATTGGACCGTTCACCCGGGCTGATGCTGCGTTCGCGGTTGCCGTCGAGACCGCCTGGCGAGCTACCCGGGTACCGTCGTTGAGCGCCCGCTGGCGGTGATATCCGACCGCACCGGAGCGGCCTTCGATGTCATCGAGGGGAGATCGGTGGGGGCGGGAGCTGCTCTCGGGCTGCAATATCTCACCAACCCGGCCCTGCCCCCACTCGACCCGAGCTGGGCGATCACCGGCGCCGTCGACACCACTGGCGCGCTCTGTTCTGTTCGCTCTTGGAGAACGACCACAATCTGGCCACGACGGGTTCGGGCCTCACTTCGACATGGGTCGCATTCGCGCGGCCGGCGATGTCGCACCGCGGCCGAGCCAACGGCCTAGCCGCGGAATGCAACTGCGCCGCTACCGACAGACTGCGCTGTTGAAGCCCGGTCGTGATGTCGGGACGGATCCATTTCCTGCCGACGCAATGTTCACCTCGTAGTGGAGGTTGTTCGGGACCATGTAGGCACGGTTTTTGTTCCAGGTCCCACGCCTCGGGTTCCAGACCCGGCGAGGAAACACACCTTCGTCGATAACTCGCTGAATACCCAGCACCCTGTAGTTCCCGACAAGGCACCTGATGATGGCGAATCGCTGCGCCATGTTTCTGGCCGTGATGTCGGCTGCCCGTCCGACGCCATGCAGCGACACCGTGTTGGTGCCGGAGATTGTCCTGCAGTCCAACATGCCGTTGAAGGTGGAGCCGGGGAAGGTCCTTAGCAAGTAAGCCTGGATCGACTTGATTGCCGCCGTCTCAGAACCGGTGCACTTCGTTCCAGCTTCGTTCACCGGGAACCTCGGATTCGGCGTTGTCTTTGGGTATGTCGTGGCTGCTCGCCGGACGGTCGTAGTCGTCGTGCTACTTCCATCGGTCGGACGGCTGCCCGACTGCGGTTCATCAGGGCCCGTCTTGCCGCCGTCGGTCGGGCGCTTGCCCGACGCCGGCTCGTCATGCACGGGCTTCGGCGCGGGCTTGGGAGCCGGCTTCGGCGCCGGCCCCGGCGAAGGCTTGGGAACCGGCTTCGGCACTGGCCCCGACGCGGGCTTCGGAACCGGGTTCGGCGTCGGCTTCGGAATCGGCTTCGGAATCGGCTTGGGCGCGGGCGTGGGATCGGTGGGGCGTCGGCCCGAGGCGGGCTCGTCACGGGCGGGCTTGGCCACGGGCTTGGGCGCGGGCTTCGGAACCGGCTTCGGAGCCGGCCTGGGGTCGGTGGGGCGTCGGCCTGAGGCGGGCTCGTCACGGGCGGGCGCGGGGCGGACGGCGGGGCCGTCGTCGGGGCCCAGTGGCCTGGCCGAGGCGTTGGTCGCCGCCGCGATCACGAGAAGCGCCCCGAGAAGCACGGCGATTGCCGCGGAACCGATCCGGCGTGCGTTGAGCGTCTGGGTCATGTCCTTCTCTCTCTCTCTCCGTTGCCAGGGCGCCGACGAGCGTCGGGCCTCAATGGGATGTAGGGGTCGCAGCCGGGAGGCGGCGCGGCGACCCCTATGAAACAGGTATGGCGAACGGGAGATCCTCGATGCCGGCAGGGGCCGTATCCT
>JBHENM010000137.1:0-1797 GCA_046262035.1 Acidimicrobiales bacterium | reverse complement strand
CCTCGTCACCTACGGGCTGCACCGTCATCTGGCCGTCGAGGCCGTCGAGAGCCTGGCCGAGGACGGCTATTCGGTCGAGGTAATCGACCTTCGCACCATCTCCCCGCTCGATCGGGACACGGTGCTGGCCTCAGTGGTACGAACCGGCCGGCTTCTCGTGCTCCACGAGGACAACGTGAGCTTTGGGGTGGGCGCCGAGGTGGCCGCCATCGTGGCCGAGGAAGCCTTCTACGACCTGGACGCCCCCGTCCGCCGGCTGGCCATGCCCGACGTTCCGGCCATGCCCTACAACATCAACCAGGAGTCCGCCCTGCTCATCGGCGTCGACGAGATCAAGGCCGCGGCCAAGGCCCTACTCGACGAGTAGGGCCTCTAGCCCGCGATCTATCAGGTCAGGCAACCCGGACGTTGACTATGGACAGCAAGCCCAGCTTGAAGTGCGGGGTCCCCCCCGTGTCGATGAAGCATGCGAAGAACGTGCGCCCGGGAACCAGGTTGTAGGTCTGGCGGTCACGGCCCAGGGGTTCGGCGAAAGTGAAGCCCTCGAAGGCGAGGTTCGGGCACTCGATGAACGCATCCGCTTCCGGTTGGTCGAGCAGCGCTATCACCTGAGCGCGGTTGTAGTTCGCGCACTCCGGCCCGAGGTCGAAGGCGACGGCTTCGTGGGGGTGGACGCGGCTGCCGTTGAAGAACTGGACGTCGTATTCCCCGGCGGGAAGGCTCGACGGTATCCCGGCGAACCGAAAATCGACGGCCACGATGCCCAGCCTGTACGTCGCCGCTATCGATGTCTGGGGGGCGCCGACCAGGGCCGCCGTCGCCACGACCGCCCCGACGAGCCACCGAACTCTCAAACCCCTCATGCTTCCTCCCGATTCGTAAGCGCCCGGCGGCCAGCCTGCCTGCTGGCGACGAGTCAGGTCAAGGGTGCTACCACCACCACGCGTGGTTCAAGGATGGGCGGGGATCAATGGGTCGTATCGGGAAGCGTGGTCGTCGTCGTGCCGTGTCCGGGCCGGTGGTCGGCGTCGGCGGGCGAGCCAAGAGCCACGCCCAACGTCAACAGCACGGCCGCGGCCAAAGCAATCCTGCGAACCTTCGTCATCGTCTCTCCTCAGGTTGGTTCGATCTTTTGGTCACCCCTAGGGCGTCCTACCAATCGATCACAGACCGCATGAGAAGACAATGGTGCTGGCCACACCAGTCGAAGGTCTCTAGTGCGCGGGCACCTACCGGCCGGTGAGGCCGGTTCAGAGGGCCTTGAGGCGGACGGTCTCGGCCGGGTCGTACACGCAGATGACGTCGTCCAGGTATCCGAGCTGGATGGCGGCCCTGAGCATGGCCAGGCCCGAACCAGCCTTGGGCAGGTGCGAGGACAGGACGACGAACGGCCGGCGCTCGGGAAGGGAGCGCAGCAGGGCGCCGTTGGCGATGGCCTTCTTGAGGGTGTCAGTTCGGAGGAGGCCGGGGCGGACACCCTGGACGCTGCCCTTGTACTCGAACCAGATCGTGCGCCCCTGGGGGCTCACCGCCTCCCGGTCGATCTCCACGCCCAGTTGGGTTACCACCACCCGGCACGCAGCCAGCTCGAACCCGCAGTTGCGCAGGAGGAGGTCGCACTGGTCGGCGAACTGTCGCCCCTGCAACGACGAAGCAGACTGAAACAGGCTCATGAGTAGGGAACCTCGCCGGCGGCAAACGTCCGCAGGCGGGTCTGGTCTTCGGGCGAAAGCATGCGGATGACGGCGGCGACAGGCTTGCCCGGGCCGGTGACGGCGCGAAGGGCGACATCGCCGG
>JBHENM010000136.1:0-4805 GCA_046262035.1 Acidimicrobiales bacterium | reverse complement strand
CAGCAGCGACACCGACTTGGGGCAGGAGTAGGTGGCGTCGAAGGCGAACGTCTCCCGCTTGCGGTTGCCTTCCAACAGGTCGACGCCGGTGGCCGGATGCACGCCCTCGACCAGGGCCCGCAGCTCGTCGGCCTCCACCACGCCCTCAAGGCCCAGCTCGGCGGCCCACCGGCCCTGCCACATGCCTCGCCGACGCCGAGGTAGTACTCGTCGATGCCGAGGGCCACCGAGGAGATGAGGTACTCGGCGTCGCGCAACGGCGTGATGTTCAGCACCGGCCTGCCGCCCGCGGGCTGGGCGCCACCCAGGTGGCACGTGTCTGTGGCTGCGGGGGTCGTGGGCCTTCGGGGCTCGAGTGCTGAGGGGCGCGACCGATTGCCGCGGTGGGGAGGCAGGTCTCGATCATGCTGCGCGTGGTCGTTGGGCGGATTGGCGAGGACGGTGTTCATGACGTGTCCGTCCCGAGGAGATCCAGCTGGGTGGCCGCAGCGTTGCGGGACTTGGGCGTCGGCTTCGATGGTGATGCCGTGGGTGGCTTCTCCACTCCTGGTCGCTCCGTGCGTGGTCGGACCGGCTCTGGTGCACTGGGTTCGACCAGGTAGATGCCAGGGATCGGAGCAAGGAGGTAGGCGGAGAGTCCGAAGCGGCCGTCGGCGCCCTGGGATCGGCTGTGCTCGATCAGGCCCTGGGCGCGCAGGTGCGTCAGGGCCCTAGCCACGGTGCCGGGGTCGAGGGCGAGGTTGGCGGCGATGCGCCGGGCGCTGGTGGCGGCGAGGGCTCTGCCGGCGGGGTCGAGAACGGCATCGAGGGCGACGTCTTCGAGCACGACCCATTCGAGGGCTCGCAGGCGCAGGCGCAGCGCCCGGCACTCGGGGCCGAGATGCACGAGCACCTCGGCTTAGCGCGGGGAGGCGCCGGCGCCTTCGAGGAGGCGCATCAGCGGCCGGAGCGGGACGAGGATCCGCCGCCCGAGGCGGATGCAGGGCAGCTCGCCCCGGGCGATCATCTCGTAGGCGTGGGTGCGGGAGATGCCGAGCAGCCTGGCGGCCTCGGGGACCGAGACGACGAGGCGTTCGTCCTGCGGCATAGAAACCTCCACCGGGTCAACGGAGCCAAATACGAGCACCGTGGCTGGGAGTACATTCTAGCCACATACGGGGTACATGGCTAGAATGATCCAACATGGCGAGACCAACGAAGAAAGCGCCGCCGGTCGAAGAGCCGCCGGCACCTCCCAAGGTGCTGGACGGCAACCAGCTGGTGGCCTACAACTTCCGGGCCGCCCGGGAGCTGCGGGGCTGGACCCAGGAGGAGACGGCCCGCCGCCTCGCCCCCTACATCGGCCAGGAGTTGCCCAAGGCGTCGATCTCGGGCATCGAACGGTCCTTCGACGGCGAGCGCAAGCGCTTCTTCGATGCCCAGGAGCTGGTGGCGTTCTCCCTCGCCTTCGACCTGCCGATCGTGTGGTTCCTCCTGCCGCCGCCCGGCGCCGATGACTACGAGCTGACGGCGGCCGAGCGGTCCGTGGAGGTGCTCGTCACCTTGCTCCTGGGCCGCGACGACCAGCTCGAGGACATCAAGGCGCGAATGCGGGAGCTACGCGAGGCCGACCCCAAGTCCGCAGGCGAAGTGCTGGCCGAGGCCGGCGGGTTCCCCCTGGAGCTGAGCTGGGAGCACTTCCAGCGCAGCCGCGAGGAGGCACTGTTCGCGCTGGTCGAGGAGGAGACCTCGGAGATCGAACGGATGATGGGCGATCTCCGCCGGGTAGTCGCCCGCTTCGACGACCTGTCCCAGCGCTCGCACTACGCCACCCACCCCCGGAAGGTGTACCAAGCGATCTCCCACTCCCTCATCGGCGAGGCGGTGTTCGAGAAGGTGCTGCAGACGTTCGACCCGGCCGATGACAGCCGGTACACGCTGCTCCGGAGCCGGATTCCGTCGCCCGAGGCGATCGAGGCCACGGTCGACCTCGACGACCCCGAGATCGTCCAGCGGCTGGCGGCGGTGTACGACCGGGCCGAGGAGCTCCTGCAGGAACGGCTCGCCAAGCGGACCCGGTCCCGCCGGCGGTCGGCCGGCGACGACGGGTCGGAGACGTGACCGCGGGCCGGGTGCATACTGGTCGGATGCGCCAGGTGATCCGCCTGCCCGAGCCTAAGGTCCGCCCGGACGTCGAGGCGCGCCGCAAGGCCGGCGCTGACATCTTGCGGCCCTACCGAGCACGCCGCGTTGGGCAGAAGGACGTGAACTGGCTTCGCGGGCACCGGATCGGCGGAGCGACGGTGTTCCGTGTGCCCCTCGACCCAACTGTCGACATCCTGACAGCGGTAGGTCCGACCGACCCTCCCGCGGGTGTAGGACGATGAGCGAGCCGGACACGACCTCGGCAAGCGCTCGCCGGGAGCGGTACTGGCAGGCGATCCTGGCCGATCCCGAACGCAGGCAACGGCTCGAACGCAACGTCGAACTCGCCCGAACCGACCCTGGCGTACCCGACGACATGGATGAGATCGCTCGGCTGCTCGGCGAAGACTCAACCCAGTAGTCCTGCACCTTGCCCGTCGAGTGGGAGCTCCGTGGCTTCGGCCCGTGCATCGCGGACTGGATCGCCACCCAACCGCCCAGCGAATGGCGCAAGCCGGTCAATACATGGATTCGTGGCCTCCGTTCTGACCCCTTCCGGGGCGCCGCACGCGAGTCAGCGCTGGACGCGCCTGGTTGGTCCGGCTGGTTTGCTGAGATTCCCGACGCGGGCAACACCTGGGTGGCGGTAGTGGCGTACTTCGGGTCAGCGAGGTCGAGCCCGTCATTCGGTGCTTCGCCATTGAGTCCCTTCCTCGGAACAGAGGCTGAGGACATCGCGTCCACTCTTTCGACCGGCTGCTGCCGACCGACCTTCGGCCGCCACGGCGGGAGCGACCACACAATAGGCGTCAACCCGTCGCCTCCTCCTCGGCCGGCGGAAGCTCGGTGACCTCCAAGAGCGCGTCGTCGAAGATGCGGCCGAGGACGTTGGCGGCCTCACGGTCGGACTCGGGCAGGAAGTGTGAGTAGACGTTCAGGGTCGTGGCCGCGTTGCGGTGGCCGAGACGGCCGGCGACGGTGCGGACATCAACGCCCTCCGACAGCAGCCTGGTGGCGACGTAATGGCGGAGGTCGTGCATGCGCACACCCTTGATCCCGGCCTTGCGGCACAAGCGGGCAAAGGCTCGGCTGACTGAGTCGGGGTACCAGCACTCAGAGCCGTCGATGTCGTTGCTGAACACGAAGGCCCGGCGGTCCAGCTCGTGCTCGCACAGGCGGGCGCGCTCTTCAGCCCGGGCACGGTGTGCGGTCATGGCCGCCACCGTGGTCCGGTCGAGCGACACCCGGCGCGCCGCGTGGGTCTTGGTGTCCTTCTCGACGAGCCCATCAAAGCCGAGGACGATCCCGCGTGAGATCCATACCGTCCCTGTGTCAAGGTCGAGATCGGCTCAGGGCAGCGTGATGAGCTCGCTGCGCCGGGCCCCGGTCGCGGCAGCTAGGAGCGTAGTCGGCCAGGTCGACGTCCGCCTCGGTGGCCAGTGCGAACAGGCGGGCGAGCTCGTGGGGCGCCGGCGGGTTGATGTCGGGCATCGGCACGCGTGGCGGCGTTGCTGACGACGCTGGGTTGACTCCCGGCCAGCCCCATCGCACGCCCTGTGCGAGGGCGCGATGGAGGACGTCGTGGGCTCGGCGGATGGTGTTCGGCGCCGGCTCGGCCGCCCTTCTCACGGAGCCGCCGGTACAGGCGGTCCAGGTCGGCGGCCCCGAGCTTGGACAGCGGCACGTTGCCCAGGAACGGGAGGATGTTGCGGTCGATGACGCCGCGTGCTCCCTCGCCCCCTTCGGCGAGAAGCCCGGCGATGCATGGGCGAACCACTCCTCCAGCAGCCCGCTAACCGTCGCCTTGGTGCGGGCCAGCGATCCTCGCTCGGCCTCGGCCACCAAGGCCGCAAGTGCCCGCTGTGCCTCACGCTTGCCGCCGCGAAGCGTCCGGTACGCCCACCTCTTCTTTCCGCTCACCGCGTCTCGGCCGAGGTACGCCTTGAGCTCCCCCGACCCCGGTGCCCGTTGCCGCATCGTGTCCTGCATGGCCCACCTCGGCCGGTTCACGCTGCGGTGTTGCAAGTGCCCCCAACGGGATTCGAACCCGTGCTGCCGCCCTGAAAGCCTGAGGAAAGCGGTATCAGCCCGAACCATGCGTACGTCTGTGCAGGTCAGAGGGGGTTCGCATATCCGCTGCGTCCGCCCTGTCCGCCAGGTATTGCCGAGTGGATTGGCAAACGGAGTGGCAAACATTCAGGGAGCCGAGGAGACTCCGGGGCGTCCGTCGGCGTCGCCTGGAACCTGATTGTAGGTCCACGGGCCGATCCGCCGGTACCGGGCGACGCCTCCGCGCTGTTTCCTGCGGACCAGACCGTGTCGCCAGTCACACCTCGAAGCGCTCTCGGGTCGCACTGGGGGGAGGGCATCGTCCGATGGTCACGCACCGCGATCGGCAGCGACGCGCAGGTCCCACAAACCCCGGGCGGCGCGTTCCCTTCATGCGCCAGCAGCGGCCGGCCCGGATGCTCCCCCCATCGCCATCTTGCACAAACTTGGCCGCCCCATGGCCGGCGGTTGTGGGCGTGTCCAGGCCGAACTGGGCCTGACCCGGTTGACGGACATCCACCATCAGGGGCGAAGCCCCGGAAAGGATGTCCACAATGGAGACCATGGCAGGCAAGAGGAAGCCCCGCCGGCGTCGGTCGTTCACCCCGGAGTTCAAGGCAGAGGTCGTCGCG
>JBHENM010000135.1:0-23065 GCA_046262035.1 Acidimicrobiales bacterium | reverse complement strand
GTGGGCCGCCGGGGTCTCGAACCCCGCACCTTGGGATTAAAAGTCCCCTGCTCTACCGGATGAGCTAGCGGCCCCCGGTCAGGCTACCGATGGTCGACCCGGGTAGTCCGACCTTCGGCTCCGGCCGTCTCACCCGGTCTGCGCTGGCGTAGGATTCCTGTCCAGAGCAGGGGGGTGAGGATGCCCAAGGACATCTTCGGCAAGACGAAAGGTCCGTCGAGGGAGGACATCGAGCGAGAGGCAGCCAAGGAGGTCGAGCGCCTCACCCGGCCGCCGGCTCCGCCCGTGGACTTCAGCGGGGGTGGGCCGCGTTCACCCCTCGAGCAGATGGCCGAGCAGTTGAACGAGAAGAAGCGCAGTCGCCGCCGGCGGGGCGAGGGGTTCAAGGAGGACCGTGCCGGCTACAGCGGGTTCCAGGGCGCAGCCGCCATCTCCGGGAACGTGGGCTCGACCCTCGCCTACGGGGGCGGGGTCGGCCCGGGTATGAGATCGGCGCCGCCCCCTCCCGACGCTGCTCCGCTCGTGCGCCGGTCTCAGCAGGAGCAGGCCCATGCCTCTGACGACGAGGACGACATCGGAGTGACGGAGATCGCCCTCCAGGACGCTGCCGCCCGCTCGGGGAAGAGCCTGGAAGACACGGTCATCCGTTCCGACCCGGCCATGGCCGAGAGCATGCGCGAGCAGGCCATGCGGAGGTTCATGGAGCAGCAGGCGAGCAAGCAGGGCGCCCCCCGGTCACCCGCGCCCGGCGGGCCTGGCGCCCGACCGGGCGGAGCGCTCGGCCGGCTGGAGGAACGCCGCCGGGCCGCTGCCGAACGGGCGGCCTCAGGTACCGGCGAGCCGCCCCGCCTCGGTGGGGTGCTGGGCCGTCTGCGCCCCGAGGAGCCCATCGAAGAGGCAGAGGACCTGGTCGAGGAGCAGGAAGACGAACTCCTCGAGGAGGCGGAGGAGGAGTTCGAAGAGTACGACGACTACGAGGACGAAGAGGAGGACGACGAGGCCGCCCCGGCTCCGGCCGTCGCCACCTCGCCCTCAGGCGCCTTCACCGATGAGCGGGTCCGCCTTGCCGAGGAGCGGGCGCGTGTGGCGGAAGGCCGCGTGGCGCTCGCCGAGGAAAGGGCAGTGACGGCCGACGAGCGGGCGGGCCTGGCCGAGGAGAGGGCCAGCATTGCCGAGGATCGCGCCCGCGTGGCCGAAGAGCGGGCGGAGGCCGCCGAGGACCAGGCGGCGTCGGCCGAGAGCCGGGCTGCGGCTGCCGAGGCGGAGGCCAACCAGCTCCGAGGAGCCCTCGCCCAGAGCGAGGAACGGCTCGCGGCCGCCACCGCCAAGCCGGCCAAGAAGCGCCCAGCCACGGTGGCCGCAGGAAAGGCGGTCAAAGCCGCGGCCCCGTCGGCGGTCCGCCGGGGGCCGGCCCGAGGAGCACCCAGGGCGGGCAAGGCCGCCACACCGGCCCGAACGGCCAAGGCCGTGAAAGCGACCAAGGACACCAAGGCCCCCAGGGCGGCTAAGGCCGTGAAAGCATCCAAAGCAGTCAAGGCCACGAGAGCGGCCAGGCCGGCCCGACCGCCGCTCAGGAAACGCTGAGGCTCACCCCCCCTCGGCTCTGACCAGAACCTCTCGTATCTCGGCGTCGGTCGTCGGCGAAAAGTCGTCGTACCACTGGCCTACGGCGTGGAAGCCCTCGGGCATGCGGGCACACACCACCTCGTCAGCCTCAGTCGCCAGCTGCCGGCACGTCGAGGGCGCCCCCACGGGAACGGCCACAACGACGAGGGCCGGTGATCGAACCCGGAGGGCGGCCACCGCAGCCCGCATGGTGGAGCCCGTGGCCAGGCCGTCGTCGACGACCACGACCGTCTTGCCATCCACGTCGAGTGCGGGACGGCCAGCGCGGTAGGCCTGGTTCCGCCGATCCAGCTCCTGCGCCTCCCGGGCGGCCACCCGCTCGATGTCCTCCTCGGTGATGCCGAGCCGGCCGACGATGCTGGGGTTGAGCACCCGGATCCCACCCGTGGCGATGGCGCCCATGGCCAGCTCGTCGTGCCCGGGGACTCCGAGCTTGCGCACCACGAACACGTCGAGGGGCGCGTGCAGCCCGGTGGCGACCTCGGCGGCCACGGGAACACCCCCGCGAGGAAGTCCCAGCACGATCACGTCGGGCTGGTTGTCGTAGTGAGACAACAGCGGCACCAGCACCTGGCCGGCGTGAGCCCGATCCCGGAACGCTCGTCCGGTCAGCGACGCCGCACCAAGACCTGGCCGCCGCTCGTGCGCACCTCATACGAGGGCTGGGGGCCGGTGGCGGGACCGTGAACCACGCTCCCGTCCTCCAGCCGGAAGACGCTCCCGTGCCAGGGGCAAGTGACGCAGCCGCCCTCCACCGCGCCCTCGTGCAGAGGGCCGCCGGCGTGGGCGCAAACGTCGGCGATGGCCGAGATGGTGGAGCCTGTCCGGACCAGGAGGACCTCTTCGTCCCCGGCGGTCACGGCGATGGGCCGGCCCTCGGCCAGGTCGTCCTCGGCTGCGGCGTCGACCCAGTCGTCGGCGTGGTGGTCCCAGGCGTGACGGTCGACGTTCACGCCCATCCGCCACGCCAGGTGACCTCCCAGGTAGCCACCCACGGTGGCCGCGGTGGCGCCGGCCAGGCCGAGCACCACGCCCCGCCGGTGGTCACCCTTGCGCCGGGCGACCCACGACAGCCCGTACAGCGAGACACCGACCACGTTGCCGATGGCGTGCACCAGCCCTATCCGTCGCTCGCCGCCGAGGGTGTCCGACCAGTCCGACAGCCCGGACACCGCCGTGGGCAGGGCGGTGAGCACTCCCAGGCCTACCAGCCGGGTGGCGGCCGCTTCGTCCGCCTCCCGTCCCAGCAGGTCGAGGGCGGTCGCACACGTCCACGCGCCGATGGGGAGGTCGGTCATCATGGGGTGAAGCGGGTGACCCATCCACGTCCCGCTGAGCGTGTCCTTCACCACCCCACCGGGGATGACGGCGGCCACCTTCTTGGCCAGCGGCCGGGCCACGGCGTCGAGCCCAGACGCCTGTTCGATCCGGGCCATCACCTCCTCGAGCAGGCGAGGGGCCATGCGGTCAGCCGGCGGCGGCGTCGTCCGGTGGCTGCACCGGGAGCGAGCTCATGTCGGCGAGGGGCAGAACCTCGAAGTGGGCGAAGTTGTACACGGGGGACTTGGCCAGCAACATCTCCAACTCGTCGTTGGACTCGACGTTGTAGATCCAGGCCCCGCCATGCGATCCGACGATGTGGTACCGGCCGATCACCTTGCCCTGCTCTTCCAGCGGTTTGGCGTAGTCCGGCATGGTCAGGACCGACTTCATCATCTCTGCGGACAGGCGGGAGATCTCCATCCGCCAGAGCACCAGGAACTTCATCGCCCCACCTCCGCGCTAGTCCTGGGGCCACCTTACGCCCGTGTCAGGTGTGCCCGAGCCCGCCACTGGGAAGACTCCGAGAGATGACACCACAACTAGAGGACCATCTGGTAGGGCTGGAGCTTCAGTTGGTGGAGCTGGTCGAGAGTCAGCAGCGGGCGGAGATTCAGGGGCGCTCCGAGGACGCCCGGCGGTTGGAAGCCGAGATCCGCACCCTTCAGCTGGAACTGGCGACCACCGCCGAAAACATCAGTCAGGCTGAAGCGCTGGAAGCGGAATCGACGCCTGAAGTCGACGCTCCCACCGCGGCCGACAGGGTTTCCGCAGCCTGAGCTTCTGAACCCAGCCGGTTACCGGCCTACCCTCGTTCCGAGGGCGTCCTGTAAATGCCCATGGACCGGCCTCCCGGGCCGGTCACCCGCCGAGGGGCTTGCCTTCGGCGTCCAGGTGGTCGACGCGGTCGGCGCCTTCCTTCTCGAGAACCTCGGCGGCACTTTTAGCTTGCTCGTCGTCGCGAGCGTGCACCGCCACCAGCACATGGCCGCGGCGAAGCGGCTCTCCGTAGCTGACCTCCCACTCCGGTCCCAGCTCGGTGGCGTTGATGGCGCCCACCATCCCGCCCACTGCGGATCCGGCGATGGCGCCTCCCGCAACCGCGGCCCAGACGCCGGCGCCGATCACCGGTCCCAGCCCGGGGATGGCGAACGCAGCCGCCCCCACGATGCCCCCCACCACGCTTCCCGCGCCTCCGGCCGCGGCCGCCTGCTTGGCCAGGTCGGCGGTGCTGTCGAGATCCCGGAGCCGGGTGTCGGCGTCGCTCTCCACGTCTTGCGCCTGGCGACCCAGGAGGGAAACGTCGTCGGCGTCGATGCCCGACCGGTTGAGCGCGGTCAGAGCCTCGCGGGCGGTATCCAGGTCAGGGAAGGTGGCGACCACGTTGTGGTCCGACAGTCGAGCCATGATCCGGCGCATACCCGTCAGCGCGTTTTCCGAACCGCTGCCTCCGGGTACATCCGGCCCGCGTGGCGTCCACCCGTCTCAAGCGAAGCGACTGCTCCACACCCGGAATCCGCCGGCGGCGGGCGGGGCGCGGCTTCACCTACTACGACTGCACCGGCACCCGGGTCACCGACCCTGCGGTGCTCGACCGGGTGCGGGCCCTCGTGATCCCGCCGGCCTGGACCGACGTGTGGATCTGTCCGGATCCCCGGGGCCACATCCAGGCCACGGGCCTCGATGCCCGAAGTAGACGGCAGTACCGATACCACGACGTCTGGCGCCTCCACCGGGACCGGGAGAAGTTCGACCACATGCTGGAGTTCGCCCACGCCCTCCCCGGTCTGCGCCAGGAGGTGGCGCAGCACCTGCGACACCCCGAACTCGACCGGGAACGGGTGCTGGCCTGCGCCACCCGCCTGCTCGACCTGGGGTTCTTCCGCATCGGCACCGAGGGCTACGCCGAGGAGAACCAGACCTACGGGCTAGCGACGATGCACAAGAGCCACGCCAAGGTTTCGGGTGACATCGTCACCTTCGACTACATCTCCAAGGCGGGAAAGCGGCGGATACAGTCGGTCGTCGATCCTGAGGTGATGCATGTGGTGGACGCCCTGAAGCGGCGGCGGGGGGGCAAGCGGGAGCTGCTGGCGTGGCGCCGGGAGTCCGAGTGGGTGGACGTGAAGTCCGCCGATATCAACGCCTACATCAAGGAGTGCACCGGCGGGGACTTCTCGGCCAAGGACTTCCGTACCTGGAACGCGACCGTGCTCGCCTCGGTGGGGCTGGCGGTATCGACGGGGGCGACCTCGCCCACGGCCCGCAAGCGGGCGACGGCGCGCGCCATCAAGGAGGTGGCCCACTACCTGGGGAACACGCCGGCCGTCTGCCGGAGCTCGTACGTCGACCCCCGGGTGATCGACCGCTACCGCGAGGGCCGCACCATCCGGGATGCGCTCGAGACCCTGGGCATGGAAGCGCCCGACGTCACCGGCCCGGGCACCAGTCTCCTCACCCAGGGCATCCTCGAATCCGCCGTCCTCGAGCTACTGGAAGACCGTCCCGCGCTCGAGGAAGCGGCCTGACCGTGGGCCCACCCATCGGTGACCCCGACGACCGCACCCTCACCGAGATCCTGGCTGCCTTCGAGCTGGAGGGCTACCGGGGCCAGATGGCAGCTCGGCCCGGCGGGCGGGTCCTGTGCGTCTCGTGCCACATGGAGAGCGACGCGGCGGAGATGGAGATGGACGGCCTCCAGCGGGTGGAGGGGGTGTCCGACCCGGCGGACATGCTCGCCGTGGCCGCCCTCGTGTGCCCCGTCTGCAACACCCACGGCACCCTCGTCCTCGGCTACGGGCCCGACGCCGGTCCCGACGACGCCGAGGTCCTCGCCGGCCTGGGTGACATACCCGCCTAGCCGAGTGCCCGCGGCGCCTTCTCCCCCGCGACCCACCCGTCCCCGTGACAGTCAGCGAGCCCGGCTCTACCGGGCCGAGGATGAGCTCGACAGGGGCCGGAGGTTGCCCACCGTCGGCCACCTTCAGGCCTACGTCGACGAGCTGGCCTCGGCTGAGTGGTTCCGCGCCCGCTGGAACGAGCGGAAGTTCGAGGTGCGTCCGGGCCACGGGCACCGTCGGGCGACGGCCAGCCAGAGCGGCGTGCTCCAGTTCCCGATCTGGTCGAGAAGCGAGCTGGTCGTCCTGCACGAAGTGGCCCACTGCCTGGTTCCCGTAACGTCCGCCGCCCATGGCCCGGAGTACGCCGGCGTCCTGATCTCCCTGGTCCGGCGACACATGGGCCCAGGACCGGGTCAAGCGCTGGAAGAGACCTTTCTCCGCCACCGCGTGCGCTGGTCGGCGAGCGTTCTTCGGCAACCGGTCAGGACAGAACCCCCACGATGCGGTCCACGGTCTCCACGTCCTGAGTGACGACGAGGTCGACCCGGTTCCCGCTCCGGGTGATGCGCCCGGAGCCTGAAGGCCCGGAGAAGCGGCCGTCGGCCGTCGGGGCGCGGCCTCCCGACCAGGCTCGGGCCCAACGGCCGAGGGCGTCGACCAGGCGACCGGCGTCGGCACCGGCGTCGGCCTCCCATCGATCGACCAGACCCAGGCTGTTGCCACACCGCAGGAGGGCGTAGGCGTCGCCGTTCCATCCCTGCGCCGCCCGAGCGGCCTCGTCGCTGCCCAAGTGCTGGTCGAGCACCTCCCTCATGTCGAACTCCCCCAGCCCACTGGAGCGCACTCTCTGGCAACCGGTGGCCGCAGCCAGATCGGGGAGGGAGGGCGACGCCGAGCCCTGGCTGCCGGAGTAGGTGGCGGGATGGATGATGTGCTCGGTGGACGTGGGTGGCCTCCCGTAGGCCGCGTCCACGGCGGCGAAGCCTCCGGCGTCATGCAGCCCTTGGACGAACTCCAGACCGTCCGTGTAGGGGAAGTACAGGGCGTTCTGCACGTATTCGGGAGCCGAGAGGATGGCCTCGACCCCGTCGGTGGAACCTCCTCCCAGGAGGGCTCCGAGCGCCTCCAGCGGGTCCAGGTGCTCCTCCATCCACACCGCTTCGGTCAAGCTGGCGTCCCCCTCCAGGAGGGCGCTGTAGGCGGCCAGCTCGTCCACCTTGTCCGCCTCTTCCAGGGCGAGGACCTCGGGTCCGTAGTTGAAGTGCTGGTCGGTCAGGGCGTGGGTCATCTCGTGGACGATGGTGGCCTTGGTCGCCCCGTCCAGTTCCTCGTCACCGCCGACGAACAGCTCGCGGGTCAAGGGGTCGTAGAAACCGAGCACCCCTCCCGCCAAGAGGTCGTCGATGAGCTGGGCGTAGTCGACGTCGGACGGGATGAGGCCGAGCAGCTTGAACGTGGCCTCCTCCGCCGCCAGCCGGTCGGGGTCGGTGTCACGGGCGTTGACCTCGATGACCCGGCGGGCCAGCTCGGGGCGGGACACCACCCGCAGGTTGAGCGACGACCTCCAGGGCAGGCCCCGGATCTGGGCCGTCTGGGCCATGAGCTGGTCGAAGATCTGTCGCTGAGCCTCGGGAACGTCGGGCGCGGGGGCGACGGTGGCGGGAGGGTCGGGCGACGGCGATCCAGGCGCCGAGGCGACAGTTGTGACCGTGGTGGCCGGCCCGCCGGCGCCGACCTCCCCCCCGGTGCTGTCGTCGTCACGGAGCACCACCGCGGCCAGGCCGGCAACGATGAGGGCCACGACCAGCCCGGCCAGCAACCAGAGCGGGCGTCGGGTGCCGGATGGGTCGGTCGGGCCGGGCGTGGGGAGCATCAGGAACTGGGGTCACAGTACCGTCGCCCACCGCCCTTCCGACCGCGCCCGGTACGCTCTCCCACCGTGCCGGGCACGCCTGCGCCCCACCGTCTGGAGTCGATCCTGGGGATGCTCCGGGACCGCGGCGGGCGACTCACGACGGCCCGCCGGGCCATCATCACCGCCCTCCTGGCTGCCGAGGGCCACGTGACGGCGGACGAGCTCACCGCCGCCGTGCAACAAGCCCATCCCGACGTCCACCTCACCACGATCTACCGCTGCCTGGACACGCTGGAGAAGATGGGCGTGGTCGACCACGTGCACCTGGGCCACGGCCGGGCCGTGTACCACCTGTCCGACGAAGCCCACCAGCACCTGGTGTGCGAGCACTGCGGGGCCGTGATTGAGGTGCCCGACGCCCTCTTCGAGGACCTGGCCGGCCGCCTCCAGGCCGACTACGGCTTCGCCATCCGCCCCAACCACTTCGCCGTCCTGGGTCGCTGCCAGCGGTGCCAGGCCGTGCCGGTCAAGCCGCAGTGATCAGGCGGGCGAGAATGCGACGATGGTCACGGTGCCGTACACCAGCAACACCCCACTGAGCCCGTAGAGCACGGCCTTGACCGTCCGCTGAGGGCGGGGCCGGCGCACGTAGTCCTCTATCACCCACCGGGCCCCGTTGGCACCGTGGAGGAGGGCAAGGGCGAGCAGGAGCCAGTCGAACAGCTGCCAGAACGGGTTGTCCCAGCGGTTGGCGACGAAGCGGTAGTCGGTGTCCACCACGTCGTTGAGGACGTGGGTGATGGCGAAGTGCAGGAGGGCCAGGAACACGAGGACGAGGCCGGAGAAGCGCATGAACAACCAGGACCACGCCTCGAAGCCGGCGCGAGGACGTGTACTGGTCTCCGTGACCTGGTCCGAAGTGTCGGTGGGCACGGTCAGAACCGGCCTTCGAAGAACGGCCACATGATGACCACGGCCGAAGGGACACCGGCGGCCACGGTGAGGGCCACCGCCGTCCCCAGCAGGCGTCGCTGGTTGGCCACCGCACCGGGAAAGAAGTCCACGGCGATGATGCGGAGCCCGTTGAAGGCGTGGAACAGCAGGGCGAACAGCAGGCCGACCTCGAACAGCCGCAGGAGGACGTTGCCGTACAGGCGGTGAACGTCGTCGTACAGCGACGGCCACCGCACCAGCGAGACGTCCACCACGTGAAGCAGCAGGAAGAGGAAGACGAGCATGCCCGTCACCCGGTGCACGATGAACGCCCACTGGCCCGACTTGCCCCGGTAGGTGGTGTTGCCCGGGCTCACCGGTTGCGCCGCCCGGGCCGGTACCAGCGGTCGCCCCAGCGGGTGGAGGAGGCCACGTAGCCCGCCACCACCATCACCAGGAAAGCCACCGCCCCCAAAGCGATGGCGAACACGGTCTGCGCCCGACTCACAGCCGAGGACGCTACCGCTCGATCCGGGTCAATCCTCGGAGGTACGGGCGCAGCACTTCGGGCACCTCGACCGAGCCGTCGGGTTGGCGGTAGGTCTCCACCAGGGCGGCCCACACCCGGGGCACGGCCAGGCCCGACCCGTTGAGGGTGTGGACGAAGGCGGGGGGGCCTCCGCCCTCCTTCCGGTAGCGGATGTTGGCTCGGCGCGCCTGGTAGTCGGTGAACCAGGAGATGGAGGAGGCCTCCAGCCACAGGTCGCAGCCGGGGGCGTAGACCTCGAGGTCGAAGGTCCGGGCCGAGGAGCCCCCCAGGTCTCCGGCACACAGGTCGAGCACGCGGTAGGGGAGCCCGAGGGCCCGCAGCGAGCCCTCGGCCCGGGCCAGCAGCTCCTCGTGCACACCGGGCGCGTCCTCGGGAGTCGAGTAGGCCAGGATCTCGACCTTGTCGAACTCGTGCACCCGCAGCAGCCCGCGGGTGTCGCGGCCGGCGGAGCCGGCCTCGCGGCGGAAGCAGCTGGTGTGGGCCATGAGCCGCCACGGGAGGTTCGACTCCTCGAGCACCTCGTCCCGGGCCAGCGACGTCAGGGGAACCTCGGCCGTGGGGATGGCCCACAGGTCGTCCCGCTCGACGTGGTAGGCGTCGTCCTCGAACTTGGGCAGGTGGCCGGTGGACACCATGGTCTCGGTCCGCACCAGGGTGGGCGGCCGGACCTCCTCGAAGGCGTCGGCGTTTCGGTCCAGGGCGAGCTGGCAGAGGGCCCGTACCAGCGTGGCCCCCGCTCCCCGGAATAGGGGGAACATGGAGCCCGAGAGCTTGGCCCCCGCCGGCAGGTCGAGGATCCCGAGCTCGGCCCCGACTTCCCAGTGCGGCACCCGCTGGTGGGGGCCGTAGGCCTCGGGGTCGTGGCCCTCCACCCGGACGACGACGTTGTCCTCGGGCGTCAGCCCATCGGGAGCGGAGGCGTCGGGGAGGTTGGGGATGCGGAGCAGGACGTCCCGCAGCTCGGCCGACGTGCCCTCCACTTCCAGGGCCAGCGCCTTCTCCTCGTCGCCCAGGCTCCGGCTCTCACCCGCCTTGGCTTCGGCGGCGGCTGCGTCTCCCGCTCGCCGGGCCTCGCCCACTTCCCGGGAAAGGATCTTGATGCGGGCCCGCACCCTCTCCTGGCGGCCCGTCAGGTGACGCCACCGCTCGTCCAGGGCCGCCGCCTTGTCCAGCTCGGAGGGCTCGACGCCGCGCCGGGCCAGGGACGCCTTGATGGCGTCCAGGTCGGTCCTCAGCCGCTTGGCGTCCAGCACGGACGGGAACCTAGCGGCTGAGACCGGCGCGCCCGGCCCTGTTTCTGGCCCGAGCGGCCGTCTGAGCGGAACTCAGGTGCTGACGTCCCGGCGCATGAAGCTGGCGCTCCCGGCGATGAAGGCCACGGCGGTGAAGGCGACAGCCAGTACCAGGGAACGCTGGTAGGTCGTGACCGCGTTCCCTCCCCGACCGACGGCTTCGAAGACGAGCCCCGGGAACCACCGCCCGGCCCCGGCCCATCCGTTCTGGACGATGTGCTCGAAGGGCATGAGCCAGGCCAGGCCGACGCCCAGGGCGAGGGGTGTCGCGCGCAGGAGCACGCCCAGGGCGATTCCCAGCACCCCGAAGAACGTGGCCGTGAGCAGCGCGTTGAGATAGTCGCCTCCGGCGGCGACAACGCCGGTACCGCTGAACCACTCGCCTGTGGGCACCTCCCGCAGCCCGGCCAGGATCACGGCTGCACCGGCGCTGAACAGCTGGGCCACCAGCAGGGCGGCGGCGGTGCCGGCGAGCAGGGCCAGCACCTTTCCTCCGAGGAGACGGGCCCGACCCGGCTCGCGGGTCAACAGCACACGCAGGGTTCCGTGGCCGTACTCGGCCGTGACGCTGGTCAGGAAGACGACGAACACGAGGAGGCTGATGAACCCGGCGGCGATGCTGAAGCCGCGTGTCAGCCCACCGGCCTGGCCCAGGTCGGCGAGGATGGCGTCGAAGCCGGCGCCCTCCGACGGCGGCCGCACGACTGCCGCCGTTGTGAATGCGTCGGCGGTCACGAACGTGAGGACGGTGGCCAGCAGGGCGAAGCCGAGCATGGCCCCGCCGGCGCCGAACACGACGCTCGGCCGGCGCATCTTCAGCAGCTCGGATCGAAAGGAACGGATCATCGGACGCCTCCTGAGATCAAGGTGAGGTATCGGTCTTCGAGGTGACGCTTGGCCACCGTGAGCTCGACGAGGGTGAGCTGCTCGGCCATCGCCGCCCGGTTGATGTCGGCCAAGACCGGCGTCAGCCCGGCACCGTTAGCGCCGAGCGCGGAGGCGACGTCCACCCACAGGCGGTCGCCGTCCCGTTTGGGGTGAAGTCCCCGCTGGGCCAGGAGCTTCTCCAAGCGGGGCAGGTCGTCCACGTGCTCGCAGCTGACGACCAGCCTGTCGCCCCCACCGGCCATCAGGTCCGCCGTGGACCCCTGGAACACCCGGCGCCCGGCTTCGATCACCACCAGCCAGTCGCACACCTGCTCCACCTCGGCCAGCAGGTGGGAGGAGACGAAGATCGTCCGCCCGTAACTGGCGAGCGATCGCAACAGCTCGCGCATCTCCCTTATCCCGGCGGGGTCCAGGCCGTTGGTCGGCTCGTCCAGGATGAGCAGAGAGGGCTCGCCCAGGAGCGCGGCGGCGATGCCCAGTCGCTGCTTCATGCCCAGGGAGTACGTCCGGTAGGGGTCGGCGCCACGGTGGGCGAGACCCACCCGGTCCAGGACCACGGGAATCCGGCCCGGTTCGATCCCGCTGAGAGTGGTCTGCACGGCCAGGTTCCGTACACCCGACAGGCCGGGGTAGAAGGCGGGGCTCTCGATCAGGGCGCCGACCCGGGCCAGGTAGCCGGACGGCTCGGTGAGGGGAACGCCCAGGACGTGGCCCTGCCCGTCGGTCGGACGGACCAGGCCGAGCAGCATGCGCAGGGTCGTGGTCTTGCCCGCGCCGTTGGGGCCCACGAACCCGGCGATCACACCGGTGGGCACGGAGATGTCGAGGGAGTCGACCACCGTCTGCCCGCCGTACCGCTTGGTCAGGCCGCGGGTCTCGATCACCCCCGGGTCGTTCATTCCTGTGGCTTTCGTCATGGACCGAGTGTGCGCCGGCCCTCCGTGTCCCGTCGTCCGACCCTCGACGGCTTCTGCCCTGCCCCGGACGGGGTAGTGACGGTCGCTCCGCTACGCCGGCGGGAGTACCTCGCCGGCCCGCGGCGACGCCTCCGCCCGGCTCGCCACCAGCACGGCCAGGCCCGTGGTGAGGGGCACGGAGGCCACCAGGCCGATGCTCCCCACGAGGGCCCTGACGATCTCCTCGGCCACCAGGGAGCCTGTGAGGACGTCGCCCACGGGCCGGCTGGCCAGGGTGAACAGAAGGAGCAGGGGGAGAGACGCGCCGGCGTAGGCCAGCACCAGGGTGTCGACGACGGAGGCGATGTGGTCGCGCCCGATCCGCATGGCCCCGCGGTAGAGCGTCACACCCGACCACGCCGGGTTGGCCGCCCGCAGGGTCCACACCGCCGATGCCTGGGTGACGGTGACGTCGTTGAGGACGCCGAGAGAGCCGATGATGACCCCGCCCAGGAGCAACCCCTGAAGGTTGACCTGCGACGCGCTGACCTGCAGGAACGTCGCCTCCTCGGTGCCGAGGTTGACGATCTGGGCCAAGTCCACGAAGAACGTAGCCAGCACCCCGATGATGGCCAGGCTGGCCAGGGTGCCCAGGAGGGCCGTGCTCGTCTGGGCATTGAAACCGTGGGACAGGTAGAGGATGACGATCATGGCCGCGGCTGCGCCAACGGTGGCCACCGCCAGCGGGCTGCGCCCTTCCAAGATGGCCGGGAGCACGAACTTCACCAGCACCACGAAGGTGATGGCCAGCCCTACGAGCGAAGTGAGGCCCCGGACGCGGCCCACGGCGATCACCACCACCGCGAACAGCACACCCAGGAGCAGGAGCGGTGTCCGGCGCTGGAAGTCGGAGAAGTAATAGATCGTCCCGGCGCGCCTGTCGGTGGAACGCCCGACGACGATGCGGTCCCCCTCCTCCAGGGTGGGATTTCCGGCCCCCACGCTGAGGTCGAGCACGGTCGTCGTTCCCTTGTCCGGTCCGCTGGTGACCCGCACGTCGGCGGCCACGCACTCACTCGTCGGGCGATTCCCACCCCCGCCTCCGCAGGGGGCCAGGGTCACCTTGGTAACGGTCCCTGTCTCCAGGTCGACGGGCGCACCCAGGTTCGACGGCCGGGCGGGAAGATCGCGGTCCGGCCACAGCACGATCAGGCCGGCGACGGTGGCCAGGACCAGCGGAGCGATGGCCATGAGCAGGAGTCGGTTGACCCTGGCCGGCACGCGGACCGGCCATCCGTGGTCGCCGGTCATCCGTCGATTCTGCCCCAGCATTGCGCCTCGAGGTCCGAAGGAGCACGATGGGACGAGGAGGCTCTTGCGTGAGGCGGATCGGTACGGCACCCAGGGTGGGGGGAGTAGCCGCGGCCACGGGCCTAATCGCGGTCCTGATGGCGGCCAGCTTCGCCTGGGCCTGCACTGCCGGAGCCGAAACGCTGAGCCTGAGCTCCGGGTCGGGCGCGGCTGGTCAACCGGTGTTCGTCGAGGGCGAGGGCTGGACCCCCGGCACGATCGAAGTGTTCTTGGAAACCGCCACCGGCAACGTTCCGCTTGGCAGAAGCAGCGTGCCTTCCGACTCGGCCGGAAGGCCGTCGGCAGGGCGGTTCCGAGCCGAGGTCACGATCCCTGCCGGCACGGGCCCCGGGAAGTATCCCATCCGGGTCTCGAGCAACGGAACCTTCAGCAAGATCGCAGTTCCGATGTTCACGGTTCTCGCCCCCGCTGTCCAACCGATTGCCAATCCGGTCCCGAATCCCCAGCCGGTCACCGCCACCCCCGCTGCGGATCCGGCACTGGAGCAGGACGCGCCCCTGGAGGCGGAACCGCCGACGGTCACTGCCGCCGGTCCAGCCCCGGTGGAGGCTCGGGTGGAGGCCGCGGGCGCGCCGCCCATGGTTGGTCAAACAGCGGCCCCGCCGGCGGCGGCTACGGCACCGTTGACCAGCGAACTGGTCGAGTCGGTTTACCTGAAGCCGGCCGCTGAGAATTCCGGGCGGGGCGGCCTGGACGTGCGGCTCCTGGTGGGGGGATGTCTGCTGGTGGCCGCGTTGGTAGCGCTCCTCGCCGGCGTCACCGGGGCCACTCGGAGTCGCTAGGGGAGCCCGAAGCCGGGCTCCCCTAGCTCGCTCCCTTAGCTAGCTGGTACACACCTTCCGGTCGGCATCAGCGGGGGCCGGGGCCGGCGTCCGGTCGTCACGTGGAGCAGGCCGGGGCTCCTCCGAGCGGGTGCGGCGCCCGGCGGCGAAGCTAACGGCCAGCAGGATCAAGCCCACCGCGGCCAAGCCTACGAGCGCGGCCAGCACGTAGCGGGCGGCGTCGTTGGCTCCGGAACCGAGGACCTCGTGCTGCACCACGGCCGAGAAGATGTCCTGGCCTTCGCCCACCTTCAACGTGTTACGGGTGTCGTCGTAGGCGACCACTGCCAGCTCGTTGGTGGACGCGATGCCCACCGGGGTCCGCATGTCGTAGCCGTTGCTCCACACGCCGACCCGTCTGTCGATCGAGCGGTCGGTGATCCGGTAGTTCTTAGACCACGTCGCACCGTTGTCCTCCGAGAAGGCGTAGTAGACGTCGTTGGTGAAGCCGCCGGTGTCGTCCCGGAAGTCCCACCAGGCTGCGTCCAGACGGCCGTTGGGCGCGACCGTGATGTTGGGGTTCACCTGGAGGTGCGATCCCGTCCCCGGCAGGTTGTTGGGGTTGTCGTCGTTGATCATCTTCGGCGCAGTCCACGTCCTGCCGCCGTCAGTGGACCGTTTGTGGAAGATGTCACGGTCGCTCAATCCCGCTTCCGCGCCGATCTTGTCCTCGTAGACGAGGTGCAGGCTGCCCCGCCTCCCGCCCTCGGGGTTCCACGTCATGATCAGGGGCAGGTAGTACGGGCTCGGCGGCGCCGCTTCGGTGACGGTGAACGTGTTGCCCCGGTCCCTGGTGCTGGAGACGAGGATGGCGTTGACGGGCGGACCGCCCTGAACCGTCGTCCTCCCGAAGAAGACGGCGTGGAGGGTGCCCTCGTTGTCCACCGCCAGCTGGGGCGCCCCGCCCCCGTAGGCGTTGGGATCGGGCTTGTCCTTGAAGTACTCGCCCGCCAGCTTGACCGGCTCGCCGAAGCTCCTGCCTCCGTCGGTGGACACCGCCATCATGGCGTGGCCCACCGGGGCGGGCGTCACCCCCGCCGGGGCGTTCTTCTGCCAGCCCACGTAGACGATGTCGTCGTTACCGCTCTTGGTGTCCACGGCCAGGCCGGTCACCGGGCGGTTGTTCTCGCCCTCGGCCCCCACCTTGCCCCGGCTGTTGCGGACGAGGGTGGTCTCCCAGCTCTCACCGAGGTTGGTCGAGCGAGCCAGCAGAACGCTGAGGTTGCCGTAGACGCCCCCGTGAGGATCGGCCGCCCCCAGGTCGTTGTTGTCGTAGCCGGTGAGGGCGTAGTACAGCGTCCCGTTCCGGCCGAAGGCGACGTTCGTCTGGTACTGCGTGCCCGAGGTATGGAAGCAGAACGGGTACGACTCCAGGTTCGGACTCTGGTCCAGGATCCTCCAGGTGCGGCCCCCGTCGCTGGACCGCATGAGCTTGCAGGTCTTACTCCGGAACTCGGGTGTAGACGCCACGATGTTCATCGAGTTGTTGGGGTCGACCGCCATGGCCGGGGCCGAGTAGGTCCGGGTGGGGGCGAGGTCGTCACCGGTGACGTTGAAGGCCTTGGTGACCACCGGCTCGTCGGCGGCCAAGGCACCACCCTGAGCCGCCACCATGGCCGCCAGCAGGGCCGCCATGCCCGCTCGGCGCGCTCCGCGGGCCCTCATCGGGCGCTCACCCGCTCGGGCGTCTGCTCCGGGCTACGGCGGCCGGCGGCCAGCGCCGCCATCCCGGCGACGAACATGGCCACGCCCGCCGCACCCAGGGCGACCAGGGCGAGAGCGCCCGCGCTCACGGGCTCGTCCTCCTGCAGGGTGGCCGTTCTCGGCACCACCTGGTTGCCCTGCTCGCCGACGACGGGCACGGCCCCGTTGGCGTCGCTCACCTGGATGACGGTCCGGACGGGGACGCCGCGGATGTGGCTCTCGTCCTTCTCTAGCTTCTGGGTGACGAACAGGGTGTGGTTACCGGGCTTGGCGTCGGCGGGGATGGTGATGGTGCCGGGGCCCCACATGGCGAAGCCCTCCGAGTTGGGCTGGAAGGTGCCGAGGACGGGGCCGTCCACTGCGTCCCAGCGGACCTCAACCGGGTTCGTCTTCCCGTATCCCCGCGGCCCGAAGACGGACACCTCCTGGCCGGGCTTGGCCGTGCCCGGGTTGACCTGCATCTGCGCAACGTGGGGAGCGAAGGCCGGACCCGCGGTCACCAACAGGGCGACGGCGGCTATGACCGACGCTCCGAGGGGCATGTGCTTGCGCAATGGACCTCCTGTGCGTAGGGCGACCTGGGCTCCCGCCGGCGCGCAGCCGCGCTCTGTGTTCCGCACAGTTTCCTCATGACCGGCACTTACTCTCAATAGATGCTAAAAGCACCTACTGGCTCCTAGCGGGCGCCCTCCGGGCGTTCCAACCGGCGCAGCTCACGCTCGACGTCGTCCCAAAGCAGCACCTCGTCGGCCTTCGACCTTTCCTCTCGGGCGTACCAGCGGAAGAAGATCACGATGATGACCGTCCACAGGTAGGCGCCCGCCCCGATCTTCATGATCAGCCCCGCCACCTGCTGGTCTCCGACGGCAGAGATGCCCCACAGCCTGGGAAAGGACTCGTAGATCGGGTACAGGGCCTTCTTGCCGAAGGTGAGGAACGAGGCCGGGACGGTCGGGATGATGGTCTGGAGGAACAGGTACAGCATCTGGGCCGGGGGGGCGATCCTCGGCACCTCGCGCAGGGGGCTCACCACCGGCAACCACAGGAGGCTGGCCGAGGCGATGAGCACGGCGTGGGCCACGAAGTGCAGCGGGTGGTTGCGAAGGGTGGCGTCGACCACCAGCGGCCAGTGGCTCAGGATGAGGATGACGTTGGCCTGGGCCAGGTTGGGTACCGGCCGGCTGATCCCCCGCACCAGTTTCATCAGCCACTGAGGCGACAGCAGGCGGCGGGCCAGCCAGGGGGGCGTGCCCAGGAGCAGAAGGGGCGTGGCCACGAGGGTCAGCAACAGGTGCTGCACCATGTGGAAGCTGTACAGGTAGCCCTCGCCCAGGTCGTGCACGGGCCAGTCCGAGGCCAGCCACAGGGTGGCCACCCCGGCGCTGAACAAGACGATCTGGGCCGGCCGGGCCGCCCCCTCGCCGGTGCGAGCCGCATGCCTCCGCAGGGCGAGCAGGTAGGCACCCTCGAGGAGGGCCAGCAGCAGCCAGACGTCGGGGTGGAAGTGCCAACCGGGAAGCCCGGCCCGGGTCACATCCCCGAACATGGGCGGGCTACCGGCTCCAGACGTGGAGGCTGGTCAGGAAGATCATGTAGCAGAACAGGGCCAAGAAGATGCCGGTCAGGAACAGGCGGCGGAACAGGCGGCTGTCGAAGCGCAGGTGCATGAACCACAGCACGACCAGGCCGAACTTGACCACCGACATGGCGATCAGGATGGGTACGAGGAGGCCTTCCAGCGACTCGACGTAGTAGACGGCGACCTCGGCCAGGGTGATGGCAGCGAGGACCAGGGCGACCTTTATGTACTGCCACTCGCTGGGGTGGTCGTGGGTGGTGCCGCCCTCCTCGGGCGACGTCTTGACGACGGGACCGGGGTCGGCCTCAGGCGTTCCCGTTTCCGGAGGAGTCTCCGACGAGGGAGTGTGAACGTCGCTCATGGAATCAGGTACACCAGGGTGAAGATCACGATCCAGACGATGTCGACGAAGTGCCAGTAGAGGCCGACCAGCTCGACCGTCTCGGCCTTCTCCGCCGGCAGGCGACCCTTCAGCGACATACTGAACAGAGACAGGAGCATCAGCACGCCCAGGGTTACGTGGGCCCCGTGGAAGCCGGTCATGGCGTAGAAGCTGCTGCCGAAGAGGTTGGTCTTGAGGGTGAGGCCTTCCCGGATGAAGACGGTGAACTCGTAGACCTGCCCGCCCACGAAGGAGGCGCCCAGGAGGGCGGTGGTCAGCAGCCACACCCGGGTGCCGCGGTGGTCGCCCTTCTGGATGGCGGCCAAAGCCAGCACCATGGTCAGGCTGCTCATGAGCAGGACGAAGGAGCTGACCGAGGTGAAGGGGATGTCGTAGACGTCGGCCGGCGTGATGCTGCCCGCGACGTCCTGGCCCTTGTAGAGCAGGAAGGTGGAGATGAGGGCCCCGAACAGGAGGCACTCGGAGCCGAGGAAGGCCCATATGGCCACCTTCTCGTGGCTCAGGCCGGTGGACGTGGGCGGGTGTCCCGGCTCGGCCTCGGTGTGGGAACCATGAGCGGCGTTGGGCGTGTCCGTGCCCGTCGTGGTGGTGGGAGCGCTCACGTCTCCGACGCCCCCGAGCCCTGGGACACGGGCTCCAGCTCGGTGGACGTCGAAAGCTCGGGCTCCTCAGGCGCGGTGGACGGCTCCAGGGCCCAGGCGTAGAGGCTGCCGAGGATCCAGACGCCTCCCAGGATGGCCACGGCCCAAGTGCGGTAGATCAGGCCGTAACAGATGACGGCCAGGCCAAGGGAGGCCACCAGCGGCCAGTAGGACGGCGACGGCATGTGGATGTCGCCGTGCTCGTCGGTGTGGGCGTCGGCGTGGGGCTCACCGGCATCGGCGTGCTCGTCCTCGGCCTGTTCGGAGTCGGCATCGTCTGGGTCTTCGCCGGACCCCTGGCCGTTCCCCCCGGCGCTCTCCTCGACCCCCTTGGCCAGCACCTCGGTGGTCTCGGCCTCCTCCTCGGCCTCCGACCGCTGGCGCAGCACGGGCCTGCCCTCGTCGTCCTCCTCGTATTTCTGGTGCCACCAGTCGTCGCGGGCCGTCACCAGAGGGATCACGTCGAAGTTGTGCTCGGGAGGAGGCGACGGGATGCTCCACTCCAGGGTTCGGGCGTCCCAGGGGTCCTGGGCCAACCGAGCCGTCTTGCGAGTGCGCAGGACGTTGATCATGAAGACGAGAACCGAGAGGGCGATGATGAACGACCCGATGGTGGCGGCGAAGTTCCAGAAGTCCCAGCCCCGGTTCTCGGGGTAGGTGTACACCCGGCGGGGCATGCCCTGGAGCCCGAGGATGTGGAACGGGCCGAAGGTGAGGTTGAACCCGATCATCATGAGCCAGAAATGGACCTTGCCCAGGCGCTCCGAGAGCATCTTGCCCGTGAACTTCGGCCACCAGTAGTAGACCCCGGCGAACAGGCCGAAGATGCTCCCGCCGAAGAGCACGTAGTGGAAGTGGGCGACGATGTAATACGTGTCGGTCTGCTGGGTGTCGGACGGAACGACGGCGTGGGTGACGCCCGACAGGCCGCCGATGGTGAACATGGTGACGAACCCCACGGCGAACAGGAAGGGCGCGGTTATTCGCACCTTCCCCTTCCAGATGGTCGACAGCCAGTTGAAGATCTTCACCCCGGTGGGCACGGCGATGAACATGGTCGACGCCGCGAAGGCCGACGTGGCCACGGGGCCGAGGCCGGTGGCGAACATGTGGTGGGCCCACACACCCCAGCCCATGAAGCCGATGGCAATGCCGGAGATGACCATGACCTGGTAGCCGAACAGCGGCTTTCGGGTGAAGACGGGTAAGACCTCCGACACCACCCCCATGGCCGGGAGGATGAGGATATAGACCTCGGGATGGCCGAAGAGCCAGAACAGGTGCTGCCACAGCAGCGGATCGGCCCCGGCCTGGGTGTTGAAGAAGTTGGCCCCGAACATCCGGTCGAACATCAGCAGGAACAGGGCCACGGCGATGATAGGCATGGCGAACAGCAACAGGAACTGGGCCACCAGGGTCATCCACACGAAGATGGGCATCCGGAACAGGCTCATGCCCGGCGCCCGCATGTTGATGATGGTGACGATCAGGTTGATGGCGCCCGCCAGCGACGCGATGCCCAGGATCTGGAGCCCGAAGACCCAGAAGTCCATGTTGTGCCCGGGGAGGTCCCGTGACAGCGGCGCGTAGGCGAACCACCCACCGTCGGGCGCTCCTCCCAGGAAGAAGCTCGAGTACATGAACAGGCCACCGACGAGGAAGACCCAGTAGCTGAAGGCGTTGAGACGGGGGAAGGCCACATCCCGGGCGCCAATCATGAGCGGTACCAGGTAGTTGGCCAGACCGGTCGACAGCGGCATGACGACGAGGAAGATCATGGTCGTCCCGTGCATGGTGAAGACCTGGTTGTAGGCATCGGGGCTGAGCACGGTGTTCTCCGGCGAGCCCAACTGCAGGCGCAGGAGCAGAGCCTCGATTCCGCCGATGAGGAAGAACACGAAGGCGGTGACCGAGTAGAGGATCCCCAACTTCTTGTGGTCGATGGTGGTCAGCCAGTTCCATAGGCCCGTGGGGTGGGTCGGGCGACGGAGCAGGCGCACGGGAGCGGGCCGCGCCGACCCCGGAGGAGGCGGAAGGGGGGCCGGGCTGGGCGGCGGCTGGGTGACTATGGCCATCGGCGGAGCGAGGCTACCCGGCTCGATGCCGGTACTTGGCGGCTGTGATGGTCATTGCAACGTCTCCAGGTAGGCGAGGAGCTTGGTGATGTCGTCGGCGGTCAGGCCCAGATCGGGCATCTTGGCCCCCGGCTTCTCCTCCGGCGGGTTGCGCAACCAGGCTCGCAACCGCTCCGGAGTCATGTCGAAGATGCCTCCGGCGAACGTGGAGCGGCTGTGCAAGTGGGTGAGGTTGGGCCCGAGCTGACCTCGGGAGACCCCCTCGACGGTGTGACAGCCGGCGCAACCCTTGGCCGTGAACAGGGCTTTGCCGTCGGCCGCCGGGGTTCCCGCCGCCGGCTCCGGCGCCAGCGCCCGCTGGTTGCGGACCCAGGTGTCGAACTCGGCCGGCGTCTGGGCGACGGCGGTCAGGCGCATGTTGGCGTGGGACGTCCCGCAGAACTCGGCGCACTGCCCCAGGTAGGTGCCCGGCTTGTCGGCGATCAGCTTCATCCTGTTGGTGCGGCCGGGGATGACGTCGGTCTTGCCCGCCAGCTTGGGCACCCAGAAGGAGTGGATGACGTCGACCGCCTCCAGGGTCAGCTCCACGTCCCGGCCTGTCGGCATGTGCAGCTCGTTGGCGGTCACGATGCCCAGGTCGTCGTAGCGGTACTCCCACCAGAACTGGTGGCCGATGACGGTGACCTTGACCGGGTTCTCCGGCCGCTTGGCCAGGTCGAAAATGGTGGCGATGGTCGGGACGGCCACCGCCAGCAGGATCAGGGCCGGCGCGAGGGTCCAGCCCACCTCCAGGCGGGTGTTCCCGTGGATCTGCTCGGGTTCGGGCGAATCCGGCTTGGCCCGGAACTTGATGACGGCGATGACGACCAGTGCCTGGACCAGCACGAAGACCACCCCGGCCACGATGAACACTGGGTCGATGAGCCGGTCGATCTCCCGAGCGACCGGACCTTGCGGCTCCAGGGTGTCCTGAGGCGCGTTTTCAGCACAGGCGGCGAGGAGGACGAGGAGGCTGGCGCTGAGGGCGGCCAAACGGCGGTTGCGTCGCACGGCGCTTCCTACACTGTCCGGTGCGGGCCAGCGCGTCCAATCGGCGCCCCGGGGAGGCCGTTCGTCGATGTGCTGGACGGCTACGGGCCAGGCACGCCGACCAGCGCCGGCCCGTCGTGCTCGGGAGCGAGACCGGCGGCCCGCCGGCGCCCACGCGGACCAGTGACGGCGAAGACCACGGCGAAGACGGCCGCGCCGACCAGCACGATCGTCGCCCCGGAGGAGACGTCGAGGTGGTAGCTGAGCACCATCCCGGCGAAGCCGCAGGCCGCGCCGATGCCCGTGGACAGCCACAGCATGCGGGCGAAGCTGTTGGTGAGCATCCGGGCCACCACGGGCGGGATGACCAGGATGGCGGCGATGAGGACCACGCCCAGCACCTTCATGGTGGCCAGGATCGAGACCGACAGCAGGAGCATCAGCAGGGCGTCCATCCGGGCCGTGTTCACGCCGGAGACGTCGGCCACCTCGGGGTCGAAGGTGGTGAAGAGGAACTTGCGGTAGAAGGCGAGGACCACGGCGACGGTGGCGAGCGTCACGCCGGCCACGATCCACACGTCGGCCATGGTCACGCCCAGCACGCTGCCGAAGATGGCGGCGTCGATGCTGCGGCGGACCTGGCCGTAGAGGCCGAGCAGGGCGATGCCGAAGGCGAAGGACGCGGTGGTGATGACGCCGATGGCGGCGTCGGAGCCGATGATGCGCCGGCGGGTGACCCGGGCGATGGCCAGGGCCGAGGCCATGCCCCACAGGCCGGCGCCCAGGTAGAAGTTGAACCCCACCAGGGCCGAGGCCGCGGCGCCGCCGAAGATGGCGTGGGACAGGCCGTGGCCGATGTAGCTCATCCCCCGGAGGGTCACGTAGACGCCGATGAGGCCGCAAAGCGCGCCGGCGAGGGTGGCGACGATGAGCCCGTGGCGGAAGAAGGCGAACTCGAAGGGCTCGGTGAGCCAGTCGAGCGGGCTCACGACGCCGCTCCCCGCTTCGAACCGGTGACGGTGAAGCGCGTCCTGGCCGGCCTGAGCGTCACCAGTTGGACGGGATCCACCACGATGGGCATCCCGCCGTGCTCGAGGACCTCCATGGGCGCGCCGTAGGTGCGCTCCAGGACGTCGGGGGTGAGGACCTCCTGCGGCGTCCCCCGACCCGTGATCTCGGTGTTCAGGCACACGAGCTGGGGGAGGTGGGCGGCGATGCCGTTGAGGTCGTGGGTGGTGAGGA
>JBHENM010000134.1:0-4449 GCA_046262035.1 Acidimicrobiales bacterium | reverse complement strand
GCCCACGTCGAGGCCGTCACCGTCGCCCTCGACTACCTGGAGTCCAAGGCCGCGTTCGCCCGCCAGCAGGTCACCGGCGTCCGCTCCCGGGTCCCGACGCAGGGCTGGGCGGTGGCCACCTTCGTTCACCGCACCAGCCGGGCCGGCGACCCCCAGCTCCACACCCACTGCCTGATCCCCAACATCGTGCAGCGGGCCGACGGCAGCCACTGCAGCGTCGACGGTGGGCCGTTGCACGACTGGGCCAAGGCGGCGGGGTCGATCTATCAGGAGCAGCTGCGCCGCATCCTCACCCGGCGCCTGGAGGTGATCTGGGGCCCCGACCGTCACGGCTGTCGGGAGATGGTCGGGTTCACGCCCGAGCAGCTGCGGGCCTTCTCCAAGCGCAGCGTCGACATCGAGGCCTATCTGGAGGCGGCGGGAGAGCGCTATGTGAGCCCGGCGGCGCGCATGCGGGCCGACGAGGCGGCATCCTTCGATACCGCGACCCCAAGGACCGCGGCTTCACACCGGAGCTGCTCCGGGGGCGCTGGGCCGCGGAGGCGGCGGCGGTGGGTCTCGACCGGCCCGATAAGGTGCTCGGTCTGGTGCGAGGGCGCGACGGCGCCTACCCGGGCCTGGGCCGTGACGAGGTCTTCGCCCACCTCGTCGACCCCGAGGAGGGCCTGTGCGCCCACGACTCCCGGTTCAACCAGGCCCATGTCGTCGCCGCTATCGCGGCCCTGGGCGCCGGCCGCCTCGACGTGGCCGGCATCGAGGAACTGGCCGGGGACTTCTTGTCGTCCGAGCAGGTCGTGCGCCTGGTGGACGTCGACGTCGCCGCGACCCGGCGCCGCCCGCCGGAGTGGTCGACGGCGCGCCACCGGGCCCTGGAGGACCGGGTCCTCGGCCACCTGGCGACGCTGACCACGACGCCGTCGGTGCCGCTGCCGGACGACGCGGTGGCCTCGGCCATCGGTGCCGAACCCCGCCTCGGCCCCGACCAGGCCGCGGCGGTGCGGGCGCTGTGCGGCCCCGGCCCGGCGCTGCGCAGCCTGATCAGCCCGGCCGGGTTCGGCAAGACGACCGCCGTCCACGCCGGCGCCGTGGCCGCCGCTGCTGCGGGCCGCCCGGTGCTCGGCGTGGCCACCACCAACCAGGCGGTGGGCGAGCTGCGCGCCGTCGGCATCGAGGCCGTGACCATCGCCCGCCTGGGGATCGACCTCGACGCCGGCCGCTGCCTGCGGCCCGGGACCGTCGTCGTGCTCGACGAAGCATCGCAGACCTCGACCGCGGATGCCGAGATCGTCCTGGGCGCGGTGGCCTCCACCCCCGGCGCCCAGCTCTGGGCCCTGGGCGACGTGCGCCAGGCCCAGGCGGTGCGGGCCGGCGGGCTGGCGGCCGAGATCGAACGCCTCGGCAGCGACAGCGCCATCCCGGCACCGGTGCTGACTGAGAACCGCCGCCAGCTCGACCCGACCGAGCGCGAGGCCCTCGCCGCTTACCGCCAGGGCGACGTGGCCGGGAGCCAGGCCATCCGCTCCGAGGCCGGCTGGGAGCACCAGCTGGAGACGCCCCAGGCCACCCGCGAGGCCCTGGCCTCCGCCGCGGTGGCCGACGCCGACGTCCTGGGCGCCAAGGCGGTCGCCGTCCTGGCCGCCAGCCACGCCGACTGCGAGGACCTGGCGGACCGCATCCGGGAGCTCCGCTCCGCCCGGGGCGAGCTGGCGGGGGATTTCCTGACCGGCCCGGGCTGGGGCGCCGAGCCTCGCCGCTACGGCCCCGGCGACCGCATCCTGCTCCACACGCGCTTCGGCGCCGGCGCCGCCCGGCTCCACAACGGCACGACGGCCACGGTGGAGGAGGTGACCAGTCTCGGCCTACGGGTCGCCGTCGACGACGGGCGCACGGCGACGCTGCCCGCCGCCTTCGTCGAGGGCCGCCGGCGGGATCGTGCGCCGAACATGTCCCACGCCTGGGCCCGCACCGTTGACGGCTCCCAGGGCGGCACCTGGGCCCAGGTCCACGTGCTGGGTAGCGCCGCCCTCGACAACTTCAAGGGCTACGTGGCCCAGAGCCGCTCGAGGTTCCCGACCCACACGTGGAACGTCTCCCGGGTCGTCGACGTGGACTACGGCGGCATCCTGGCCGACCGGCGGACGGCGAAGAACCAGGTGCTCCAGGCCCTCGAACGGGCGGAGCCGAAGACCTTCGCCGCCGGCGCCGATCCCACCGTCTCCGAGCGCCGGCTCCAGGCCGAGCTGGAGGCCCAGCAGGCGATCGTCGCCACCCGGCCCCCGGACCGGCGTCGCGATCTGACCCAGGCCCGGGAGGCTCTCGCCCGTGCTCGCCATGACCTGGAGGGAGCCGCGGCCTTCTTCGGGGGCGCGACCGGGCGGTTCCATGACGCCGGCGGGTTGGCCCGCGTCCGGCGGGAAGGCCGTAAGGCCCACGCCCGGGCCGCAACCGAGCTGGGACAAGGCAACCGAGCGGCTGCAGGCCGCCCGTGACGGTGTGCGGCAGTGCGAGGCCAACGTTGCCGCGACGGAGCAGGCGGTGGACAAGCGCGCCCGGTGGGACGGCACTCACGCGTGGCGCCTCGGCGATGTCGCCCGCATCCAGGCCGAGCTCGACCATTGTCGAGCTTCGGCCACCCTTGGGGCGGTGCGGCAGAGTGACCCCCTGGTTTTCGGCATCGAACGCCTCCGAGGCGCCCGGTCCACCTACTTCGGCGATCTGTCAGCCCTGGAGGCCGCGCTGCCACCGGACCGGAGCAGGGAGTTGGCCGGGGCCAAGGCTCGCGTGGCAGCCGACCGGCGATTGCTGGCCGATGCGAGAGTCCGCCGGGACCAGGCCGAGCAGGCCCTCGCCGTTGCGCAGGAGCGTCATTGGGGTCGCAAGGACAAGACGGCAATCCGATCGGCGACCGGGAGGCTCGACCATGCCCAGGACGTCGTCAAGGCGGCGGAGAGCGCCCTGGCCCGCCATGCGAAGGAGTTGGCGGCCGAGAGAGCGTCGGCGAAGGAGCGCGATGCCGCCATCGCCATCGCCACTCCGGAGCGCGCCCGGCTGGTGTCGCTCGTCCACGAGCTGGACATGGCTCTCGACACGACACGGCCGGAGCGCGTCGTGGCCATCGCCACCGCCGCGGAGCCACCGGAGCCGGTCGTGCAGGCCCTCGGGCCGGTGCCGGCGTCAGGAGGCGGTCAGCGTGTCTGGTGCGCCCTGGCCAGCGAGATGGAAAGGGATCGGGACCGGGGCGTCTGGCGCGATCCCATCGACCATGCAGGTCGCCACGGCATATTCGCCCGGATGTACGACGGCGAGCGCGAGGCCTCCGAGCGGCCGGACGACCTGGTTCGACTCGGTGCTGAGGCCGATCCGGTGGCGGCCACGGTCACCTCAGAGCCCGGCGCGTGGGAGCGTCAGCTTGAGGATGCCCGTGACATCATCCATTTTGCCCGCACGGTGGAGCGGCCGGGTCTCGACCTGGAGTTGGGTCTGTGACCGGTCGGCCGGGAGGCCGGTCCCGACCCCGTAGCCGCGGGTAACCCACCCGGGGCCGGTGACGCCAGCGGTTCCGCGTCGCGCCGTGTGGTGCTTCTTCGCGCGACACGAGGTTGCTGACTTCGGGCGAAGGAGGCCGTGACCGGGATCCCGCGTGCTCGTGGGACGCAAGCCTGGGAGCGGCCCCGGTCGTAAGTGCTGTTATCGGACGGTCACGACGGGACGCCCAACCATCCTTCATCGGCACCTGTGCGCTACTCAGGGCAGCCGCGTCGCGGCGACTGCAGGAGCATTATCGAGCGGCTCGTCCGCCGGGCCGTATCTCGTGGCGGTCGGAGTCGCGCTGACCGGCGGCACGGAGCATTACGGGGCTGCGCAGCCCGAGCGGTACCGGGCGCTTGCGGAAGACCAAGGCCGCGGACTGAAACGCCCAGCCCTGGTGCGCCGCCAAGCGCACCCCGTGGTCTTCGCCGACCCCGTGGCTGAGCTAGGCCGCGCCTTACCACGAACGCATTTCCCCCAGCTCGCAACCTGGCCCGCCCAGTCGGAAATGGCGACCGTCCTGATCGAAGCCCTCGCGACTGCTGCCTGATGAGCACCTCATCAACCCCGACCACCGGGCGAGAGTGCGAAAGTCCACTTCGAGAACACCGAGGAAACTGAGATCCGCGTCCTCTCTCCGAAGGTCGAGACGCCGTTGTGGGTGGCGCTGTCGGGCGCGATGGTCATCGGAATGATCGTCGGCTTCCTGCTGGCCCGCCGTGATCGCTCGGTTCGGGGGCCGGGATAAAGTGCGTGAGGAGGTAACGAGCGATGGTTATGCGGTTTGATCCCTTCCGAGATCCAATCGAGCAGCTCCTGAGGAGTGGGGCCGAAGGCCGCTCCCCGAGGGCGATAGTGATGGACGCCTACCGCCACGGCGATCACTTCGTCATCCACTTCGATGTCCCCGGAGTGGAACCC
>JBHENM010000133.1:0-4243 GCA_046262035.1 Acidimicrobiales bacterium | reverse complement strand
CAAGCCCCGGGTCGAACGGCCGATCCCCTACGTGCGGGACTCGATGTGGCGGGGCCGTCAGTGGCACGACCTCGACGACATGCAGGCAGGTGCGCTGCAGTGGTGCGTCGAGGTGGCCGGTCGTCGATCGCACCGCAGCCTCGACGGGGCCCAGCCGTTGGCCGTGTTCGAGGCGGTGGAGGCACCGGCGCTGCTGGTGTTGCCGGCGGCGCCGTTCGAGCTGGCGTCGTGGTCGCGCCCCAAGGTCGGCCCCGACTGCCACATCCGCGTCGGCAAGGCCCTCTACTCGGTGCCGTGGCGGTTCATCGGCCAAGAGGTCGACGCCCGGGAGGGCGAGCGCACCGTCGAGGTATTCGTCGACGGCGAGGTGGTCAAGACCTGGGCCCGCATCGAGCGTGGCAAGCAGACCGACTGGGCCGACTTCCCACCCGAGAAGGTGGCGTTCTTCATGCGCACGCCGGTGTGGTGCCGCCGCAGGGCCACTGAGCTGGGCTCTTCGGTGCTGGGGGTGGTGGAGGCGCTGTTCGAGCTCAACGCCCTGCACCGGCTGCGCTCCGCCCAGGGCGTGATCCGACTGGCCGAGCGCTACAGCGCCGAGCGCCTGGAGGCGGCGTGCGCCCGGGCGCTGGCCGTGGGTGATCCGTCCTATCGCACGGTGAAGGGCATCCTGGCCGCCGGCACCGAGGGCGAAGGAGCGCCCGAGTCCCGGGCGCCCTCGGCGCCGGCGCACCTGCACGGCCCCGCCGGGCTGTTCGGCATCGAGGGCGAGGCGTCGTGACCCGGCCCCACCAGCTCGAGGCCAGCCTGCGCTCGCTGTCGCTGTCGGGAATGCTCGACACCTTGGAGGCTCGCCTGGCCCAGGCCCACGCGGGCGAGCTCGGCCACCTGGAGTTCCTCGGGGTCCTGTGCCAGGACGAGATCACCCGCCGGGAGGCGGCTGCCCTGGAGCGACGGCTGCGCGCCGCCCGCTTCGAGCAGACCACGACCATCGAGGAGTTCGACTTCTCCTACAACGCCAAGATCCCCGCCGCGGTGATCCGGGACCTGGCCACGCTGCGCTTCGTCGAGGCCGGCGAGTCCGTGATCCTTCACGGCCCCGTCGGCGTCGGGAAGTCCCACGTGGCCCAGGCCCTCGGCCACGCCGCCTGCCGCCGAACAGCGTGGTGTTCACCAAGACCAGCTGACTCCTCGCCGATCTCGCCGGTGGGCACGCCGACCGCAGCTGGGAGAGCCGTCTGCGCCGATGGGCCCGACCGGCATTGCTCGTCCTCGATTTATCCCGAGGCCGCGATTATCCCGAGGAGATCTTGACCAGGGCGAGTGCGTCCCGCCGGAGGCGCTCGGACCGCTGGCATGGTCGGGATAATCACAGGCTCTCCAGGAAGGCGAGGAGTGCGTCCGGTGGGCGGTAGCGGCCTGCCTTCGATGATGGCGACGTAGTGCGGGCGAGGGCTCGCTCCTTGACCGACATGTCGGCGTGCAGGTAGGCGTCGGTCGAGCGGATGTCGGCGTGGCCGAGCCACAGGGCGATGACCGCGCTCGTCGGCGTAGGAGCCCAGAGCGTCGACGGTGGAAGGGTGGATCGGCAGCTCCCTCGACTTGCCGAACTTGGCCGCCCGCACGACGAGCACGCCGTCGCCCCAGTCGACGTCGGCGCGGCGGAGGGCGATGGCCTCGCCGACCCGCATGCCCGTGGCGGCCAGCAGCCCGATCATCGTCCGGAACGTGGCGGCCCTCAGTTCGCTCGGCACGACACGCGGCACCTCGGCCATCAGCACCTCGACGTCGGCGGGGTCGTAGATGAACGGAGGCCGCCAATGGCGACGGAAGGTCACCAGGCCGAGCGGCGGCACCTCGGTGGCCCGGTCGATCCCGGACATGTAGCGGGCGAAGCCCCGCACCGCGGTCATCCGCCGCATCCAGACCGAGCTGGTGGGGCCGGTGTCGGGGAGCTGCACCCAATCGAGCGCGACCTCGACGGTGATCGTGGCGGCGCCGAGGGAGTCGAGGTGGGACACGAAACGGGGAAGGAGCCGCGCGGCGTCGGCCAGTTGGTGGCCGAGGGCCCGGCGCAGGCGCAGGCACTCCTCGACGTGCTGGGCGAAAACGCTCATCGTGCCGCCCCCGGCCAGGGCTGGGCGACGGCGCGCAGGGCGGCCCGGTCGACCTTGGCGTAGCCGGCGGTCGTCCCGAGGTCGGACTGGCGCAGCACCTGGGCGATCTCGAGCAGGTTCCCGCCGTGGCGCAACATCTCGGTGGCCAAGGCGTGGCGCAGGCGGTGTCCACCCACGCGGGCCAGCCCGGCACGGCGGCACGCCCGGTAGACGACGTTTGTGATCGAGCTGGGGTGGACGGGCCGAGCCGGCGCGTAGACCGTGAGGATCAGCTGGGGGTGCTCGGAGGGAGGGCGACCGTCGACGAGGTAGGCCGCCACCGCCTCGCCCACCTCGACGGGCAGCGGAAGCCGGTCCCGGCGGCGAGCCTTTCCGCGCACCACGACCTCCCCGGCGCGCCAGTCCACGTCCCCGAGCTGGAGGGCCACTACCTCGCCCGATCGCAGCCCGAGGCGGGCCAGCAACACCAAAATGGCCCGGTCCCGTCGATCGGCGGCCGTCGAGCGATCGCAGCCTTCCACCAGCGCGTCCACCTCCGCCCTGGCCATCGTCGGTGGCAGCCGGGTGCCTCGCCATGTGGCGACCGGCGGCATGGCGCCGCCCAGGTCCGCCTCGACGACGCCGTCCAGGTACAAGAAGCGCAGCAGCGCCCGCAGGTCGGCGGCCTCCCGCTTGGCCGACTCGACGACCAGGCGGGCGCCCGCCTCCAACATGTACGCGCCGACCTCGGCACTCGAGAGGCTCTCGGTCCCGACCACGCCGCCGGCGCGAGACGCCCGCTCGGCGAGGAATCGCCGAGCGAAGCGCTCGTAGCGCAGGACGGTGCTTGGCGTCAGGCCCCGGTCGTGGACGAGGTGCCGGCGATAGCGCGCCAGCAGCTCGTCGCGATGCGTGGGCACTGCCGGCTCCTCGGGCAGGAGCAGCTGTCGATCGCGCAGGTAGTCGAACAGGACGCCCAACGTGGCGAGGGTGGGGACCCGGCGCTGCCCCATGGCCCGGCGCGCATCGAGGAACCGCTGCGCGACGAGGGGCGTCAGCTCGCCGGCGGCGAAGCCTTCGGCCGCCAACCAACGGTCCAGCTGGCCCATCAACACGACGTGGTGCTTTGCCGACCCCGCCGGGTGGCCGAGCCTGAGCAGCTCTCCCCGAAAGCCGTCAGCGAACAACGCCAGCGGGCCATCGCCCCTCGTCCACGAAATCCTTCCCATCGTTCCTCCCTTCGCGGAGCGGGTTGCTCCGGCGGCAGAGGATCAGGGCGGCCGACGTGATCCGATTATCCCGAGCCCGATCATCACGGCCGACTTGGCGGGCCCGCTCGGTCAGGCGCTCCGCTCAGCGCCGACGTCTCCTCGGGATAATCGCGGCCTCGGGATAAGTCGATCTATCCCGAAATCGGCGTAAGTCGACGACTTCGCCATGCGGGACTTCACCGTGTCCCAGGCCGACGACCTCTACGAGCTGGTGAGCGAGAGGGCCGGGCGTTCCATCGTCATCACCGCCAACCGGTCGGCGGAGGACTGGTACTCGCTGTTCCCGAACCCCGTCGTCGCCGAGTCGATCCTCGACCGCCTCGTCAACTGCGCCCACCACGTGCACATGCCCGGCCGCAGCTACCGGCCCAACCGCCGTCCCGGCCGGGCGGCCAAGCCATGACGATCTGCGCCGCCGCCGACTGCGACAACCCCGTCCCCAAACGTCCGGGCCCCGGTCGGCCGGCCATGAGGCCAGCGCGTGGTCGCCGTCGCCGAAAGCCTCGGTTGGCCGTCCGCCAACGCCCTTGCCGCTCAGCTCGAGGACCTGCTGGGGCAGGGCTCGACAGACAGGAGGCGCCATCGAGTAGACACCTGACCTCAGGAGCCCGGTGGGGAATAACGGCAGCGTCGGGCTAGGGAATTGCGGCAACGTCGACAGGCCCCGGCGTTGCCGGGGCGTAGACGCACGGCGAGGGTCTCACCGGTGGCGTCGGCGAAGCAGTAGATCGGGTGGAACCGTAGCCGCCCTTGTAGTTGGCCGCTGCGTCGACCTTGTTCTCCGAGTGGATCTGGTGCAACGAACCGTCGATGTCGAGCACCACCGTCGCCGTCCCGATGGTGGCTGCCGACCGGCGCCACACCTTGGCCCGCACCTCG